>UQWQ01000146.1 GCA_900544755.1 uncultured Collinsella sp. | reverse complement strand
CCCACATGCTGCCCAGCCGGTTCCCCAACCTGCTGGTCAACGGCAGCCAGGGCATCGCCGTCGGCATGGCCACCAACATCGCCCCGCACAACCTTACCGAGGCGATCGAAGCCACGTGCTACCTGATCGACAACCCCGAGGCCACCGTCGACGAGCTCATGCAGATCATGCCCGGTCCGGACTTCCCCACCGGTGCCATCATCATGGGCAGTGCCGGCATTAAGCAGAGCTACGAGACCGGCCGCGGCTCCATCACCGTGCGCGCTAAGGCTCATGTGGAGTCCACCAAGACCGGCCGTAGCCGCTTGGTCTTTACCGAGATTCCCTACATGGTCAACAAGGGCACCCTGCAGGAGAAGATCGCCCAGCTCGTCAACGATAAGCGCATCGAGGGCATCTCGGATATGCGCGATGAGTCCAACCAGAAGGGTATCCGTCTGGTCATCGAGCTCAAGAAGGGCGTCATTCCGCAGGTCGTGCTCAACAATCTGTATAAGTACACCTCGCTGCAGACGACCTTTGGCGCCAACAACCTGGCACTTGTCAACGGCGTTCCCAAATGCCTGAGCCTGCGCGAGATGCTGCAGCACTACATTGACCACCAGGTCGACGTCGTCACCCGCCGCACCCGCTTCGACCTTAAAAAGGCCCAGGCGCGTGCCCATATCCTCGAGGGCTATCTGATGGCTCTCGACCATATCGACGAGGTCATCAGCATCATCCGCTCCTCGCAGACCGATTCTGAGGCCAGCAGTCGCCTAATCGAGCGCTTCGGTTTTACGCCCGAGCAGACTACGGCCATCCTCGAGATGAAGCTGCGCCGCCTGACCGGCCTGGAGCGCGACAAGATTCAGGAAGAGCTGGACGGCTTGCGCCGCGCCATCGCCTACTATGAGGACCTGTTGGCGCACGAGGAGAAAATCTTGGGCGTCATCAAGGAAGAGATGCGCGAGATTTCCAAGAAGTTCGGCGACAAGCGCCGCACCGAGATCAGCCATGTCGAGAAGGACCTGGACGTCGAAGACCTGATTGCCGACGAGGACATGGTCGTGACCATCACCCACACCGGCTATGTCAAGCGCATCCCGGTGGCCGCCTACCGCGCCCAGAAGCGCGGCGGCAAGGGTGTGTCGGGCGTCAACCTCAAAGAGGACGACGTTATCGACGAGATGTTTATCGCGTCCACGCACGAGTACGTGCTGTTCTTCTCGAGCAAGGGCAAGGTCTATCGCCTGAAGGTGCACGAGCTGCCGGTGGGTACGCGCCAGGCGCGCGGCACCGCGATCGTCAACCTGTTGCCTTTCGAGGAGGGCGAGAAGATTGCGAGTGTCATCAGCTGCCGCGAGTTCCCCGCCGACGAGTATCTGATGTTTGCCACCAAGAGCGGCATGGTCAAGAAGACCGTGATGAGCGCCTACGACCGTAGCCGCCGTGATGGCCTGATCGCCATCAACCTGAGGGACGACGACGCGCTGCTCGCTGTACGCCGCGTGCGTGAGGGTGACAAGATCATAATGGCAACCACCGCGGGCAAGGCGATTATGTTCCCCGAGGACCAGGTGCGCGCCACCGGTCGCGATACCAGCGGCGTCCGCGGTATCGGCATGAAGGAAGGCGTGAGCGTTTTGGGTATGGAGGTTACCAACGGCAATGGTGACCTGTTTGTCATTACCGAGCGCGGCTACGGCAAGCGCACGCCGGTTGCGGACTACCCGGAGCAGAACCGCGGCGGCCAGGGCGTCTACACCATCCAGATGACCGAACGCAAGGGTAACCTCGCAGCCATGAAGACGGTGGGCCCGCAGCATGAGCTGTTCATCGTGACGGAGGGCGCGACGGTCATTCGCGTCAAGACCGACGAGATCAGCCAAACCGGTCGCGCCACCCAGGGCGTCAAGATGATGACCGTCGACGACAACGACCGCGTATGCGCCGTAGCCCGCATGACAGCCGCCAAGGAGAAGCCCGAAGGCGAAGCCGCAGAAGACAGCTCTGCCCCCGAAGAAACCCCAGTCGACCTAGGCGACGGCAACGACATACCAGAAGATCTCCTAGACGAGTAAGAGGAACTAGCTGGTAAAAATTATCAGACCCCATATATCGGCGGTCGGCGCACTGCGCGCTGACCGGTTTTTTG
>UQWQ01000145.1 GCA_900544755.1 uncultured Collinsella sp. | reverse complement strand
AACCCGCGACCCCAACCTTGGCAAGGTTGTGCTCTACCAACTGAGCCATGTCCGCCTGCGAGGATTTAATATACGGGATGATCCACCCAAATGCAAGAACTTTTTTTGAAAAGTTTTGCGACGCCCTCGCGAACCTCGCGAAGACATCAGCCGCCGCGGAAGGCGCAGGCAAACGCAAGCTCGCCGCAAGAGACCCCTACATCTCACCGAGCATGATCCAGGCAGAGCTGTCCTGCGCGAGCTTACCGTCTGCAAGCGGTGATGAGGCGAGCAGGACCCTGCCCGCAGGCAGCTCCACGGGCGCTGCACCGAAGTTCGTCACACACGCCCAGCCGTTGTCGCGGCGATAGGCGATGACGCCGCCCTCAGCGCCCTCGGCACCATCCGCAAGGCCGGTGCGCCCGTCAAGATCGAGCCACGCAAGATCGTTGGCGCACCCGCGCAGCTTGCGCCGCAGCCAGAGGGCGTCACGATAGAGCGCAAGCATCGATGTCGGGTCCGCTTCTTCCCTATCGGCAGCGTAATCGGAAAACCATGCAGGCTGCGGCAGATGGGGCGCCGCATCGGCGTCCGCCGGTGAAAACCCAAACGATCCGCCCTGCGCGGGATCGTCCGCCGCCACCCACGGCAGGGGCACACGGCAGCCGTCGCGCCCCTTCTCGCGCTTCGGTCCGTGCGTATTGGTCGCAGTAGGATCTTCGAGTGCGGCCCACGGAATGTCAGCCACCTCAAAAAGGCCGAGCTCCTCACCCTGATACACGTATGCCGAGCCCGGAAGCGCCAGCTCGAGCAAAAGGGCCGCCCGCGCGCGGCGCTCGCCGAGTTCACGTTCCTCGTCATAAGACGACCCGTCGCGTAAGAGCCAGTCGAGCGCAATCTGGTGGTAGCGCGTCGCCTTGATCTGCGGCAGGGCATAGCGCGTCGCCACGCGCGGCACGTCGTGGTTGGAGAGCACCCAGGTCGAGGCGGAATCGGATTCTATAGCTGCCTTCAAGCCCTCCTCGATTGCAGCGTGCATGTCATCATAGGTCCAAGTGGCCTTGGCAAACTCAAAGTTGAATGTCTGGCCAAGCTCGCTGGGACGCGCGTAGAGATACTGGCGCTCGGGCAGCACCCACGCCTCGGCAACGGCGCTGCGTGGCGGATCATAGCGGTCGAACACGCGGCGCCACTCGCGATAGATCTCGTGGACCTCGTTGCGGTCCCACAGCGGATGGGTGCCGTCCTCAACCATGTCATCGCCCTCGGCGAGATGCCACCGGTCGAGGTCATCGCGGTCGAGATCCTTGGCGAGACCGTGCGCCACATCAATGCGAAAGCCATCGACGCCTCGATCGCTCCAAAACGCCAGGACGTCACAAAAGAACGCGTGAACCTCGGGGCACGACCAGTCAAAGTCCGGCTGCTCGGGCGTAAACATGTGCAGATACCACTGACCGTCCGCGACGCGCGTCCAGGCGGGGCCGCCAAAGTTGGCATTCCAATTGGTGGGAGGCAGCTCGCCGTGCTCGCCGCGACCATCGCGGAAGATATAACGGGCGCGCTCGGGCGATCCGGGGCCGGCGGCAAGAGCGGCTTTGAACCAGGGGTGCTGGTTGGACGAATGGTTGGGCACGATGTCGACGATGACCTTGATGTCGCGCGCATGAGCCGTAGCGATCATGTCATCGAAGTCATCAAGCGAGCCGAGACGTGGGTCGACATCGCAGTAGTCCGCCACATCATAGCCGCCATCGACAAGAGGCGAAGGGTAAAACGGGCTCAGCCAGATGGCCTCGATGCCCAGCTGCTCAAGATAGTCCATCTGCTGGGTAATGCCCGCGATATCGCCCAGACCCGAACCAGTCGAATCCTTAAACGAGCGCGAGTAGATCTGATAGATCGCGGCGTCGGACATCCATGAGCGCGAAGAAGACTTTTCTGTAGCCATGGGGCGTATCTCCCTTGCAACGAGGTTATGCGAGATGCCCACGATGATACGCCCAAAGCGGACATTCGCGGCAAACAACGCCACAGCCACGCCCCAAACGCTCGCTCCCTCTCGGGTTCGAGCCCATACGATGGGTACGAAAAAGCCCGGCTACCGTAGTAGTCGGGCTGTTGCGTTTGGAGCGGACAACGGGGCTCGAACCCGCGACCCCAACCTTGGCAAGGTTGTGCTCTACCAACTGAGCCATGTCCGC
>UQWQ01000144.1 GCA_900544755.1 uncultured Collinsella sp. | reverse complement strand
GTATGGAGATCGTCGATGTGCGTCTGCTGCACAAGGAAGGCGGCCGCTCAGGCGTGTGGGATCGCGCGGCGCCGTCAGCGGCCGCTGCCGTTGAGGCCGTGGCCGCTGACGGCGCCGCGCCCGCAAGCGCACCCGTCGCCGTCGCGCCCGCAGCTCCGACACCGGCCGTCCCCGCGATCGCGTTTATCGGCTACCAGAACTCGGGCAAGACCACGCTCGTCGAGAAGGTCATAGCCGAGCTCACTCGCCGCGGCCTGCGCGTGGGTTCGCTCAAGCATCACGGGCATCACGGCTTTGATATCGACGTGCCCGCTAAGGATACGTGGCGCCATCACCAGGCCGGATCCAAGCACGTGGGCCTCATCTGCGCCACGCGCTGGGCGGAGTACGCCGACACGCGCGAGGAGGACGAGATGCCCGCGCGCGAGCTGCTGTCGCGCTACAGCGATGTTGACGTGGTGATCATCGAGGGCTACAAGACCGAGGGCTTCGACAACATCGTGGTCGCGCGCTCCGGTGTCGACCGTCTGCGCGGCAAGAGTTCGCTCGACCTGGTCGACGGCCACACGCTAGCCCTTGCCTGCAACGAGGCCCTGGCGCGTCAGGCGTTCGATGCCGGCTTTGCGACCCGAGCCATCAACATCAACGATGCCCGAGCCATCTGCGATCTGATCCAAGACCACCTCGGTAGACTTTAGGGACATGCCTTAAAATCTACCAAGTAGTTCATGTTGGGCGGAAAGACAGAAGGAAGGGGCTCGATGTGTCCTTAGTAAGGCATACGGATAGATTGAGCCAATGGACGGAGGGCCAAATGCTCGCTGTCCACATTCGTATGCAATAAGGAGCCCCCATGCCCACATCTGTATTTCCAAAATTCCACTCGTCGCTGTCCGTGCAGGCTAAACGCCTGGTGGCAATGCGCTTCCTCATCTACACCGGCTTTCAGACCAGTTATTTTATCGGCGTCATCGGAACGCTCACCTATACGGATGACGCTTCGGTCGTCGCGACATCGCTGGCCGTCCTGTTCATGAACGTCTTTGTGATCCTGGGATCCTTTGCGGGCGGCGCGGCGCTCGACGCCTGGGGTCCGCGCCGTCATTTCTTGCTGAGCATCGTCGGCACGCTTGTAACCGGCACGGCAATCATTGCCTTTGGTGGTGCGACCGGCATTGTCCTGCTCGGCGCGGTGCTCCTAGGCTTTACGATGGGATTTGCCCAACCCATCGCCACATCTTATCCGGCCTACCTCACCGACGACCCCGCCGAACTCAAAGACATCAATTCCGCCATCGCCATGTTCTCAAACGTGAGCATTATCGTTGGACCCACGCTGGGCGGCTTTGTCGCGGCGGTTGCATCGTCGCGCGCGGTGTTCGTGCTCATGATGCTCTTTACCGTGTTGGCGTTCGTCGTCAGTTGGGGCTTTAGGCCGCAGGCCAGCCATGTCGCCGGACATGTGGATGCCGATTCGGCAGAGGAAGGGGAGCGTGCGGGACAAAGCTCCAACCCCAGCATATCCTCCCGCGTCACCTTCGCGACCAGCATCAAGACGGTCTTTACCAACAGCGTTCTTACCCTGCTGTTTTGTATCATTTTTCTTTCGAACTTTGGCTACGGGGCCTTCGATCCGCTCGAGTCGTTTTTCTATCGCGATGTCCTGCACGTCGGCGTTGAGTGGATGGGCTGGCTTTCGTCGGCCTGCGGTGTGGGCGCGGTGCTGGGCGCCGTGGTTGCGCTTCGGATGCCGCCGCACCTGGTCAACCTTAAAACACTGCTCGTGGCGCTCATGTCCGTGGGCCTGGGAAGCCTGCTCTATGTGGGGACACCGTACGTGGGCGTGGCTCTTGTCGGCCAGATTGCACTGGGCATAGCTTGGGGCATCGTCAACCCGCTTCATAACACCATCGTGCAAACGACGGCTCCGCTCGAGCAGCTCGGCCGCGTCAACTCGGTCATGGGCTTTGGCAACATGTTCGCCGGCGTGGCCCCTCTGGCGGTTGCACCGTGGCTGGCGGCAACATTTGGCGTACAACGGACACTCGTGGGGGCAGGCATGGTCGTGACGGCGGTCCCTGCGGCGTTGCTGCTGTTTGGACGCAATCACTTGGAACGTGCCGTAAAGCAGTAAGAAACAGGTAAGAAACCATCACAACATTCGATGAAAATCGCGATTTTGGCGATAAGCGTCGAATGTT
>UQWQ01000143.1 GCA_900544755.1 uncultured Collinsella sp. | reverse complement strand
AACTGATTAGATAGAGGAGGTTTCTGCATGGACGTTATTAACAAAGATCTCTTGGAGCAACTGAAAGAGTCTCAGGAAGAGGGCGTCGTGGTAGAAGTGTTCGACTTTGAGGACTACATGGATAAATTCTGCCATTAGTTTCGGAATTTTCTTGCCTCGCTTAAAGGAGAAGTCGATTATCGATTTCTCCTTTTTTAATTAAAGATATTTTTGGAATACATGCTCTTAGCACAGGTTAGCGTCTCAGTAAACTGGGAGGTTGCTTTGGCTAGTTAGAGATATGTGAACGTCCGTTAGACTGAATCTCAGGGTAGAAGGGGCCTCCAGTGTCCAGATCAACAAGGCAATGCTGCGTTTCGGCTAATAAGAACGACGGCTTTTTGCGTGTGGCGGCGGCGTCGCCGCGGATTCGCGTGGCCGATGTCGAGGGCAATGCCGAGGTTGCGCTGGCGGCTGTTCGCGAGGCTACCGAGCGCGGCGTTCGCGCGCTGGCGCTGCCCGAGCTTAACCTGACCGGCTATACCGCGGCCGATCTGTTCCATAACCGCACATTGCTGCATGCCTGCGAGGCTGCTCTGGTGCATATCCTCGATGAAACCCGCGAGCTGCCGATTGTCTTTACCGTCGGCCTTCCCGTTGCGGTAGCCGAAAACATCTACAACTGCGTGGCCGTGTGCTGTGCGGGCGAGCTTTTGGGCCTCACGGCCAAGAAGTATTTGCCCAACTATGGCGAGTTCTATGAGCGCCGTTGGTTTGCTCCGGCGCCTGCCGATCCCGTGTGGGTTGAATTCGCCGGTCAGGGTCCGGTCCCGCTGGGTTCGGGGCTTGTCTACCGTTGCTGTGATGAGGGCGCCGAGGACCTGGTGCTGGGCGTTGAGGTCTGTGAGGACCTGTGGGTGCCGGCGCCCCCTTCGACCGAGATGGCGCTTGCCGGTGCGACGGTGATTCTCAACCCGTCGGCTTCTGACGAAATCATCGGTAAGGCAGATTACCGCCGCAGCCTAATCTCCAATCAGAGCGCGCGCCTGTACTGTGCCTATGCCTATGCAGACGCGAGCGAGGGCGAGTCCACGACCGACATGGTCTTTGCGGGCGAGAACCTTATCTACGAAAACGGATCCAAGCTCGCCGCCACTAAACTGCTTACCTGCGATATGGCGGTGGCCGATGTCGATCTTGACCGTCTGGTTGCCGAGCGCCGTCGCTCGACGACGTGGACGCGCACCGACGATGCGCCGGAGGCCACGACCGTTGAGTTTTCGTTTGAGGGCGTGCTGGCCGAAGAACCTGTCCTGCGCGATGCCTGCGACATCGACCGTGTCTTCCCCCGCGCGCCCTTCGTGCCGGCCGACCACGGCGACTTGGCCGAGCGCTGCGAGACGATCCTCGATCTGCAGACTGCGGGCCTCAAGACCCGCCTTGCCCACACAGGTACCAAGGCTGCGGTCATCGGCCTTTCGGGCGGCTTGGACTCCACGCTAGCGCTGCTTGTGACCGTGCGTGCCTTCGATGCACTGGGGCTGCCGCGCACGGGTATCACGGCGGTTTCCATGCCCGGCTTTGGCACGACGCACCGCACCAAGTCGAATGCCGAGTCGCTCGCTCGTGACTTGGGTGTGAGCTTCCGCGAGGTCTCGATCCATGCTGCCGTGGAACAGCACTTTAAGGATATCGAGCATGATCCGGCCGTGCAGGACGTGACCTACGAGAACAGCCAGGCGCGCGAGCGTACGCAGATTCTGATGGATCTGGCCAACCAGGCTGGCGGTTTTGTCATCGGCACGGGCGACCTGTCGGAGCTGGCGCTCGGCTGGGCTACCTATAACGGCGACCACATGAGCATGTACGCCGTCAATGCGAGCGTGCCCAAGACGCTTGTGCGCCATCTGGTGCGCTATGCGGCCGATGTGTTTGGCGGGCGTATTGCCGAGGTCTTGCTCGATATCCTCGATACGCCGGTGTCCCCCGAGCTTCTGCCGCCCACGGGCGACGGCGAGATTGCGCAGAAGACTGAGGATTTGGTGGGCCCGTACGAGCTGCACGACTACTTCCTCTACTACCTGCTGCGTTTTGGCTTTGAGCCGGGCAAGATCTACCGCATGGCGCTCAAGAGCTTCGAGGGCGTCTACGACGCCAAGACCGTCCACACGTGGCTGCGTACATTCTATCGTCGCTTCTTTGCCCAGCAGTTCAAGCGCAGCTGCCTGCCCGATGGTCCCAAGGTGGGCTCGGTGAC
>UQWQ01000142.1 GCA_900544755.1 uncultured Collinsella sp. | reverse complement strand
TCATGCCCACCTGCAGCGCCGAGCGGTCGGAGCTATAGCACCAGGCGTTGAACATGTCACACGCGTTGCCGCCAAAATAGCCCACGCCGGCATTGCGGAAGACATTGGTAACCCACGCCGCGCACCAGTTCTGACCCGGCGAAGGCGTGGAGTAGCACGCGTTGACGACGGCCTGCTGCTTGCCCGAGCCGGCATTCTGCTGCGGAGTTCCGGGCGCATACGATCCACCGCCCGAGCTCGAACCACCCGAGTAGGAATTGTTCTTGTTCGCGGCGGCCGCGGCAGCGGCGGCCTTCCTAGCGGCCTCCTCGGCCTGGGCGGCAGCGAGAATCTCGGAATCGCGCTGAGCCATGAGCTCCTTGACGTCGTCGGAAAGACCGTTCAGCACGGTCTGGACTTCTTGCTGCTTGGCCTGCATATCCTGCATCTGAGCCGTCTGCTGGTCCTTGAGTTTCTCCAGGTTGGCCTTTTGTGCTTCGAGCTCGGTCTTCTGCGCGTCGAGCTCAGCCTGAATCGTCTGGATATCCTCGATGGCATCGCGGTCGCTCTTGTTGATCTTCTCAACGTAATGCGCGTTGGCGACGAGTTCCTCAAACGAGCCAGAGGCCAGCAGCAGCGACAGGATGTTCGTACCGCCGGACTTGTAGCTGGCGGCCACGCGATCGGAAAGGTCGTTGCGCTTCTTCTTGAGCTCGGCCTTCTTTTCATCGATCTGGGCCTGCGTGTCGTCAATCTTGCCCTGGACATTCTCGATGTCGTTGAGGGTCTGGGCATTCTTGTTGGCCAGCGCCGCATACTCATTTGCGATGCTGTCGAGCTGGGCCTGAACCTCGTCGAGTTGGGCCTGGGCGGCATTCAGTTTGTCGGTGGTTTCTTGACTGGCCTCAGCCGCATGGGCGCGGGCGGGCAGGCCAAAAAGAACAGCCGCAGAAGCGGCGCCGAAAAGAGCCTTAAGGGCAGTGCGGCGCGAAAGCTCCTGCGTAAAGATGGAATCGTTGTTTGGTGACATATGTACTCCGTTACATGCTTATTTATATGTCGCTCAACTCAAACATATTAACGCACATCGCGCTTGTCCCAACTATTTCCACGAACGGCTGGAAAAGCATGGTCAGCGGCTCGCAAATACGTCCCACACCAAAGGTAAGGATTATGCAAATAACACCCTATGAGTACGTTAACATCAATCCTCTGGTTTTCCTGCCCCGCGTGTTTTGGGCGCCCCCAGCTGCGCTATACTCCCCTCAAGAAGTGTTCCTGATTCGATAGGAGACTACATGTCCAAAGCACTCGACCCCAAAGACACCTGCGTCCTCGTTACCGGCGGCGCCGGCTTTATCGGCTCGCACACCGTCGTTCAGCTGCTCGAGGGTGGCTACCAGGTTGTCGTCGTCGATGACCTCTCCAACTCCAGCGCCGTTGCCATCGACCGCGTCAAGACCATCGTGGGCGACGAGGCCGCCAAGAACCTCACCTTCTACGAGGCCAACGTGCTCGACCGCGATGCGATGAACAAGATCTTCGATACCCACCAGATCGACCGCGTCATCCACTTCGCCGGCTTTAAGGCCGTTGGCGAGTCGGTGAGCAAGCCCGTCGAGTACTACCACAACAATATCGAGAACACCCTGGTGCTCATCGATGTCATGCGCAACCACGGCTGTAAGTCCATCATCTTCTCGAGCTCTTCGACCGTCTACGGCGATCCGGACAATCCGCCCGTCACCGAGGAAGACCCCAAGAAGCCCGCGACCAACCCCTATGGTTGGACCAAGTGGATGATTGAGCAGATCCTCATGGACGTCCACACCGCCGACCCCGAGTGGGACGTCGTGCTGCTCCGTTATTTCAATCCCATCGGTGCCCATCCGTCGGGCCTGATCGGCGAGGACCCCAACGGCATCCCCAACAACCTGGTGCCCTACGTCGCCCAGGTCGCCGTCGGTAAGCTCGAGGCCGTTCAGGTCTTTGGCAACGACTACCCCACCCCCGACGGCACCGGCGTGCGCGACTACATCCACGTGTGCGACCTGGCATCCGGTCACGTTGCCGCCCTCAACTGGATGAACGGCAAGACCGGCGTCGAGATCTTTAACCTGGGCACCGGCACCGGCACCTCGGTACTCGAGGTCGTCGCCGCCTTCTCCAAGGCCTGCGGCAAGGAGCTGCCCTACGTGATTCGCGAGCGCCGTGCCGGCGATATCGCCGCCAACTGGTGCGATGCCTCCAAGGCCGAACGCATGATGGGCTGGAAGGCCCAGTACGACATCGCGGACATGTGCCGCGACAGCTGGAATTGGCAGAGCCATAACCCCAACGGCTTCGCCGACGCCGAGTAGCCACTCCCCCGTGCTAG
>UQWQ01000141.1 GCA_900544755.1 uncultured Collinsella sp. | reverse complement strand
CAACGCGTTGCGCTGAGTCCTGAGGCTGTTGCAATGAAAATGAGAATCAAGGACAGCTACTGGATTGCTCTCTTTCTCTTTGAATACAGGAATCGCCCTAACGATAGCATGTTATACTATCGCTAGAGCGATACTTGTTAGGAGACTCGCGTGGAACTGTGGCATGGTTCTCAGAAGATCATTGAGACTCCCCAGATTGGCCTGGGGAAAGTCCATAACGACTATGGACAGGGATTCTATTGCACAGAGAGCCTCAACCTTGCAAGGGAATGGGCATGCTCTAGGGACGCAGACGGCTTTGTAAATCGATATGAACTCGACATGGCCGATCTCAAGGTACTCGACCTGCTATCGCCGCAATATTCAGTTCTGCATTGGATAGCGTTGCTTGTAGAGCATCGTTCTTTTCGCAAGGACACCGCTATCGCCGTGGGGGCGTGCGAATATCTCCACGATCATTTTCTACCTGACACGAGCGTTTGCGACGTGATAAGGGGATGGCGCGCGGACGACTCGTACTTTAGCTATGCCAGAGCTTTTGTGAACAACACAATCACCGTTGAGCAGTTGGGTCGGGCCATGAAGCTCGGCAACCTGGGAGAACAGATTGTGCTTAAAAGCGAGCGCGCGTTTGCGAGCATTCGTTTTGCTGGATTTGAACGTGCGCCACAAGCTCTATATGGCCCATTGGCCAAGGACCGAGATGAGTTGGCAAGGGCGCAGTATCGGGAATTGCTTACCGAAAACCCGTTTGAGGGAATTCGTATCGTCGATATCGTTCGAGAGGGGATGACAGAAAATGACCCACGCCTACAGTGAGATGTATCTCGAGGATGCCATGAGAACGCTGGGCGAGGCAGTCGATTTCGCCCTCTGCGACCAAGGGCTGAGTCCTGTCGAACTAACGACAATCCTATTGAATTCTCTCGAGATGAGGCAATTCGAGCGTGGTGTGGCGCGCGTTGTCTGCGGCATGTCGGGTGACGAACTTGCGCGTGAAATAATTGCCAGTGCAGGACTGAAACCTGCAGAATGTAGGGAGAGCTATCCGCTTGATCGTTCCTCGCAATACTGGGCGGGCTGGGTTTTGGCTTATTTGCAATGGGCGAGCAGCTTGAACTTTAACGAGCTCTTTGAAGTCGCCCCGCTTGATTGGATTATCGGTTCGTATTCCCCGCTTCACGAGGCGTCGGAAGATACATTCGCAGAGATTGTCATCGATAAATGGAACAAAGCCCAGGCAGACAAAAAGGGCCTCAAAGCGGCACGAAAGGCGGCCGGCCTAACGCAAAAACAGCTGGCCGCCCAATCGGGGGTTAAACTTCGCGCTATACAGCTCTACGAACAGAATCAGCTGGATTTACGCCGCGCTTCGGTCTCTTCGGCATTGGCGCTCGCAAACACCCTAAGCTGCGCCATCGAAGACCTCGTCTGGCAACCGATCGCCCTGGAGTACGACTCGCGGGCTATTCCGTCCGAAAGTCTATAGAGGAGGCAGGCATGCCTTGGAACTACGTTCAACAAGATGACGGAGCTGATTGCGTTGCTCAAGAAGATCATTCATCTGCGCTCGAGGTAAATTCAGCATCTCCGAATATGCTCGACGGCGTCACGTCAATCGACGAAGCTATTCGGCAGACCATAGCGGGCATGCCCAACGCGCTCAGGCTCTTGGGGAACTCATGATGGCGGCTATGCAGCGGAGCGCTCATCCGTTCGCGCCGCTCGTGCTCGATGATACCGGTTCGCTCGAAGCTATGGCCGTGGTCGTGATGCGCCTACACAGCACGCTGATGACGGTCGGGCGCTGCTATACAACCGACGCCACAGGCGACCGGGCAGCGCTTGAGCTTGGACGCGTCGAGTCCGTACTTGCGGGTGCATTCTGTACAATATTCGGTCAATCGCCGGCCGATCGCTTCGCAGACATCTTTGACCAGGTCACCTACGTGGCAGAGCACATGGTCAAGGACCACATCTTCGAGGACGGTAACAAACGTACCAGCCTTGTCTATGCATTGTCCGTCTTAAGGTTCGCCGGCACTCCGGTCGTGCTGTCCGATAGCCCCGAGCCCAAAGACAACCAGTACTACGCCTGGATCCAGGACCTCGTATCCGGAAACCGTACGACCAGCGGGCTCGCCGAGGATCTGCGCCGCGGTTGCATTGCGGGCATAGGCGACCCGTCGCACGTATAGAATCAAAGCATCTGCACGCCGGTTATTGAATTGATTGGACACCACATGGAGATCCCCAGCGCCCTGTGCTGCCGCCCCGAGACCTCGTGGATCAAGCGGTAAATGGTGGTTTAGCTGCTGGTTTGCTGGACGCCTTGTTTGTGATGGAACGGCATGTGCCCAAGAATTTGAATTCGAGGGCAAAAAGTTCTTGGTAAACAACGCGAGGCTATGATAGTATCTCTTTTGCCGAAAGGCGACGGGCGATTGGCTCAGGGGTAGAGCATATCCTTCACACGGATGGGGTCACAAGTTCGAATCTTGTATCGCCCACCATCTAAAGCGCAGGTCAGAGGAGTTAAGCCTCTGGCCTTTTTCTTTTTGACATCAAGCTTGACACCAAAACTGACACCAAAATCAAATCGTAGTCGTCTAAGGCGTCATTTTATATCGCACCCTTTTTGCTGACGTCATTGCACGTTTTGTATATAACGCATGCGTATTTTCATTGAATTACCCATATGATACGAGCGCAAATGTGGAGACAGGGACCACACGCCCAGAGCTCCTTCCAGCGGATTTCTATCACACGAGGGAT
>UQWQ01000140.1 GCA_900544755.1 uncultured Collinsella sp. | reverse complement strand
GGAACCACTCATGAAGATTGGTATCGGTAACGACCACGCCGCCGTCGAGCTCAAGAACATCATTTCCGAGCACCTGAAGGAGCGCGGCTGCGAGGTCATGAACTTTGGCACCGACACCTCCGAGAGCTTTGATTACCCCATCGCCGGCTACAAGGTGGGCAAAGCCGTAGCCAACGGCGACGTCGATCTGGGCATCCTGATCTGCGGCACCGGCGTCGGAATCAGCTTGGCAGCCAACAAGGTCGAAGGCGTTCGCGCCGTCGTGTGTTCCGAGCCCTTCAGCGCCAAGCTCTCGCGCATGCACAACAACACCAACGTACTCGCCTTTGGCGCCCGCGTCGTTGGCTCCGAGCTCGCCAAGATGATCGTCGACGAGTGGCTCGACGCCGAGTTCGAGGGCGGCCGTCACGAGCGTCGCGTTAACCTCCTCAATGAGATCGACCAGACCCGCGGCCTCAAGGTCGTCGACGAGGCCTAAACTATTCAGTGCCACAAGCTAACAGCAGGGGCCCGCTCGGAACACATGTACGAGCGGGCCCCTTCATAGATTTTGGAATAAAAGGGCGCCGCGGATGGAGTTCCGCGGCACCCAAGCCACACGCTAACAGCTTTAAGGAGTCAAAGCTGGTTTAGCCAAAGAAGCGCTTGATCTCGATCTCGGCGTTCTCCAGGCAGTCGGAGCCGTGGATCACGTTGGCGTTGACATCGACGGCAAAGTCGCCGCGGATGGTACCAGGAGCAGCGTCAAGCGGATTAGTAGCGCCCATGAGGGTGCGCATCTTAGCAACAGCGGAGAGACCGGAAACGACCATCTTGACGACCGGACCGCTCGTCATAAAGTCACAGAGACCGCCAAAGAAGGGCTTGTCGGCCAGATGGGCGTAGTGCTCCTCGACGGTAGCGCGCTCGAGCGTGGTCATCTCCATGCGCTCGATGACAAGGCCGCTGCGCTCAATGCGAGCAACAATCTCGCCGATCTTGCGATCGCGCACCGCGTCGGGCTTAATCATGATGAAGGTCTTCTCGATAGCCATAAGGTAGCCTTTCAAGTAGGTTCGCGCGTGCCCAAGTCCCATTCCGGCACCCGCCTGGACTGCATCGTAACAGAGTTTTAGCTGCAGTTAAACAAAAAGCTGTTTATTGAAACGTTGCAATTTATTAAAGCGCTCCATATGTGTCACTTCTGTTTCGAAGCTCGATTAGAGTACCATCCGACCTCCCATCAACCGCATCGAACAGAGCAGACGGTCGGTTGCCACCCGCGAACGTACCCCCTTCACAACCTGCGCAAATGTCCTACAAAAGTTCTCGACAAGCCCCTTCCTTCTCTATAACATAACGGGCGCCCACCGTAGCGGGCACCCGTAAAGGCAAGATATGATGAACGCACCAGGCAAACGCATCCAATAAGCTAATTAGCTCCGTGGCCCATCTCGACGACCTTGGTCAACGATCCAAACACGCCTTCGTCGGCCACGAGCTGCGCCTCGGCACGCTGCAGCTGCACGGCAACGGCGGCAGGGGCGGTACCGCCCTCGGCCGTGCGCGCGGCGACAATCGACGGGATATCGAGTGCCTCGGTAATATCGCGCTCAAAGAGCGGGCTTGCCTCCTGGAACACCTCAAACGGCAGGTCCTCAAGATTGCAGCCGCGCTTCTCACACATCAGGACCAGGTGCCCCACCACGGCATGTGCCTCGCGGAACGGTAGACCGCGCTTTGCCAGGTAATCGGCAACATCGGTGGCGGCAAGGTGCCCCACGCCGCACTCGCGCGCCATGGCATCCTCGTTGACGGTCCAGGTCGAAATCATTCCGGCCATAACGGACAGGCACTGCATGAGCGTGTGAGCGGTATCGAGCGCGCCCTCCTTGTCCTCCTGCAAGTCCTTGTTATAAGCGAGCGGCAGGCCCTTCATGGTTACCAGCAGCTGCACCAGGTTGCCGTACACGCGACCGCTCTTACCGCGGATAAGCTCGGCAAAGTCGGGATTCTTCTTCTGCGGCATGATGGACGAGCCGGTGGAGTAGGAGTCTGAAAGCGTGATAAAGCCAAATTCGGAGCTCGACCACAGCACGATCTCCTCGGAAAGACGCGACAGGTGCATCGCCATGACGGATCCGGCGTAATGCAGATCGAGCAGGAAATCACGGTCGGAAACCGCATCGAGCGAGTTGGGAATCACGCCCGCAAAGCCAAGTTCGGCAGCCGTCATCTGGCGATCGAGCGGATAGCTCGTACCGGCAAGCGCGGCAGCACCCAGCGGGCAGTTGTCGGCGGCATCAAAGGCGGCCTTCAGGCGCGTAAAGTCGCGCGCGAACATCCAGGAATACGCCAGCAGATGATGCGAGAGCAGCACGGGCTGAGCGTGCTGCATATGCGTGTAGCCCGGAAGAATCACCTTGTCGTACTTCTTGGCCGCATCCACCAGCACATGGCGCAGCTCAAGATTGGCCTCCATGAGCTCCTTGGCCAGCGCCTTGACGCCCAGGCGCGTATCGGTCGCCACCTGGTCGTTGCGCGAACGCCCAGTATGCAAGCGTTTGCCAGCCTCGCCGATACGACGCGTCAGCTCGCTTTCGATGGACATATGAATGTCCTCGTCGTTGATATCAAAGGTGAAGTTGCCGGCATCGATATCCTGTTCGATTCCGGTCAGGCCCTCGGCAATCGCCTGCTCGTCCTCGGCGCTGATAATGCCCTGGGCCGCCAGCATCTTGGCATGTGCCTTAGATCCGGCGATATCCTGCTTATAGAGATGTTTGTCAACCGGCAACGACGCGCCAAACTCCTGCGTGACCTCGGCCACGCCTGCCTCAAAACGACCGCCCCAAAGAGCCATGGAACCGTCCCCTTTCATCAAATCCCAAAACAAGCGCCCAAAGCAATGCGCCCTGTCGCTAAAGCGATTTCTCAACCGCTAGTTTTGTATATTCCCCACCA
>UQWQ01000139.1 GCA_900544755.1 uncultured Collinsella sp. | reverse complement strand
GGGCGACCCGGCCATTTGAGCTATTTTGCAATATAGAGCTTGGGATGACTGCGACTGCTCTCGATCGCCGCCGTCATGATGCCCTCGTCGTCTCCATCAACGATGATGCCGTCGAGGTCATCGATCTGCGCGGACTGATAAAAACTGGTCTTATTGAACTTTCCCTGGTCAACCATCATGTAGCCCTGGTTTGAGTTGGTAAGGTACATATGCTTGATCATGGCCGAGAAGTCGTGCTCGACGGTAAAACCGTGGTCGGGGTGGAATCCGTCGGCACTGACAAACGCCTTGTCGGCATGTAGTTTGCTCATGCAGTCGAGCGTTAGTGCGCCCGCGAGATAGAGGTGGCCCTTGCGCACGGAGCCGCCCAGCAGCACTACCGAAGCATTGGGGAGATTGAAGCTGGCGTAGTTCGCGATTGCAAGATCGCCGGTGATAATGGTGATCTCACGCTTGTCCATGAGGGCCTTAGCGAAGTAAAAGCCTGTGGTGCCGATATCAATTACCAGAACATCGCCATCATCAACAAGAGTTGCTGCGGTTGCGGCGATGGCTTCCTTGGCCTCGACTTGGACATTGATGCGCTCCTCGGGATACGAGATTGCGTTGGAGCGAGAAAGCGATACCGCTCCGCCGCGTACGCGACGCAGCTTGCCTTCGGATTCCAGCGAGATGAGGTCGTGTCGTGCGGTGACTTCCGAAACCGAAAAACGGCGAACGATGTCGGATACCGAGATATTTGGCTTTTCGGCCAGCCAATTCATGATAAATCGCTGACGCTCGGCCGGTGAAAGGTCTGAAGTAGATGCCATATGCCGCTCCTTTTGAACAAAAGGTAAAAGATGCGCCTTTCGTAATCGAAATATAACGTATCGATATGAAAAGAACAAGGCAAATTCGAATGAATCAAAAGAACGGAATGGCATGTCACAAATGCATGCGTAGCAGATAGTTCGCACGTAAACGGGCTATAAAGAGTCTCATTCTGAAGGTGCCGCCCAAAAGAAGTACGTTCACGCCCGATATTCGACCGTTCACGGAAAGTTGACAATTGAGCTTTCGATAGCTTTTGAAATGGTTTATAAAAGAAAACCGAAAAGCTTTTGAAACAAAGAAGAAGGCTTTCGATAGCAATAGTGTTAGATGAGAAAGGACCGAACATGGCGATCAAGGTGTTTGCCGACGGCGCTAACCTCGAGGGTATGCTTGACATGCATGACAATGGCAACGTTCAGGGCTTCACGACCAATCCTTCCCTTATGAAGGCCGGCGGCGTGACCGACTACCGCGCTTTTGCCAAGACGGTTCTTGAGCACATTACTGATGTGTCGGTCTCTTTTGAGGTATTCGCCGACGACGAGGCGGGTATGGAAGCCGAGGCTCGCGAGATCGCAACCTGGGCAGACAACGTCTACGTTAAGATCCCGGCGCTCAACACCAAGGGTGAGTCCACTGCCGCGCTGGTCAAGCGCCTTTCTGCCGACGGCATCAAGGTGAATGTCACCACTATCTTCACGCCCGAGCAGGTCGACGAGTTTGTCGATGCCGTCTCTGCTGAGACCCCCTCTATTCTGTCCATCTTTGCCGGTCGCATTGCCGATACCGGCGTCGATCCGCTGCCCCTCATGGCGGAGTCCGTAAAGAAGGCTGCCGTTAAGCCTGCTGCCGAGGTTCTCTGGGCGTCTACGCGCGAGGTCCTCAATATCTTCCAGGCGGAGTCCGTTGGCTGTCAGATCATTACGGTCCCCAATGCCCTTCTTGCCAAGCGCAAGAATTTCGGGAAAGATTTGCTTGAGTACTCGCTTGATACGGTCAAGGGCTTTGCCCGCGACATTCAGGCGCTTGGTTTTCATATCCTGCCCGAGGAGTAGGGGACGAGCATGCTGACCGATCTTCTTAAGCCCGAGCTTGTTGCCTGCCACGTCGAGGCCTCCGACTGGGAGGAAGCGATCAGGGCATGCGGTAAGTTGCTCGTAGACGCTGGCAAATGCGACCAGAGCTATGTTGACGCCATGATTTCATCGGTTCACAAATTCGGCCCCTATATGGTCTTGGAAGAGGGCATCGCCATGCCCCACGCTCAGGCAGATGGCAATGTGAGCGAAGCGGGAATCTGTATCGTCACGCTTGACCCAGCCGTTGCGTTTGGACACGAGGATTTCGATCCGGTTCACGTGCTCGTGGGTATTTGCGCACCCGACCCCAAGGCTCATCTTGGCTGCTTGGCGGAGCTTTCGCAGATGTTCGAGGACGAGGACTGCGTTGCCAAGCTCAGCGCATGCGATACGCCCGAGCAGGTTTTGGAGACCATGCGTTCATTCTTTTAGGCCTTAATGGCACGGCGATGCGTCGCCGCTTTTGGATAGACGGAAAACCGTCACGTGTAGGAGAGGAAGGTTGCCATGCATATCATCACCGTATGCGGAAACGGCATCGGGTCCAGCCTGATGCTCGCTGGCAAAGTCGAGGAGCTTTGCGAGGAGGAGGGCATCAAGGCCGACGTTGAGTCTATGGACCTGAACGGTGCTTCTTCCGCAAATCCGGATCTGTTCATCACCGTTAAAGAGCTCGCCCCCGAGCTCCACGGCAACGTTGTGATCGTTCGCAGCTATGTGAACAAGAAGAAGATCCGTGAAGACGCCCTCGAGGCAATCAAGGCGGCCGCCGCTAACGCCTAAAGCGGCACAAAAAAGGGCGGTTCCCTGTGGAAGAGGGAAACGCGCCCACGTTAGAGAGAAAGGAAGCGCAGATGCAAGCCATCCTTCCCATACTTGAGTTTATCCAATCGATTCTGACCAAGCCAGCGTGGATTATGGGTCTATTTGCCTTTGTGGGCCTTGTCGCGCTTAAGCGTCCTGCCCACAAGGTGATGACGGGCACCCTGAAGCCCATTCTTGGTTACATCATGCTGTCCGCCGGCGCCGCTGTTGTTCAGGAGAACCTTGCTCCGCTGGGTACCT
>UQWQ01000138.1 GCA_900544755.1 uncultured Collinsella sp. | reverse complement strand
TGAGGCAAATTTGCCGGCTGCTCGGCATTTCCAAAAAAGCCTACTCACTTAGCCAGCGGGCAGCCAAATGATTTTAAAATCCCCGTCCCAGAGAAATCAATTAGCGGGCAGAAGGGCAAAAGTGGTCAAAAACCCTTCCCAAATTAGCTACCCCTTGCACCGATTATTCGCCCGGGTTGATGTTCGCGTAGAACTCCGCCCCGTCGTCCAGGCGCAGGATGCCCACGCGACCGAACTCGGAGCCGGTGGCGGCGGCGCAGTCGATATCGATGCGATCGGGCACACCGGCGGTATCCTCGCCGCCCAGGCGCACAATCTGCCCGCGACCCGACTCCTCATCGAGCCCCGCCAGACCACCGACCTCGCAATAGCGCCCAAGCGATACCGTGGGCGTGTGACCGCTAACCACGACCGGGCCCTTGCCCTCGGCAGAAAGCAGCCCGGTCGGCACATCCCAGTAGCCGTGACGAATCCACAGCAAGTCATCGGACGACTGCACGGCGAGCATTTGCTGCAGCAACTCGCGATCGGCATCAACCGCTCCCCTGCCGTCGGCGCAATCGACACCATGCTCAAGCAAAAACGCACGCGCCGCCTCGGTCTGAATACCGGCGTGCACCAGCAGGTACGGCTGCTCGGCAGTCTCGACCACCGCATAGAGCGGCAGGGCGGCAGCCCAGCGCACAAGCTCCTCGTACGCCTCAAATTCCATGTCGTTAAGCTGCTCGCGCGTCGTCCAGCCACCGTTGATATCCCAGGTCTCGGCATCGAGCGGGTCCTGCCCAATAATCGCGTCGAGCATAATCTGCTCGTGGTTGCCCTTAAGCACGCGAGCGTTGGGCAGCGACCGCACCAAGTTGATGACGCCGACCGGATCGGGACCGCGGTCGATCATGTCACCCAGCACATACAGCGTGTCGTCGGACGTCAGCGAGATCTTGGAAAGGGCCTCGTCCAGCGCGCGCACGTGCCCGTGAGCATCGGATGTCACATAGATCGCCATGGAACGCCTTTCCCTGCATTGCGGCCGAAGCCCGAAGCCACGGCTAAAACTTCAAGTTGAACTTAAACGTTATCCATTGTACTCCGTTGCAATAAAGCTGGAAAGTGCTACAAGTCGCCAACGGTCGCCGGCCCCCGCTCGCGTGTGCCAACCATGCCGCATCACCAGCACCACCAGCGTCAACGCCCCCGACCAGAGCCACACGCACCCCAGCCTCGTGTCGAAAATGCGAACGCCCGCCGCTCGGCCCCATAAACCCACCACCTTTGGGTACAAATAACTGCAGTCAACTGACCGTGCCACGCCAACCACCCAGGAGCGGACACCCCCTATGAACCAGATCCTTCTTTTTATCGGCCTCGTTATCATTTTGTGCCTGACCATTAAACCCGTCGGCAAAAAGCTCCCCTTCCCCACCCTGCTCATCTTTATCGCGCTGGGTATGCTGCTGGGCGTCAACGGGCCGGCGCACATCGACTTTAGCGACTACGCGCTTACCGAGACCGTCTGCAGCACAGCGCTGCTGTTCATCATGTTCTACGGCGGTTTTAACACCAACATCGACCGCGCCAAACCCGTCGCCGCGCCTGCAGTGCTGCTGAGCACACTCGGCGTGGTCATCACCGCCGGCATCACCGGCGTGTTTGCGCACCTGGTTCTGGGCTTCGACTGGATCGGCGGCCTGCTGCTGGGCTCGGTTGTGGCGTCCACCGATGCGGCGAGCGTCTTTAGCGTGCTGCGCGAGCACAACCTGTCGCTGCGCGGCGGCACCGACTCGCTGCTCGAGGTCGAATCGGGCTCAAACGACCCCGTCGCCTACATGCTCACCGCGGTGCTCGCGACCCTCGCGGCCGGCGGCAACATCGACATCCCCATGCTGCTGGCCAAGCAAATCATCCTGGGCGTGGGCCTGGGCCTTGTCATCGGCTGGGCATCGGGCCGCCTGATTGAGCGCGCACACGCAACGGCCGAGGGTGCGCAGACTATCTTTTTATTCGCCGTGGCGATCGTTGCCTACGCGCTGCCGAGCTATCTGGGCGGCAACGGCTTTTTGGCCGTATACCTGGCAGGCATTGTGCTGGGCGCGAGCGACATCACCGGCAAGGTCGAGATGGTGCACTTCTTCGACACCCTCACCGAGATGGCCGAGATGACCATCTTCTTCTTGCTGGGCCTGCTCGTGACGCCCGCCCGCCTGCCGCAAATGCTACTGCCGGGCCTGGCACTCATGGCGTTTATGCTCTTCGTGAGCCGCCCCATCGCCGTCGGTGTGCTGTTGGCGCCCTTTAAGACGAGCCCTCGCCAGGTAGCGCTCGTAAGCTGGGCTGGCCTGCGCGGCGCGGCTTCGGTCGTCTTTAGCCTCTTTGCCGTGGTGGCCGGCGTTCCCGGTGGTCACGACCTGTTTGACCTGGTGTTTGTGATTGCCGTGTCGAGCATTGTGGTGCAGGGCTCGCTGCTGCCGGCGGTGGCGAAAAAGCTCGACATGATCGACGCAGAAGGCGACGTGCGCCGCACGTTTAACGACTACCGCGACGAAGACGGCATGTCGTTCGTCAAGCTCAAGGTGGGCGAGGGTCATCCGTTTGCCGGACGCTCGCTCGCCGATATTGGCAGCGCTACGAACATGCTCGTCGTCCTGGTGCTGCGCGACGGCGCGCACCCGGTGTTACCCAATGGCGATACCGTAATCGAGGAAGGCGACCTGTTGGTGATGGCTGCCCCAACATTTGAAGAGCGTGCCGAGGTTACGCTGCGCGAGGTCACCGTAACGCCCCACGGTCGCCTGGCCGGCCAGCGCCTGCGCGACGTGCCGCAAGGCAAGCACCCCTTTATCGTCGTGATGCTCAAGCGCGACGGCCAAACGATCATCCCCGACGGCAACACCCTCATATACGCCGGCGACGAAGCCGTCATCGCCACCCTGGCATCGTAGCGGCTATGGGGTAGCTAATTTGGGACGTGTCTCTATGGTTTTGTCAACCGCGTGCTTCGCGCCATTTCGG
>UQWQ01000137.1 GCA_900544755.1 uncultured Collinsella sp. | reverse complement strand
AAACCGCAAGAGCGAGGGGCTGTACAAGGTGTTTCAGGAGAATTTCCCCATTACGGATACCCGGAACAATTTCGTTCTGGAGTTCATCGACTACTATATCGACCCGCCCCGTTACTCGATCGAGGAGTGCCTGGAGCGCGGTTTGACGTACAGCGTTCCGCTGAAAGCCAAGCTGAAGCTCTACTGCACGGACGACGAACACGAAGATTTCGGTGTTGTCGTTCAGGACGTGTACTTCGGTACGATCCCCTATATGACCGAACGCGGTACGTTCGTCATCAACGGTGCGGAGCGTGTCATCGTATCCCAGCTGCACCGTTCGCCCGGCGTGTTCTTCGGACAGAGCATGCACACGAACGGCACCAAGCTCTACTCGGCGCGAATCATTCCTTTCAAGGGTTCGTGGATCGAGTTCGCTACGGACATCAACAACGTGATGTATGCGTACATCGACCGTAAGAAGAAACTGCCCGTCACGACGCTGCTGCGCGCCATCGGCTACGAGGCCGACCAGCAGATCCTGGAAATCTTCGACCTGGCGGACGAGGTGAAGGTCAACAAGGCCAACCTCAAGAAGGCCGTGGGCCGCAAGCTGGCCGCGAGGGTGCTCTCGACGTGGGTCGAGGACTTCGTGGACGAGGACACGGGCGAGGTGGTTTCCATCGAACGAAACAACGTGATCGTGGACCGCGAGACGGTTCTCGAGGAGGAGCATGTGGACCAAATCCTCGAAAGCGGCGCCAAGACGATTCTGCTGCACAAGGAGAACCTCTCGGGCATCGACTTCTCGATCATATACAATACCCTGCAGAAAGACCCCTGCAACTCCGAGAAGGAGGCTGTCGTATATATTTACAGGCAGCTGCGCGCTTCGGAGCCGCCCGATGAGGCGACGGCGCAAAACAACGTGCTTTCGCGATTTTTCTCGACATTGAAGGAACGCTCGGGTGGCGTTGCCGGCGTACTCGATGGCGTCATGGATGTCTGGGGACGGCTGCTTGTGGGATACGGAGACATCCAAGGTTCGGCCGACGAACTTATGGACGAGATGATTAAAGGCCTAGGAGGGGGCAGCGGCGCGTTGGGCTCCATCGCATCGTGGCTCGGCGATACCGTTTCGGCGTCCGTGGCGGCGCTGGGTTTGGAACCGTGCGACTTGCGCCTGCGAAAGCCGGTGCTGACTGATTCCGCCAACGTCATTAAGAGCCCGGGGTCTGACATTGCTGGTCTCTCTCAAGCGCAAGACAAACTGCGAAGTATTCCGTTGGGCGTGACCGATCCCAAGGCGCTTTGCGAGGCGTTGGAATATCAAGTCGAACGCACCATCAGCGGTACGGTGTTCACGCTTGCGGAGATTCCTCTGCCCGGCGGCGGCTCCATCCCGCTCACCGTCGATGTCGCCACGCTGGTTGGCGCTCTGGGCGGTGGGTCGTAATGAGTATCCGCATGCGTCTGCGCGAGGAGCGCGCCCAAGCGACGGTGGAGATAGCAGTGGTTACGCCCGTTTTGCTGGTGCTGGCACTCATCGTATACAACGTCATGATCTATGCCAGCGCTGTCGCGCGCTTCGACCGCGTGGTGCCCGACATCGTGTTGGCGCACGCCGTGGCGCCGAGCGGGGAGGGCGACGAAAGCTCTGTCGATGCCTCGGCGACGGTCCGGACTCAAATTCTGAATGCCATGGAAGGCTATGACTTGCAGATCGAAGTGTCGAGCGAGCAAGGCGCGGAGGCATCGGATGGTGGCCTGCTCTCCCTATCCGGTACGTTTAGGACCTACACCTGCACCATGCACTATGAGCCGTGGCCGACTTCTCTCAGCATCGCTGGCGTTCCGCTGGGGGCGCCGACAACGTTGTCGCACGAGCGCGCGGTGACGGTCGATCCATGGCGTCCGGGGGTGGTCATGTGACCGCGGTCTCGTCCTACATCGCCTACGCGCGGGCACTCAATAGGCTGGGCTGGACGCCGGCCGAGTTTGCGGTGGCGGAGTCGTTTGCCGTGCGCCTGCGCGGCATGCTGGGACGGTGTCCGGTTGCCGCCAACGGTCTGCCGCTCGTCACGGCATTTCCACGCTGCTCTTCGGTCCATACGTGTTTCATGGCCTATCCCATCGATATCGCCTTTATCGATGCACGTGGCTATGTCCTCGTATGCTACGAAAACGTACGTCCCTGGCGTATGTGCTCCTGCCCCGGCGCCTGGGCCGTACTAGAGCGTCCTTCAATCATTGTTTCGACCCCTGCTCTCCAACGCGTGCCGGCTTAAGAATTGGCGACAGCGGACTTTCGTCATACGAAATTGGGTAAGATGGAGGAGAAGATGCATGGATGTTGAGATCCATCCCAACGCTAAAAAGCACCTGACGGAAAAGCAGGTGCTTAGCGCTTGGCTTGCGGTTACTGAGTGCATTCGTCGCGAGCCGAAGGACGAGCCGCCGAGATGGCTTGCGATTGGATGGCTCCCAGACGGACGAAGCGTGGAGCTTGTCGCGGTCGAGCTTGTCCGTGGGGGCTTATCATTCATGCCTTGTCTCCAGTCCAGAAGAAATTTTGGCAGGAGATTGAACGGGCTCGGCAAAGGGGTCGATGATGGGCAAGACGTATACGGCCGCTAATGGTCGGGTTGTAACGGATGAAATGATTGACGCGTGGTGCGAGTCGTACGAGCGCGGAGAGTTTCCGGATGGCGAACACACCGTTGGTGGGATCGTGCATGGACGGCCCCCACTCTCAGGTGAGGGGACGGCAACGCTGTCGGTCAAGATTCCTCTGGGAATGAAGGAGGCCATTCGTCGACGGGCGGCTGCCGAGGGGATGACGCCAAGTGAGTTTGCCCGTGCGGCTCTGAGCGAAAAACTTCTTGCTGCCGGCTGATGCCTCTGACGTGCCGATTTAAAGAACCGAGGCTGTGCTCAAAAACTTTTTTGAAATTCTCGGTTGACCGGAACGCGTCCTTGGTTATACTAATCAAGCCTTGAAACAAGGCACACCTCAAATGGCTGGGTAGCTCAGTTGGTAGAGCAGAGGACTGAAAATCCTCGTGTCAGGGGTTCGATTCCCTTCCCCGCCACCTTGAATTGACTAGGACCTCTGCAAAGG
>UQWQ01000136.1 GCA_900544755.1 uncultured Collinsella sp. | reverse complement strand
CTTCACCAACGCTTCGGGCGCCCCTCTGTACTGCCCCTTCCCGCTGTCCGTGGCTATTCCGGCCATGTTGATCCCGCATATGCTGGTTGCCGGCGTGATCGAGGGCGTGGCGACGGCCGCCATCTACGGCTTCATTAAGAAGACGGCGCCGAGCATTATCGTCGGCCCCGAAGCCGCCGATGGCCAGCTTGCCGCCGATGGTACCGCCAAGAAGACTTCCCTGATTCCCACGCTCATTCTGGTCGCCGTGCTTGTCGTGGCTACGCCGCTCGGCTTGCTCGCCACCGGTGACGCCTGGGGTGAGTGGGACGCCGAGGGCGCCGCGACCGCCGTTCAGGAGGCTGGTGACGACAGTCTGCAGGCTTCGGTCGGTCTCGACACTCCGACCTTTGCCGATGCCCTGCCCACGGGCGATTATCTGCAGGCCTATTCCGAGGAGCAGGGCCTTGGCTTTGCCGGCCAGGCCGCGATGTATATTCTTTCGGGCGTGATTGGCGTGGCGGTGCTCACCATCGCATTCCGCCTGGTCTCGCTGACGGTCAAGGAAAGCGGTGCTCATGGCAATAGCCGAGCTGCCTAGTTGGCTTGCGGTCGAGCAGCGTTACGAGCCCGCGGGGGCTCGGCATCGTGTGATGCAAAAGAACGTCCTGCACCTGGCGAGCCTGCTTGAGCGGGTTCGCCTGGGTGGAGGCGCGAACAAGGGCGGGTCGATGGTCGACCGCGCCCTTTCTTGCGTTTCGGCTCCGGTGCGCCTGGTGGGGATGTTCGTCTGCGTCCTGTGCGTGTGTCTGACACAGAGCCCGCTGTACCTCATGTTGATGGCGGCGATCGCGTTGGTGCTGGTCGCGGTGCGCCCCGTACGCGGGCTGCGCGCTACCTTTGTGCCGGCGTTGGCTGCCGCGGGGTTTGCCGTGGTTCTGGCGCTGCCTGCCCTGCTGCTGGGTGCTTCTGCCTCGGGCGCCATGCTCAAGATTGCACTCAAGACGTTCATTAACGTGTCGCTGGTGCTGGGTGTTTCGTGGACGCTCACCTGGAGCCGCATGTCGGCGGCGCTTAAGATGCTGCACCTGCCCGACGAGGTCATCTTTACTTTCGATATGGCGCTCAAGCATATCGAGGTGCTGGGACGCACAGCGCACGATCTGTGCGAATCGGTCATGCTGCGCAGCGTCGGTTCCGCGCCTGCGGGTTTTTCGCGCACCGACTCGCTGGCGGGTATCATGGGCATGACGTTTATCAAGGCGATGGAGTGCAGCCGCGCGATGGACGAGGCTATGCTTTGCCGCGGCTTTGCCGGCGTGTACCCGGCGCCTGCACGCGCCGGGTTTGGCTGGCGCGATGCGGTCTATGCGGCCGGCGTGGTTCTGCTCGCCGTGTTGTGCGCGGTGCTGTAGGCGCTGCTGGTTCCGGCTGGGGATGCAACTAGGGAAGGGCGACGTTTTGACGATCGATATGAATAGTGCGGCGGGCACGAACGGTGCGGGCGGCGCCGAGGCCACGCCGCTCATCGAGCTGCGCGACGTGGTGTTCTCCTATGCGGGCCATACGGTTGTCGATGGTGTGTCGCTGCAGGTCGATCGTGGTGAACTCGTTGCCCTACTCGGTCCCAACGGCTGCGGTAAGACGACGATTATGCGCCTTATCAACGGTCTTGAACTAGCGGACGCGGGTGCGTACCTGTTTGACGGGCACGTGATCGATGCGGCATATCTCAAGGATTCCGCGGCCGCTCAGCGTTTTCATCAGCGCGTAGGTTTTGTGTTTCAAAATGCCGACGCCCAGCTGTTCTGCGCTACGGTGGGCGAGGAAGTTGCTTTTGGTCCCGCGCAGATGGGGCTGCCGGCAGACGAGCTCGAGCGCCGCGTGCGCGATGCCATGGAGCTGTTCCAGGTTGCCGATCTGGTCGATGCCTCGCCCTATCAGCTTTCGGGCGGGCAAAAGAAGCGCGTGGCGCTGGCTGCCGTCGTGTCGATGAACCCCGATATCCTGGTGCTCGACGAGCCTACCAACGGACTTGACGAGGACTCGTGCGACATCGTGGTCAACTTTCTACTGGCCTATGTTGCTGCCGGTAAGACGGTCTTGATGAGCACGCACCATCAGGATTTGGTACGACGCCTGGGTGCCCGCGCCATCTATATCGATCGATATCACCATGTGGTCGAGGCGCCGGTGTCTTCGTATGGAACCGAGAGCGGCGCTGCGGAATAGTTGCTGCGTAGAGCGTGCGTAGCGGCCCGCGCGGCGTTGCCGTGATGGTATAGTTATCCAGGTTTTTATGGGGGTGGCTATGCCAAGCTGGAACATTCATATCGCTCAGACGGAGCGTTTGCTGGAGTGCACCGGCGCGCTTGCCAATAGCGTGCGCGACCGCAATGCCTTTTTGTTTGGCTGCGTGGTTCCGGATATCTTCGTGGGCTATATGGTCCCTGGTATCGCTGATCCCATTCCGTATCGCATTACGCACTTTGCAAACCCCGAGCCTATCCCTAAGCCGCGCGAGCACGAGTTCTGGAATACCTATGTGGCGCCGCTGCTCAAAGGGGCGTCTGTTGGTACGCCGGCTGCCGCGACCTCGATCGCCGAGGAGCGCGAGCGACTCAATCGGGTGCATTATCCCCAACGCTACAAGGACGCCGAGCCGGTTGCTGGTCCCGGTGCTAGCGAGCTTTCGCTCGCGCCCGGTGACGTGGCGCAGTCGCTGCTCGATTTGACGCTGGGCGTCTGGTCGCATCTGGTGGCGGATACCGTATGGAATACGCGCGTGAATCAGTACCTGGAGGCGCACGGCGGCAAGCCGTGCGAGGAATTCCGCATTAAAAAGCAAGGCGACTTTGACTGGTTTGGCAAGACGCTGGGCATCGTTTCCATTCCGCGTGCGACCGATCGCCTCTATACCGCTGCGACGCGTTTTGGGCAGTATCCCATCCATAAAGAATATGTGCTCAAGACTATCGGCGTCATGCACGAGATTGTACGCGAAAACCCCGGCGAGCCCGATCATCCGCCGTATCGCCTGCTAACCGAGGAGTTTTTCGATGCAACGTTTACCGAGGTCATCGAGCTGACCGAGGCGGGATTTGCGGCTCGCGTTGCTGCTTCTGA
>UQWQ01000135.1 GCA_900544755.1 uncultured Collinsella sp. | reverse complement strand
GGACCGCCTCGCCGGCTGGAATTTCGCCGAGTCCGAGAACGCTGCGACCGAGGAGAACTAACATGCCGAAACGTACTGACATCAAGCGTATCCTCGTCATCGGTTCGGGCCCCATCGTCATTGGCCAGGCCTGCGAATTTGACTATTCCGGCGCCCAGGCCTGCAAGGTGCTCAAGGAGGATGGCTTTGAGGTCATCCTGGTCAACTCCAACCCGGCGACCATTATGACCGACCCGGGTCTGGCCGACCGCACCTATGTTGAGCCCATCACCGCCGAGTTTATCGAGCGCGTAATCAAGAAAGAGCGCCCGGACGCGCTGCTGCCCACGCTGGGCGGCCAGACCGGTCTGAACGCCGCCGTCGAGCTGGCAAAGGACGGCACGCTCGACAAGTACGGCGTCGAGATGATCGGCTGCGACCTGGCCGCTATCGAGCGCGGCGAGGACCGCAAACTCTTTAACGAGGCCATGGCCGAGATCGGCCTGGAGGTTGCGCGCTCGGGCTATGCCTACAGCGTGGCCGACGCCGAGGCTATCGCCGAGCGCGTGGGATATCCCTGCGTACTGCGCCCGAGCTTTACCCTCGGTGGCGCCGGCGGCGGCATCGCGCATACCCACGAGGAGCTCGTCTCCATCGTGAGCCAGGGCCTTGAGCTCTCGCCTGCCCATGAGGTGCTGGTCGAGGAGTCCATCGAGGGTTGGAAAGAGTATGAGATGGAGGTCATGCGCGACCACGCCGGCAACGGCATCATCGTGTGCTCCATCGAGAATCTCGACCCCATGGGCGTGCACACCGGCGACTCCATCACCGTGGCGCCGGCGCAGACGCTCTCCGACCTTGAGTACCAGCGCATGCGTGTCGCCTCGCTCGCCATCTTGGGGAAGATCGGCGTCGAGACCGGCGGCTCCAACGTGCAGTTTGCCGTGAACCCCCAGACCGGCCGCCTGATCGTCATCGAGATGAACCCGCGCGTGAGCCGTTCGTCCGCACTGGCCTCCAAGGCCACGGGCTTCCCCATCGCCAAGGCCGCCGCTCGCCTGGCCGTGGGCTACACGCTCGACGAGATCGTCAACGACATCACCAAGGCAACGCCCGCCTGCTTTGAGCCCACAATCGACTACTGCGTCGTCAAGGTGCCGCGCTTTGCCTTCGAGAAGTTTAAAGGCACTGATCCTACGCTCACCACGCGCATGAAGGCCGTGGGCGAGATTATGGCGATCGGCCGCACCTTTGAGGAGGCCTTCGGCAAGGCCATGCGCTCACTGGAGGACGGTCACCAGGGCATCTGCGCCGGTGGCAAGGAGGGTGCCGACAAGCTGAGCGACGATGAGCTCGCTCAGGCCGTGGCAACCCCGACCGAGCACCGCATCTTCTTTGTGGTCGAGGCCCTGCGCCGTGGCTGGGACATCGCCCACATCCATGCCATCTGCGGTATCGATCCGTGGTACCTCAACCGTATCAACGACATGGTGCAGGTCCAGGAGAGCATCCGCGGCCTGCGTGTGGAGGATATCGACGCCGACGCGATGCGCCTGCTCAAGCAGTACGGCACGAGCGACGCCGAGATTGCCGCGCTGACCGGCTCGGACGAGCGCTTTGTGCGCGCCTATCGCAAGGGTCTGGGCGTGGTTCCCAGCATGAAGACGGTCGATACCTGCGCTGCGGAGTTTTCGAGCGCCACGGAGTACCACTACAAGACGTACGAGAACATCTACCGCACGAGCCCGGATGCCAAGAAGTGCGTGGCTCCCGACGAGACCACGCCGGCGGACAAGCCCAAGGCGATGATCCTGGGCGCCGGCCCCAACCGCATTGGCCAAGGTATCGAGTTCGATTACTGCTGCGTGCACGCGAGCTACGCACTGGCGGCTCGCGGCTTCGAGACCATCATAGTCAACTGCAACCCCGAGACCGTTTCGACTGACTACGACACCTCGGACCGCTTGTACTTTGAGCCGCTCACCTACGAGGACGTCATGGACGTTATCGATGTCGAGCGCCCCGACGGCGTCGTGGTGACGCTCGGTGGCCAGACCCCGCTTAAGCTGGCGCGCATGCTCGAGGAGAGCGGCGTGAACATTATGGGCACCAAGCCCGATGCCATCGACTTTGCCGAGGGCCGCGAGCGCTTCGCCGCTCTGCTCGACAAGCTGGGCATCATGTACCCGCCGGCGGGCCAGGCCACCTCGTTTGAGGAGGCCGAGGCCGTGGCCGCGCACATCGGCTATCCGCTGCTGGTGCGCCCGAGCTATGTGCTGGGCGGCCGCGGCATGATGATCGCCTACGATGCCGAGCATCTGCGCGATTACATGGCCGAGGCTGCGCGCATTAGCCCCGACTACCCGGTGTACCTGGACCGCTTCCTGGAGGGTGCGATCGAGTCCGACGTCGACGCCCTGTGCGATGGCGAAGAGGTATACATCGGCGGCATCCTGGAGCATATCGAGGAAGCCGGTATTCACTCCGGCGACTCCGCGACCTGCATCCCGCCGTTCAGCTTTAGCGAGAGCCTGCAGGCGAAGCTCCGCGAGACCACGCGCCGCATCGCGATGGCGCTGGGCGTGCGCGGTCTGGTCAACGTGCAGTACGCCATTAAGGGCGAGACCGTTTACGTGATCGAGGCCAACCCGCGCGCCAGCCGTACCGTGCCGTTTATCTCCAAGGCCACCGGCGTGCCGCTGGCCAAATGCGCGGCGCGCATCATGGCAGGCGATTCCATCGCGAGCTTGGGCCTGCCGAGCGACGAACGTCAGCTGGACTGGTTCTGCATGAAGGAAGCCGTTATGCCCTGGGGTCGTTTCCCGGGCGCCGACGTCATCCTGGGGCCTGAGATGAAGTCGACGGGCGAGGTCATGGGTATCGCTAAGAGCTATCCCGAGGCATACGCCAAGACGCAGCTGGCGATCGACTACAGGCTGCCCGACCCGAGCGCCGGCAAGGTATTCATCAGCGTGTGCGACCGCGACAAGCGCCACATCCTTTCGGTCGCGCGTATCCTGCGTTACCTGGGCTTTGACATCTGCTCCACCGAGGGTACGGCGCGCGTGCTGCGTGGAGGCAACGTGACGTGCGAGATCGTGGAGAAGATTAGCGGCCCGCACGACGGCGAGCGCCCCAACATCGGCGACCTCATCGCCGATGGCAAGATCGCGGTGATCATCAACACGCCGTACGGTCCGGGCTCGCGCGGCGACGGCTATCTGCTGCGCACCGAGGCGGTGCGACGCGGTGTGACCTGCGTGACCGCGATGTCTGCCGCCAACACGTATGTGAGTGCCATCGAGGCGGTGCGCGAGGACCAGCAGGGTCACGGCAGCGCCAACGACATGGGCATGGACGTCATCGCCCTGCAGGACCTGCCGCAGTACACGGTGTAGATTGAGCTGGCCGGCCGGGGC
>UQWQ01000134.1 GCA_900544755.1 uncultured Collinsella sp. | reverse complement strand
GAGCCGGAGAGCACTTAATGTGCTCTCCGTGCGAGCAGGACTGTCCGAGCAGGGAACCTTACGTTTCGCGCCGCCGGGCAGACGAACCAGTTAAGACGTGTCGCTATTTGATCTTGGTCGTACCCGGTGCCAGGTTGGGGTCGGTCTCGTTGGCCTCGGTCTGGAAGTGCTCGGTATAGACGTTCTTGCCGTCGCGGAACATCTCGTAGTACTGCATCTTGGCGTAATCCTCGCGTGCCTTGGTGGCGGCTGCGGCAACGGCGTCGTCACCGGTGACGTTGGAGGAGAGCGCCCAGCGCAGGCTGGCGTCCTCGTAGCCCACCGAGTTGATGGCGGGCAGCGACTCGCGCAGCGTCATGTGCGCCTTCTGGTAGTCGGTCAGCGGGGCGCCGATCAGCTGCATAAGCTGCGTGGACAGGTAGTTGGTGGACAGGTCGTCGACCTCGCTCGTCTGGTCGCAGCCGGCAACGTCGTAGTTGGCCCAGATGATGTAGTCGGTCTGCCACAGACGCTCCTGATGCGTGGCGTCGTCCTCGCCGGTAAACCACTTATCGTTGAACTTGGACGGGAAGAACGGCTGGTGGTCGCCCCAGAACACCACGACCACCTTACGGTCGAGCTTGCTCAAGGCGTTGAGGAAGTAACGCAGCGCTTGGTCGGACTGCTCGATGCACGAGACATACTCGTCGACATCGGAGAGCGTGCCGTCCTCGACGGTCTTGGCGTCCAGGTCGGTCGTGTCGATGTTCAGGTGCATCTGCTTGTCGACCGGCAGCAGACCCGTGTCGTAGCCCGAGTGGTTCTGCATGGTCACATCGAAGATAAACTGCGGATCGGCGTTCTGGTCGAGCAGCTCAAGAATCTTGTCGTAGGTTGCCTGGTCGGTCACCATGCCGCGCAGGGTATCGGCGCCTTGGAAATCGTTGATGGACAGGAACTGGTCAAAGCCAAAGTCCTTATAGACGTTCTCGCGGTTCCAGTTGGTCGCGTGGTTGGGGTGCATGGCCGTGGTGGAATAGCCGAGCGATTTGAACTGCTCTGCCAGGTTCCCGGTCGTTTCCATGTTGTAGATGGTGTAGGGGTACACGCCCGAGCCCAGGTTGGCCATGGAGTTGCCGGTCATAAACTCAAACTCGGTATTGGCCGTGCCGCCGCCGTAGGCGCTCACGTAGAGCTTTCCGCGGCTGAGGCAGTTGGACAGGTTCTTAAAGTACTGCGGACCTTCGTAGCCGGCGCGCATGTTCTGGTAGATGGACAGGTCCGAGAAGGTCTCGTTCATGATGGCGATGACCGTGGGCTTCTCGCTGTCGAACTGCTCCTTTGCGGCGGCGCGCTCGTCGCTCTTGGCCGCGTCGGACTTGTCGTAGGCCTTGGCGTACTTTTTGAGCGTGGCCTTGGCATCGTCGACGGAGTAGTCGGCGGGTTTGGGCGGCTTGATGGACTGCGCCGCACTAATAAAGGCAGGCAGGTAGCCCTCGCGCCAGTAGCTCTCGAGCGGACGCCAAGTGTAGACGGTGATGCCGAGAGTGTTGTAGTAGTCGATGAGCGTGACATGCGCGGTCACGCCGCCCAGGCACAGCACCGCTACGAGCAGGTTGGTGAGCAGCATGCGCTTGGCGTTGGCGGCACCCTTCTGACGGTGCGGTGCCACCAGGCCGGCGTACTCGCATAGCAGCATGGCGATGGCGGTAAAGCCCATGGACAACACGCAGAACAGCGAGATGGAGAAGGTGTAGCCGTTGCCGGCGACCGCGGCGGCGGTGGAGATGGCCGAAAGGTCGCCCGGCTGGATGGGCATGGATTTAAACGTGATGACGAAGAACTCGGCAATGCCCAGGACAAAGAGGGCAAAGGCCAGGACCGCGGGAGCTGCGCCGTGGCGCTGGAATAGGAAGAACAGGCCGGTCATGAGCACGGTGATGATGGCCCACTCGAGCAGGATGCACAGGGGGTAGACCCAGGTAAAGTCGTGGTTGGACGAGACCTCCATGCCCAGCAGCGCAAAGACGCCGGCGAGCAGCAGGCACAGGACGGCGGCGACGAGCGGTTTGCCCACAAAGGCGCCGCGCAGGCGGGCGAGCTTGCCAGTGGGGGCGGGAGCGTCGGCCGAGGCGAACGCAAAGACGCGCGGGGCGATGCGGTCGCGGGCGATGCTGGCCCAAGCGCAGCCGGTGAGGATGGCGTTGGTCAGGATGAGCATCACAAAGACGAGCGGCTCGTTTTGCGCGACGAGACCAATAGCGCCCCAGACAGTCAAAAAGAGCTGGAACAGGCCAAAGGCGACGCTCCACCCAAGAGCGCTTTTAGCAACGGTGCCCGACTGTGCGCGAATGGCCTTGGCCTCGCGCAAGACAAGGTAGACGGTCGCCGCAAGACCGACGAGCGAGATGGCGGCAGCGAACATGCTGAGACTCCTCACAAACTAAAACCTACGAAAGCGGGGATTTACCCGATTGTTACCAAGATATGCGCAGCAATTGGTGGCTGCGCACAACAACCAGCCATATTAACGCGCGCGTGTGGCGGTGTGGCGCAATGTAGTGGCGACCTGCGCGATAATGGACGGGAATTACACGGAAACGTAAAGGCTTCTTAAAGAAATGGCGAGGGTAGGGCGATGAGCGAGCAGGTTTGCGAGGCGGACATGGGCGGCGACGGAGCTGCGGGCGTGGATACGTACGGCTATCCGGTCGAGACTACGGGCAACGCGGTACTGGACATTTTGGAGCACCGCTCGTCCACGCGCGCTTTTGCGCGCGATGACGACGGCCGTCCCGTGGCGGTGACCGACGAGCAGCGGGCGGCGATCTTGCATGCGGCGAGTCGCGCGCCGTCGGCGGGCGCCATGATGATGTATTCCATCGTGAGCATTCGCGAGCAGGCTACGCTGGACCGTCTGGCCGACCTGTGCGATCACCAGCCCATGATCGCCAAGGCGCCCTGGGCACTTATATTTGTGGTCGATTATGCCAAGTGGATCGATCTGTTTGAGCACGTGGGCTGCTTTGAGCCCGAGTTTGTCGAGCGCACGGGCAAGGCGCCCCGCCCCGCGCCGGGTTTGGGCGACTTTGCCATCGCGGCGCAGGATGCCGTGATCGCCGCTCAAAACGCCGTGGTTGCCGCCGAGGCCCTGGGGCTGGGGAGCTGCTACATCGGTGATATCGTCGAGAACGCCGAGGAAGTTGCCGCACTGCTGGACTTGCCTGCCTATACCATGCCGCTGTCGATGCTCATCATCGGCACGCCCCGTAAGGAGCGCCCGGCAATCGCGCATCCCGTGGTGAACCTGGTGCACGAGGAGCGTTATTGTCGCGCCGACGCCGCTACGATGGATGCGCAGGTGGCCGAGATGGATGCGATGTTTCGCCCGCACGCCCGCGAGGTGGGCGAGCGCGTCATCGAC
>UQWQ01000133.1 GCA_900544755.1 uncultured Collinsella sp. | reverse complement strand
CAAAAATGCCCCGAATCGCTGCTACTAAAAAGGTAACAGTACTCATATTTGATGTTTTTTGACCAGCAGGTCTCCCCGCCTTAGCAAATCTAAGGCAAAACGGGCTCCAGACCGCTGAATCGTGCCGCATATGGCACGTCCGCAGTCCGGAACCCGGTCAAAGTTAAGTTATTTCGCTGTGTTAGGCCAAAACGTCCGACAGGATCTCGATCAGACTGTCCACGTCGGATTCCTCGCAGACGAGCGGCGGCAGGAAACGCAGCGTATGGGCACCCGTAGCGTTAATCACGGCACCAGCCCCCAATGCACGGGCCACAACGTCGTGTGCATCACCCGCAGTATCGTCCAGATCGCAGCCGAGCATCAAGCCGCGGCCACGCACCTCGGTCACGTTCGGCAGCTTGGCGAGCTTTGCCTCCATATAGGCGCCTACCTTGGCAGCGTGGTCGGCATAATCGCCGCGCACGAGTGCGGAGAGCGTCGCGGCACACGCCGCGATGGCCAAGCAGCTACCGCCAAACGTCGAGCCGTGGTCGCCCGACTTAAACACGTCGGCAATCTCCTTCTTTGCTACGACGGCACCCATGGGCACGCCATCAGCAATGCCCTTGGCAAGGCTCATGATGTCGGGTTCCACGCCATAGGCTTGGAATGCAAACGGCTTGCCGCAGCGGAAGATGCCGCACTGGACCTCGTCGGCGATAAGCACGGCGCCCACTTCGTGTGCCAGGTCGCGCGCTGCCGCCATAAACTCCTCGGTCATGGGGTGCACACCGCTCTCGCCCTGAATCGGCTCGAGCATCACGGCGCAAATTTCGCCCCCCAGCTGCTTAAAGATCGCACGCAGTTCATCGACATCGTTGGGCGTGCAGGCCACAAAGCCACCCGGCAGCGGGCGGAAGCTGTCCTGCAGCCAATCCTGCATGGTGGCCGCAATAGTCTCGAGCGTACGACCGTGAAAGCCGCCGCGCATGCACACGATGGTGTTGCCACCATTGCCGGCACGCTTGGCGTACAGACGTGCGAGCTTCATCGAGCCCTCGTTGGCCTCAGCGCCGGAGTTGGCAAAGAAGGTCTCCCAAACCTGCTCATCCGCAGCCGGGGCACCAAGAGCAGCTGCCGTGGTCTCATCGCCGGCGGCAATGGCATCGGCAAGCACGCGCGCACCATCTACGTCGTCGTTAGCAAGCTTGGACAGTAGCGCCGCGACCTGTCCGCGCTGCTCAATGTAGAAGTAATTGGAGACATGCATGAGCTTTTTGGTCTGTGCCTCGAGCGCCGAGAGCACGGCCGGGTCACCATGACCTAGGCTGCACACGCCGATGCCGGCAAGAAAGTCGAGGTACTCACGGCCATCGTCGCCGGTGAGCTTCATGCCGTGACCCTCGACAAACTCGACCGGAGAGCGGCCAAAGGTATGCATAACGTAATGGGATTCAAGCGATTGCTGAGCTGCAAGTGACATGGAATGCCTTTCGTTGAGCGCCGGACGGCGCAGGCCTATGGGTGCAGGAATTGGGCGGCTGCGGTCAGCTAGACCGTCTGGAGCTTCTCGACCTCGTCGAGGTTCTCGGCCAGACGCGCCGCAAAGGTCGAAAGCGGATGCGGATGCGTATCGAACTCGTAGGCCGTCTCGGTGGAATGGATCACGGTGCCGACGCCGGCATCGGTCAGCAGCTCCAGCAGCAGCGAATGCGGCGTGGTGCCGTTGATGATGTGGGCACGAAATACGCCGGCGGTAAGCGCATCGACAGCGGCGCGTAGCTTGGGAATCATGCCTTTGTCGACCTCGCCCCCATAGAGCATCTCATTAACCTCGTCGAGCGTCAGGTTGGAGATGAGCGAATCCTTGTCGCTAAAGTCCTTATACAGGCCATCGACATCGGTCAAAAAGATCGCCTTGTGCGCGTGGAGCGCCGCGGCAACAGCACCGGCAGCGGTGTCGGCGTTGATGTTGAAGAAACCGCCGTCCTCCCCCGCCGCGACGGTAGCGATGACGGGGATGTACTCACTATCGAGTAAGCGCTCGATATAGTCGGTGTTGACGTGCGTCACTTTGCCCACGCGGCCGAGCTCGGGGTCGAGCGGCTCGGCAATGAGCGTGCCGGCATCGCTGCCCGACACGCCCACGGCCAGGTTGCCGTGGTGGTTGATGGCAGCAACCAGCTCCTGGTTAACCTTGCCGCCCAGCACCTCGCGCACGATATCCATAGTCGCCGGCGTGGTCACGCGCTGGCCGTTCATAAACTCGACGGGGATATCGTAATGGCTCAGCGCCTCGTTGATGGCCTTGCCGCCGCCATGCACGATGACGGGGCGCATGCCGATGATCTTGAGCAAAACGATGTCGCTCATCACGTCGCGGCGCAGCTGCTCATCAACCATGGCGGCTCCGCCATATTTGATAACAACCGTCTTACCGGTCAGGTTCTTAATCCACGGCAGCGCTTCGAACAGCAGCTGCGCGGTTGCTTCGTTGGATTCGCTCGAACGACAATCGCGTGCGAATTTCATAATCTGCCTCGTCTTTCGTATCGTTATCGCGCCGTGCTCCGCTGTCCGCAATCGCGGCAAGATGCGCAGCGTGCCTGGAATCTAGGAACGGTAGTCGCCGTTGATGGAGATGTACTCATGCGTGAGGTCGCAGGTCCACACGGTCGTTGCCGCGTCGCCTGCGCCCAGGTCGGCCGAGATCACGATCTCGGGCGCCTCAAAACGTCGTAGAGCCTCGTCCTCGTCAAAGGGAACAGTCAGACCGTCGCGACAGACAGGCATGCCCATCATGTCGATGGAAACGTCTTCCTGATTAAACTTCACGCCGCACTTGCCAAGCGCCATAGCAACGCGGCCCCAGTTGCAGTCGTGGCCGGCGATGCAGGTCTTAACGAGCGGCGAGTTGGCAACGGCACGGGCGGCGATATCGGCCTCCTCGTCGTTAGCGGCGCCGGTAACGTTGACCGTAACAAGCTTGGATGCGCCCTCACCATCGGCGGCGATATTGCGCGCCAGGCTCTCGCACACCTCGTGCACGGCAAATGCCAACTCGTCAAAGGCATTGGAGCCCTCGACGATCGGCTCGGCATCTGCGGCAGCGGCGCCGGAGGCAAGCATGATGCAGGTGTCGTTGGTCGAGGTGTCGGAATCGACCGTTACCTTGTTAAAGGTCTGCTTGACGGTCGAGAGCAGCAGGGCATGAAGTGCCGCAGGCTCGACGGGAGCATCGGTGGTGATAACTGCGATCATGGTGGCCATGTTGGGCATGATCATACCCGAGCCCTTGCACATTCCGCCTACCGTATAGACATTGCCCGCATGACCCGCAGCCTCACTGACGTAGGACACGGCGTACTCCTTGGAGTGCGTGTCGGTCGTCATGATGGCGCGAGCGGCATCGGCGCCACCGTGGGCGGAGAGCGCCTCGTAGGCACCGAGCACGGCCGAATCGATCCAGTCCTGCTCGGTCAGCAGCG
>UQWQ01000132.1 GCA_900544755.1 uncultured Collinsella sp. | reverse complement strand
CCTGCTCGCACGGAAAGCACATTAAGTGCTTTCCGGCTCGTGCGGAACTTGTATCAAACTAAAGGCCAAGGGGCCCAGTCAACCTATCAGCAGCGATTACTCAGCAGCTAGTTGAATTTGAAGATCTTTGAGGCAAGATGGTATAGGCCGAGTGTGGTTTTGTCTCCGGCCCGTCCATGCAGGTTGGTAAAGAAGCCGACCACACCGTAACGTGCACGACGATACATACGCTCGTCATAGGCCTTCAAATCATTCCACAGCGTCTTCAGACGCTCATCGGCACAATCCTCGTCGGAAAGCTTGGTGAGCACCGAGCAGATCGCCATCATCATGGTGAAGTAGCCCATCATGTACGAACGCAGACGCGACGACTCGACATCGCTGTACAGGTGGTACGACTCCATCATGATACGCGTAACACGGAACTGCTGGTCCAGACGCTTGACCATCGTGGCCTCGTTGACACTCTGGCCCTCGCGACCGATAAAGTAGCGATAGAGGTCGATGTCGGCGTAGTACATGGTCTTGCAACGCGGCAGCGGCACGTAGGCGTAGATGTTGTCCACATAGAACGTGTGCGGCGGCATGGGCAGGTTGGACTCGCGCAGCACATCCGTGCGATAGCACAGGCTGTGCATGAGCAGATTCTGGTCCAAACGGAAATGGCCGATCTGGTCCCAGGTAAAGATCTTTTTTCGAGGCAGGGCAAACTTGTAACCAATGGCCGTATGCGTACCCTCGTAAACCTTCTCGTACACGTAGTTCGAGATAAACAGGTCAACGCGCTGGTCGCGCTCTTCAAAGCCGCGCAGAATCGACAGCATGGTCGAAAGGGCAGCGCCGTCAAGCCAGTCGTCCGAGTCGACGACCTTGTAGTAGGTGCCCTGCGCCTCGCGCAGACCCGAAAGGACGGCAATACCGTGGCCGCCATTCTCCTGGTGCACCGCGCGGATGATTCCAGGATAACGGGCCTCCCACTCGTCGGCCTTGGCGGCCGTCTCGTCCTTGGAGCCGTCGTCCACCACGATAATCTCGATATCGGTGGCGTAATTGCTCCCCTCCAAGATGGAGGTGATGCAATGGTCCATGTCCTTGGCGGCGTTATACGAGGGAATACCGAATGTTATGACTTTATGCATGGCAGGCGATAATCTCATCCGAAAGATCGAGGGCGGAATTGGTCACGGCATCCATATCGTAGTAACGATACTCGGCCAGACGACCCACCGGGTGGAAGTTTGTCAGGTTCTGGACGCGCTCAAGATAGCGCTCATAGAGCTCACGGTTCTCGGGCTCAAGAATGGCGTAATACGGCGTCTCGCCCGAGCCGGGCGTATAGGCCTTGGAGTACTCCTTCATGATGGTGGTCTTGCCGGGCAGGACCTGACCAGTCATGTTCTTGAACTCGGTAATGCGGGTGTAGTCCTCGCTCGTGGTGTAGTTGACGGTGCCCACGGGCTGGAACTGATCCATATCGAGCGTCTCGAACTTCATGTCGAGCGTGCGGTACGGCAGCGCGCCCAGGTCGAGGTTGAACAGCTCGTCGAGCGGACCGGTGTAGACGATCTCGCCACCATAGACCTTGCCGTCGATCTTGACGGTGGTCTCGTCGATCTCAAAGAGATCGCGGGCGTCCACGTCGCAGAACACGTCGATCAGGTCGTGGTCGAGCATATGCTCGAACAACGCCGTGTAGCCGTCCTGCGGCATGCCCTGGAAAGGAGCCTGCGGGAAGTAGCGATCGTCATCGCCCACAAAGACGGGAACGCGGCCGGTGATCGAGGGGTCGATCTGGTCGGGCGTCTGGCCCCACTGCTTCATGGTGTAATGCAAAAAGACGTTCTCATAGACATAATCGGCGACCTCGGCAAGATCCGGGTCGTTCTTCTTGCGCAGCTCCATAATGGGCACCTTGACGTCCTTGCCAAAGGTCTCCACGAGCTTCTGATACAGCTCCTCGCCGCGCTCATCACCAAAGGCGAGCTTGAGACTCGCATGGTTGAAGGGCACGGGCATAAGGGTACCGTTGATGTTGGCGAGCACCTTGTGCTGATAATCCGTCCACTTGGTAAAGCGCGACAGGAAATTATGCACGCGCTCGTTAAAGGTGTGATAGATATGCGGACCGTACTCGTGGATCAGGATTCCGGCCTCGTCAGTGCAGTCATAGGCATTGCCCGCAATGTGGCTACGGCGCTCCAAAACGGCAACACGATAGCCGATGGTCTCGGCAAGACGGCGGGCGCAAACGGCACCGACGACAATCATGTCGTACGCGCCGGCGTTAAAGCCTTCAGGCAGGCCTGAGGTAATCTGCATCGATACTCCTTGTCAAAAGCCACGGGCTCGTTAGCTGGGCTTTTCTCGAACATTCTTCGAGACATATTTATCAGAGTGATTATAGCGCTAATGCGTCCTATAATGAGCTTGCCACACAAGGAAAGCTCAAGCACCGCGGCGTACATTATTGAAAGGTAAACCCGCTAGCAGCGGGTTTATTCGTGAACAGCCGGGCGCCTGGAGCTTAGCGAAACGCTTGCAAGGAGTAACATGAGCGATTTCCTAAACCGTATGAAGTCTGCCGCCAAGGCCGACCTTAAGACCATCGTCCTGCCCGAGGGCGAGGATCCGCGCACCATCGTCGCGGCCAACAAGATCATCGAGGAAGGCCTGGCCAACATCGTCATCCTGGGCGATCCCAACGAGATCAACGTCCCCGGCGCCACCGTCATCGATCCGCGCAACGCCGAGAAGCACGAGGAGTACGCACAGAAGTTTGCCGAGCTCCGCGCCAAGAAGGGCGTTACCATCGAGCAGGCTCGCGCCCAGGTGATGGACGCCACCTACTTTGGCACTATGATGGTCAAGATGGGCGACGCCGACGGCCTGGTCTCCGGCGCCTGCCACTCCACCGCCGATACCCTGCGCCCCGCGCTGCAGATTCTCAAGACCGCCCCAGGCACCAAGCTGGTCTCGGCCTTCTTCGTGATGTGCACCGACACCCCGCAGTTCGGCACCGACGGCACGCTGATCTTCGCCGACTGCGGCCTCAACATCAACCCGTCCTCCGACGAGCTCTCCGAGATCGCCATCGCCTCCGCTCACTCCTGGTCCACCTTCATGGGCAACGTTGAGCCGCACGTGGCCATGCTCTCCTACTCCACCATGGGCTCCGCCGGCGGCGAGGTTGCCAAGAAGGTCCAGGAGGCCGTGAAGTTCTGCAAGGAAAAGGCTCCCGAGCTCGCCATCGATGGCGACCTGCAGCTCGACGCTGCCATCGTCCCCACCGTCGCTCAGCTCAAGGCTCCCGGCTCCTCTGTCGCCGGCAAGGCCAACGTGCTCGTGTTCCCCGACCTCGAGGCCGGCAACATCGGCTACAAGCTGGTCCAGCGCTTCGCCGGCGCCGACGCCTACGGCCCCATCCTGCAGGGCATCGCCAAGCCGGTCAACGACCTGTCGCGCGGCTGCTCTGCCGACGACATCGTGGGTGTCGTGGCCATCACCGCCGTCCAGGCTCAGATGGCTGAGTAGCGTACGCACTCGCCCGAAGGCCGTACGGGCTGACCCCTGAAAACATTCCGCAGACCAGAAACGCCCCCGT
>UQWQ01000131.1 GCA_900544755.1 uncultured Collinsella sp. | reverse complement strand
GCAACGCGTTGCGCTGAGTCCTGAGGCTGTTGCAATGAAAATGAGAATCAAGGATTTACAAATTCGTAAACTTTTTTGAAAAAAGTGCTTGCACAGTTCTCGAATCATAGGTTATCATTTTCTTCGTTGAACGCGCGGGTCGAACAAAACGAACTGCGAATCAACAACATAGCATGTCGGAGTGGCGGAATTGGCAGACGCGCTAGCTTGAGGTGCTAGTGACCGCTTTTTGGTCATGCGGGTTCAAGTCCCGCCTCCGACACCATCGCATTTGAGAAGCCTCTTCGGAGGCTTTTTTGTTAGCGATAGACGGTGGGGTCCACGATGGAAACGCTTGAACGCAACGAGTGGGCAGACGTTGCCCAACTAGTCGAGATCACGAGCGATGCTGTCATCATCTGCGAGCTCGACGGAACCATTCTGCATGTGAATAATCGCTTACTTGGTTTGATGTGCGAGGAACGCGCCGACGTCATCGGTGGAGATGTTAAAGACGTCCTGTACTCGTCCGCTTTTGAACGTGCGACGGAACATCGTTTGCCATTTGAAACTGATGGCTCCGAGAGCGAACTGATGCTCAAGCTGAGCGATGGCTCCTTTATTCCCGTATTGGTTCGCGCAGGCTCCGTAACGCCTCCACGTATCTTTGGGCGCCGCGCGCCACGTGTCCTGGTGGCGCTTCACAGTATTGAGGAACAGTATTCTCACGACCGGCAACTCAAGCGTGCGTTATCGGAGCTTAGAGTGGCGAACAAGCGTCTCTCTGGCACGCTCTCGGTCATTATGAGCACTGTGGGCTCCGATGAGTTACCCAGCCTGCTTGATACCGTTTTGAACCAGCTTGTAGGAACGCTCGATGCTTCGGGTGCTGCTATCTATTTTTCTGAGAGCGGCGGCTTTAAGCTCCGCGGTGTTTCCAAGGAGCTGCTCGACAGCTACCTGCCCGAGTTTTTGCCGTATGGCGCTGGCATTCCGACGTATGTTCTTCGCGAGTCGCGTGCCTGTCGCTTGTCGATTCAACAGGACCTTGAGGGCGATAAGGCCGCCTCCGGTATGTTCATGGACCTGGATAATCGTTCTAAGCACCTGTTGCGCATGCAGGATATGCCTCCGTACCGCAGTGAAATCTGTCTTCCCGTTTTTTACGGTACGCAGATCCTCGGCGTGCTGGAAGTTGGTTGGAAACGCCCCCAGGCACCGCTCGCTTATGATGTTAATGTACTTGAGGTCATTTGCGATTACCTGTCTATCCAGCTGGTCGGCATGGCATCGAGCCTTCGCTCCCGTCGCACGGCCGAGCTTGGCCGCTCGCTCAATGTCTTGCGGGATGAGTTGTTTACCTTTCTAGACGATTCCGCCGCGGCTACCCAGGCGGTATCGTCCGAGATCTGCAATATGCTCAACTGCCATTTTTGCCCTATTGAGCATGACGCCAGTCTGGATTCCTACGTCATAGATTTTGAAGGCGGCAGTCGCGTTGCTTTGCCGGACGATCCCGAGAAGCTTTTCTTTTCCACGACGGCGCCAGCGGCACGTTTGGGGGCTGCCCCTGATGGCTTTGAGGCATCTGTTTTGGGCGGCACGAGTGCCGAGGACCTTAAACACGTCCGTATAACTCGCGTTGACGAATCGATGCCTATGGGAGGCTGGCTTAGAGCGCATGGCCTGCCTTGCCAGGGTCTCTACGTCGACGCCGGCATCGAGGCGGGGCGCCCACGCCCTGAGGGCGATGGCAAGCACAGTAACGACGCAATCGTTCCTGCTTCTGTTGCGAAGGGGCCGACGACGCGTGCGCTGCTGCTTCGTGATGGTAGCCAAGAGCCGATTGATGATCTTGAATATGACTACTTGGTGCACTTGGCGCATGACTTTGAACTGATCTACGAAGGCGAATCTCAAAAGCGCGAGGAGCGCCATATCGCTCAGACCCTCCAGATTGGCATGAGAAATTCCCTGGGGGATGTTCCGGGAATCGCCGCCGATTCGGTGTACCTGTCGGCCACGAACTCAGCGTTGGTCGGCGGCGATTTCTATACGCTCATCCGTCTTCCCGACGACTGCGCCGTCATGATTTTGGGCGATGTGTCTGGCAAAGGCATTGAGGCTGCATCGATATCCGCGCTCGTCAAGACGGCCCTGACGGCATATGCCTGGGAGGGCGCTGGACCGGCCCGCATGGCACGCTCCCTTAACAGCATGCTCATGGGCTTCTCGAGGGTCGAGACGTTCGTGACGGCCTTTATCGCCAAGATTGACCTTAAAACCGGACGCGCAACGTATTGTTCGGCGGGCCATCCTCCGACCATGGTCATCAGGCCAGAGTCGATGCCGCTGGGTGGCGGCGAGGCCCGTGGGGGAGAGGTCGAGCTGCTTGGATGCCAATCGGGCGTAATCGGTGCATTTGAGAGCATGGTTTACGAGACGGGCGTGTTTACGTTCGCTCCTGGCGACATGCTCTTCATGTATACGGATGGAACGATTGAGGCCCGCGACCGCACCGGAGCGTTCTTTGGCGAGCAGCGCCTTCGTGATCTTCTGCTCTCTGTCTCGGGTGAGGGCGTATCGGGAATCTGCGGCAAGGTCTTGGGCGAGCTCGACCGATTTACCGAATCGGCGCTGGACGATGACATCGCATTAGTGTCTCTTGAGTTTTTGCGGGGCCGGTCCTAAACAGCGACGCTGGGCGCGCCGAATCCGCACGGTTGCGGAAAGGCATGCATCGAACAAGCTCTTTTGGGGAACCATGGTCGTATGAATGAGTGGAATGACATAGCGGTTTTGACGCCACCAGGCGATATCGACATCGCCACGGTGCCTGCGCTGCGTCGGCGGTTGGATGCTTTGATTGGCCGCGGCGTGCGTCGTGTCGTCATCAACTGTCAGGCTGTTAGCTTTATCGATTCGACGGGCTTGGCATTCCTGCTTACGCGCGCTCGTGAGCTCATGAGGCGAGAAGGCCTGCTTTCGCTCGTCAATGCATCAGGTGAAGTTGTTCGCTTTTTGGAGATTGCTCGTCTTGTCGATATCCTTCATGTCGCGGGGCCGGCACGGGAGCCTATTCCCGCCATTCCGGTGGGGGAGCTGCCTCGCTGGAGTAAGAGCGTCGAGGTCCGTCAGGGTATCGAGAATCTTCCATACTACCGACATCGCATCGCCGAACTCCTTGAATCGCTTCCGTTGCGCCGTGACGAGCGCTACGATGTCGCATTGGCGTCGGGGGAGGCACTGGGTAATGCCTATGACCATGCGGGCGGTATCGGGTGCGTCCTGACGGTTCAGGCCTATGGCGATCGCGTTGTGGTTGAGGTGCTTGATCGAGGTGCTGGCTATTCTATCGATGAAACGAGCGAGCCGGTCGCATCCGAGGAACGCGGCCGCGGTATCAAGCTTATGCGTATGCTCGTCGATAACGTGGAGGTTGCTCGTCGTACGGACGGCGCTGGCACGCGCGTGCAGATGGTGAAGCTGTTTAGCGGAGCACTGGAATCGTGTGCCTAGCCAATCGCTTTAGCGCGTTTAGCTACTAAGAACATGCGGCAGACAAGTTTTTTGAAAAAAGTACTTGCGTCTTTTGGACAACTCGCGTAAATTAATAACCCGCAAGCGGACATGGCTCAGTTGGTAGAGCACAACCTTGCCAAGGTTGGGGTCGCGGGTT
>UQWQ01000130.1 GCA_900544755.1 uncultured Collinsella sp. | reverse complement strand
GACGCCCATCAGGAACACGGCGTCGTAGCCCTCGTCGGCGACCTTGTCGGCGAGCGCGGTCATCTTCTTGCCGGTCTCGTAGAGCGCCTTGCCGTCCTCGAGATAGCCCTCCTGGTCGAAATGCATGATCTCGATCTTCTCGGTTTCCTTCATTTGTCTCTCCTTTCTGGGGTTGTTTCCACATCCCCCATGCCAACGGGCATCAAAACCCGCTTACATTCCGTAACACTCAGCCGCTTTGGCCTTAAGCGCATTGACTGACTCTTCGTAGCCCTCTGCCTTGACCTCCATTTGCTTGGAGACGGCATCGAGATACGGGTGCACGTTCCATGACTTCAGACGCTCGGCGATCATGGCCGCAATCGTCTGGAAGAACACAAGATTGGGAATTGCGCTGAGCAGCGGAGCCACCTGAGGCACCGCAACCTCGTGAGCCCTACCCTTGGGATGGGCCGTGAGCAGCACCGTTTTTGCCGTAACGTTCGATAGCGCATCGGCGATATTCGCAAGACGCTCCGACCCCTGCAGATCGTCGACGATAAACACCAGATAGCCCGGAACGATCTGCATCTCGGGACCGTGGACGAACTCCTCGCCTTCGTGATGCATGGCAGGAATCTTGATGGTCTCGCTCAGCTTGAGCGCTGCCTCCTCGGCAACACCATAGTTGGGGCCGTTGCCGACGACCATGGCGGGCATGTGCTCAGAAAGCTCGAGCATGTGATCTTGGACATATGCCTCGGCGGTCTTGCACATCACGGCATTAGCCTGGATAGCCTCGCGCAGGTCATCAAGACGCTGAGCAACGCCCTTGGCGTCAATCGTTCCGCGCGCCTGACCGCCGTAAATACCAAAGAGCACCAGGTACTCAACGAGAACCTCGACGCCCAGAGTCACAAAGTCCACCGACTCGACGCCCACGCCGTAGTCAAGAACGATGTCAGCGTGTTCCTTGATGGGTGCCTCGACGTTTGCCGTGAGCGCAACTGCAGCCATATCGTGTGCGCGCATGTAATCGAGCGCCGCAATCGTATTGGTTGAATAGCCGCTCTGCGAGACGGCAATGTTAAGCGCATGCTGTGGATAGGTGTGTTCAAAATCGACGAAGGCCTCGGGCGTCACAACGGACACCTGCATCTGCAGCGCATCTTGCAGGTAATCTCGGGCGCAATCGGCGGCATGGCGCGACGAACCCGAAGCAACGATGCGCAGCGCGTCAAAAGAACCGGGCTGGAAAATATCAACGAGCTGCGCTACCAGCTCAGACGAACGCTCGAGGTTCTCTCCCATACGCACATGGGCAAGCTGAACGTAATCGAGCATCTTCATCGTCTCACCTCGTAACAAATCATTAGTATTTGATACCAATCACAGTTACAGGTTACGGCTTTTTGATACCTCTTTGTCGATTAATTTATCCCCATCGGCGAACGGTCGATTTTGAGCCATGTAAGGTTGTATATGCAGTCTGCTCAACGAATCAAAATTCCGTCAGCTTTTCAGCCCGTTATGCAAAAAACCAGCTAGTACGTATAGGTATATCCACCCGCATCACCGCGGTTAAACGACTTGACGTACTCGATCGCCTGGCCGCTCGCATCGAAGCTCACGCACTCAAGCGTCAAGGCAAGATCGCCCTGCTCCAGTCCAAGCAGGCCGGCATCTCGCGCGCCCAGCGCTTCGATATCGAGCTTTTCCTGTGCCATGACCGGCTTTCGGCCCAACATCTCATAGGTCTCGTACAAACTGAAGACCGACACGTCAATATCTTCGATTGTGGGAAACAGCAGGCACGGGATGAACGCCATCTCAATCGATACGGGATCGCCGTTGACGCAGTTCAAACGCCGAATCGAATACAGTAAATCGTCCTCCGCAATACCAAACAGGTTGGCATAATATGGGCCCGCATAACGCTTGGAACGCGCGAGGATGCGGACGGACGGCTCGCCGCCCGAAGCACGAACCGATTCGCGAAAGCCTCCCGTTCGCTCGTAGGCAACGGGCACTTTCTGTGCCACAAACGCGCCCTTTCCGCGGACGCGTCGAATCTGCCCACGCCGAACCAGCTCATCGACAGCACTTCGGATGGTCAAGCGTGTCGTACCAAATTCCTCAGCGAGGTCTTTTTCGGACGGAATCATGGAACCCGTGGGATATATACCGCGCTCGATACGCTCCTCGATGCGGCGTCGAATGCGCATATAAACCGGGGTGGCATCTACTGTTTCAGCCATTGTTCACCTGCCACGCTCCTCATGCCGTTCTTTTCGCCGTTATCGGCAAAGCGGAACTTTGTGGGCAAAATCACCGATTTGCAATGCTCCACAAAACGCATGTCCTTATCAAATTCGATCGTGCTCTCATAGAACACCGGCGTTTCCTCTTCTTGTTGGAGCAGCTCGGCCTCTTCGGCGTTCAAACGCGAGATGGAGATATGCTCACGTCCATGCTCAACACGCACGCCACCTTCTTTGAGCAAGACATCGTAAAGGCTCTCGCACTCAAAATCGTGCTCGGGAAGCGATGGGCACAGGGACAGGTTAACGTGAGCCGTCTCGATTGACGCCGGCTCGCCCTCAATAAGTCGAACGCGCTGCATGCGGAGCAAAGGAGCGCCTATAGCCACCCCAAGCTTGTCGGCAAGCGTCTTATCCGCCTCGATGGTCTCGGTGGAAACCAGACGAGAAGAGGGATGCAGGCCGGCAGTCCGCACGGCATCGGAAAAGTTATACGTTTCCTGGAAGATGTTCAGCGGCTTAGGAGGACACACATACGTACCCGATCCGCGACGGCTCTCGAGCGTTCCGCACGAGATGAGCCGCGTGATACCGGCGCGCAACGCCGTACGCGAAACGCCGATCTCTTCGCACAGCACGCGCTCGGCCGGCAGGCGATCGCCGCCGGCAAGCTGATGGTGCTGGATATACCATAGAATTCCCTCAACAGCACGATCTTTAGGGGGAATTGCATAAGATTCGCCTGCCATTGCACAGACTCCTCATTCAGAAACGTATGCCGCCAAAATTAGACCAGCCCTCCCATGGCATCAAATTCGGCCTTGATCTTCTCGGCGACATTCCGATACGACTTATATAGGCTTGAATCGCGTTTGACTTCGTCGGTCATAACGGGAATCTCTAATTTGGAAACCTCGTCTTTTCCCGTCTGAACCGCCACAACAACGCCCATACCAAGACACATATTACGCTTGGCAGCGTTTATTTTCGCCGCCTTGGCAGGATTTGCCAGGATACGCTGGGCAAATTCCTGTTTTGAGGCCACTTCCTCGGCCTCCGGATCGCCCGCCTCGGCTACTTCGCACTGCAACACGTCCGCATAGTCAAAAATCTTCGGCTCGCCGCCGCGCTGATGCACGGCCCACTTGCGACGCGTGGCATCCTGGTAGATAGCCGGCAAAAACGTAAACCGCGGCGGGTCCAAAATCGTATCCGTGATGGTAAACACATCGGGATCAAAGGCATCCTGCGGATTTTTCTTCTTGAACAGCCCCATATCAGCCTCCCGTACTAGCATTAAACAACTCAAGCTGAATATAGCACCAATTTCAAGCCGTCACTTTAGCACATCGGTGCGCGGCGCCTACGGCTCGCCCAGCGGAGAATACGTACGGACGAGGGCCGGGGTGCCTGCTTTGTTTTGAGAAGTGGGCTCCGCGAACTTCTCAAAACAAAGCAGGCA
>UQWQ01000129.1 GCA_900544755.1 uncultured Collinsella sp. | reverse complement strand
TTCTCGGGAAAAGTATTAGATCTGGATATATGGCCGCTAATTCTAACCCCCTGTTACCGCCCCTACCAATACTGATGCGCATCGATAACGGCTTGCCAGAGCCAAAATCGCTTCGTTTCGGCACGCGCATGGGCAAAATATCGCTGCTCTGCACTCATCGCCTTGTTAAAGATGGGGCGCTTATTCCGATGCAGCTTCCGTCGGATGCGTTCGCACAGCCGAACGAGCTTGTCGTAGTCATTTGCTTGGTCGGTTGTCACAGTAAAATACGCTACTCCCTCAAGCAGTTCCAACTCGTTGCGGCGCTCGGCATCCTTGTGGATCTTCTCGCGGCCGTCATGAATGGCATCGCTGTCGTAGTCGACCATCGCGGTCAGCACCTCTGGCAGCAGCCCGGCCTTTACTTTATCCCTGCCCACCTCGACTTTAGCCGTAAGCGTAATGTCGGGCGTGCGCTCCAACACGCGCAGTTTGCGCTCGCGCCCATCGTTGAGTCCATCGCGAATGAAAGCCTTCTTGTTGAGCTCGGCCTTGCCCAATGCATACCCGCCGTAGCGCGCAGGCAGCGACATAAACATGCACAGCCCCGACTCCCTCGGAGAGCGCGATCCCTCGATCACATACGCAAGCAGCGCCTTTGCCTTCGCGAGACCCCTTACCTTTGGGGACGCCTCGATATACGCCGCAATGAGCTCCTTCGTCGTGAGCCTGCCATCGCGCATGCCCCCATCCCTGCTTGTCACCCCACCGGGAGCAAGGTTATCCAACCGGTAGTTCGATGTCATGGCATAGCCGGCATAGATGGCCTCGGCCGCAGAGCTGTCGTGCGCAACCTGCACAAACGCCAGCTCGGGGGAGCACACATACGCATCCAGGCCGCCCATCCAGTGGCCCAGCGAGATAAACGAGCCCGCCGGGAGCTCGTTGGTGCACAGGTGCGTCTTAACATGCTTGCTCTGCCGACGGTCGGCACGCGATGGCACCAGCAAATCCAGCGTTTGGATCCCCAGATCATAGCGATCGATAAAATCCTGCGCCTCTTGGTCCAACAGCGCACAGGCACCTGCAATCGACACGACCTCTGGTTCCGAATCCCCAAAACGAGGGTTCGGCAGGTGCGCCAAAAGCGCCAACGCAGCGTTATGTGAAACGATAAAGTAACCCATGGCGCGAAGATAGCACGCGCGTCGGCGGCCGCTGGCGGTCCTGGCGAGTTTTCGGCAAACGACCAGCAGTTTTTTGCCGCGGCGCAACCAAAGTGTTCATTCGTCGACGTCTAAATGCAAATCCGTCAAGCTTTTGGCAAGGTTGCCGCTCAACTGACCAAAAGCTGACCATTTGCTTGCCCATTTACTTGACGGTGCACCCTCGCCAAAATGCTCCGCGGCTTCTCGGGCGGTCGAAGTGCTCGTTTAGCGACCACACACTCGCCGCTGGGGTATCCTTGGAGCACATGCACCGCAAGCCGCACAAAGGAGCCACCATGCGCACCGAGCTCGATGTTCCCTTTTCGCACAAAGACAAGGCCAAGGCCCTGGGCGCCAAGTGGGACCGGGCCAAGAAGATCTGGTACGTGCCCGATGGCGTCAACCCCGAGCCCTTTGCCGCGTGGCTGCCCGGCGTGGATCGCTCCGACCCCAGCGCGCCCTACATCTACCTGGTGCTGGGCAAGCGCGAATGCTGGAAGTGCCACGAGCAGACGACGGTCGCGGCCTTTGGCATTCCATATCGGGTGGCCGAGGACTCGGGCAGCAAGGCTGCGCCCAACGCCGCGCCCGCCATGGACGATGCGGGCCACATCGTGATCGACACCGCCCGCGCCAATGCCGTGGCCATCGCCCCTGCACTGGGCTGCGTGCCGGCCGAGATCCGCGACTACCTGCGCGAGCGCTGCGGCTACAAGCCCGTTACGTCGCGCGCCACCAAGACCGCATCGCTCGCCAGCACCTGCACCGGCTGCGGCGCGCTGCAAGGCAGCCATTACCTGTTCGAGGAGCCCACGTCGCCGTTTGCACTCACGGCCATCAACAAGCTGCCCGCGCTGGAGTTCGTGCGCGTGGAAGTCGCCGGCGTCTACGGCATCCCCGCCAGTCAGAGCAACTTTGACCAGGCGCTCTTCACCTGGGCACGCGACCACCACACCCAGTTCCACAAGCCCTTTTGCGAAGGGATTTATCTGTAAGGCATCTTAGGCACCGGCGAGTACTTCTGGCGGCGAGTCACCGTCTAAAGATAGAAGCGCTCGAGCGTGGATAATCTCCCATTTTTGACAGCCTTTCAGCCCAAAAACGTCCGATAATCCACCCTCAGTTTTCAATCGTCCAAAAATCCTCGCTCGCTAGCTGACAATTAGGCATCAGCATCGTCATAGGAAATAGTGCATCCGCAGGTAGGGCATTGCTGAGGATAGACCGGAAGGCGCAAGCCCATCCGAGCCCGCGGGTTGGCGGCATGTTTGTCGCGAGCGTCGATAAAGCAGATGTCTAGGCATGGGAGGTCTGCGCCGCAGCGAGGGCAGGGCAGGCAGATTTGGCTACAGCCGGCCTCAACGGGCGGGAACAGGCTCCGGTCCATTAACGCTCGCGGTAAGTTTCCATATGCGCCGCGCGCGATATCGCTTCGCCATCCCATGGGCTCCCCTTTCCCGTTTTAACCGTTGAGGAGAGGATGGCAGGATCGTGCAGCTCTCGATGCGGCGCAGCGCGATCCGATCAATCGACATGATTGGGTCGTGGCGAGCAACACCCGACTAATACGGAGCAACCGCCTCCGCCCGACGCCGCGATTCCGAGAAAGCGAACTCAGCTCGATGGGCTTCGAGGAATCGGGCGTTAGGACGCAAGCGATGTTCGTCCGGCTCGCGCAGCACCGAGCCTGCAAACGTCGCATAATCCGTATGCTCCAGAAGGTACGACCCGCAAAGTTGATAGTCGCCACGCACCAACTCAAACGAAATCAGATGGGCGTCGAACAGCGAATGTAGGTCACGGCGCAGCAGAATACCGTTGCTGACAACCTGCGACTTGGGACCCGAATAGTTCTCAATATGCGCAGCTTCGAGCGCTTCGCTGACATTGCAGCCCGAAACAGCACACTTACCGGTATAGGCCTCAAAGAGCTGAGTGCGGAAACGCTGCTGGCCGATTCGCTCACGGCGCAGCGCGTAGCGGACCTTTTCTTCGTCGCTCGCCGAGGCGCCGGAAAACTCCGCCGCGATTGGATCGTCCTTCATGTAGCTCATGTCGGGGTAGAAACGTGCATCGGGTCCGCCCTTGTGAACGGGGCCATGCAGTACAAACCAGCTGTTCTCCGGCTCGTAGCGCTCAACGAACGCTAGGCCGAGCACCTTGTAGCCAGCGCTCGTTGCAAAGAACACGCCAACGGGAACGCCGCACTCCATGCAGTTGATCATTTTTTCGTTATAGCGTTGGTCGCGCCAGCTTTCAACCGAAGCACTTTGCGATGAATACTTGAACACCCACGTGCCGTCCTCAAGATAGAGCGGGGGAACATCGGAATAGCTCCCACTTGTAGAGCTATGCACCGAAAGCGCAAAGGTCTTTTCCACAGGATGCTTGATGTGTCCACGACCCGGCCAATAAATACCTGATTGACGCGAAACGCAAAAGGTCTCAGAGCCAATCATCATGCGATAAGGATACTGGGGGCTATCAGCTTTAATGTTATGAGGAAGTTTTTCCCAAATCTCG
>UQWQ01000128.1 GCA_900544755.1 uncultured Collinsella sp. | reverse complement strand
ACTTGCAGCGACGGACCTCGGGACGCTCTTACACCACGTCTGCGCGCGCCACCCGCTCATTATTCAAACGTCCGATAATCCACGCTCGTGTGTCCGAAAATCCACGCTCAACCAAATCGCGTCTAAATTCCCACGCTCATCCGTCCGGATTTCCACGCTCGTGCAGCCTAACGCCCTGTAACCGTCTCAGCAGGCACGCGGCACGCCGGCAACCTTGAGCTTGCGATCGAGCTTTGTCGGATCCCTTAGGTCATCCCAGCACAAGCGCACAATCTTGCAGTTATCGAGCATCGAAAGCCTCGACTCGCGCTGGCGCTCGTCAAATTGCGCCTTTGCGAGCTTGCCCTCCTCCGCCGCCTTCTCGCTTTTAACGAATCCGTCGAACTCCCCAATAATCAACCGGTCACCCACGCGCCACAAATAGTCAACGCGATACGGCCTTCCCGGCTCAACCGGATCGAACAGCTCAACTTGCAGCTCCGGAACCTGCCAGCCGCGCTCGATCATCAGCGCACGCGCCTTGGACTCGCCGCCGTTTTCCGACAAGCCGTCGGCACACCGCGCGACCCTGCGCGCCGTCACAACACCGCGACGATTCAAGCCAAGCCTGTCGACCGTCTCAACAAGATGCTCCTTCGACAAAAGCTGCTCATGGAGCGCCGAGTCCGCAATGATCAGTCCTTCGACAAACGATGCATCGACCAGGCAATCCGCAATCGTTTGATCGATATCGGTCACGGCAATATCCATCTCGCTGGCCCGTGTCCGATAAGCATACCGATGGCGAACGACTTGAGAGCCTGGCGTCGTCGATTGCGCCGGCATCGCGGCGATATGGATGTGCGTCAAATTGGCATGCGAAACCGAAAGGCCATAGACAACGGCCGCCGTATAGGAGCAAAACGTCCAGTCGGGGTGCTTTTGCGCAAGCGCCCGCACCCGATGCAGATAACGCTGCCGAAACTTGAGCTCGGACCAGTATTCCGGACGCGCATACAGTCCCGGCATGACCACCTTGAGACTTCCCGCCGCCACCCGCCGTTCAATCTGCTTTGCCTCCGCCGTCGTGCGCGCGTACACGCAGCTCATCTGCTGCTCGCATGCTTCAATGTGACTTGTGAGTCTTTGATTCGCCGTCATGTTTGCCATGTCGCCCCCAAACTCTTGGAACGGCGCAAACGTACCAGACGGTTTCATGCGAAGTCTGACCAAATGCTGTCCAGATGCTGACCAAATGCCTGACGGTTTTGGATGTTTTAGGCCAATGGCTTATATCTGCAGGTAGAACGGTTATCGAGAGGTCCCTGTCTCCACATTTTGAGCCTCAAAAGCCACCGACTTCATTGAAAGAAAATATGCTGTGGCTCGAAACTACCTAGTTTGCGATGTAGTCCGCATGTACTCAACGTGTGATGATGCCGACGGTACGGCAGCTGCAGAAAAAATGAGCGTGGAAAATCTCCCGCTTTGAGACCCCTTGTGAGCCAAAAACGGGAGATTATCCACGCTCACGTTGCAAACGTCCGATTATCCACGCTCGTGTGTCCGGATTTCCACGCTCGTCACGCGGCGGCCACGGCGGCAGTCACGGCCACGGCCGCGACCTAGTGCTCCTCGCCGGCGCGGGCCAGGTCGTAGGGCGTGGTCTGGTAGACGTAGTAGTTGAGCCAGTTGGTATAGAGCAACTGAGCCTGGCTGCGCCAGACGTTGCGCGGCTCGGCGGTGGGGTCGTCACCCGGAAAGTAGTGCGCCGGCACCTGAGGGTTGAGGCCGCGCTTCACGTCGCGCTCGTACTCCAGGCGCAGCGTGTCGGTATCGTACTCGGGGTGACCAAATACAAAGAAGCGACGGCTGTCGGTCGACTTGACGATGTACAGGCCCACCTCGTCGGACACGGCCACGACCTCAAGCTGCGGCTCGGCCTCCACGTCCTCGCGGCGCACATCGGTGTTGCGCGAATGCACGGCATAGAAGCGGTCGTCGAAGCCGCGGACCAGCGGGCTTTGCGGCTTCACCAGATAATGCTCGAACACGCCACTTGCCTTTGCCGGCAGGTCGTACTTCTGAATACCGTAATGATGGTACAGCCCGGCCTGTGCGCCCCAACAAATGTGCAGCGTAGAGTGTACGTGCGTGGTAGACCAATCCATGATCTGGCAGAGCTCGGGCCAGTAGTCGACCTCCTCGAACGGCATCTGCTCCACCGGCGCGCCCGTGATGATCAGGCCGTCGTAGTGGATGTCGCGGATGTCGTCGAACGTGCGGTAAAACGTCTCCAGGTGGCCGGCGCTCACGTGCGTGGCCTCGTGCGTCTTGGTACGCAGCAGGTCCACCTCCACCTGCAGCGGCGTGTTGGAGAGCTTGCGCATGATTTGCGTCTCGGTGGCGATTTTGGTGGGCATGAGGTTGAGGATGAGCACGCGCAGCGGACGGATGTCCTGGTGCAGCGCGCGATACTCGGTCATGACAAAGATGTTCTCGCTCTCGAGCTGCGCGGCTGCAGGGAGGGCGTCGGGGATGCGAATGGGCATGGATGCTCCTTACGAGTCAGTTGCAGTTATGGTACAACGAGCGGCCCTATCCGCGCGAGCACATCGCCCAGCGATGCCGTCAGCGGCCCAAATCACTCCAAAAGTAGAGATTAAGGCATGTCCCAAAAATCTACGGCGCTTTAGTCTAGCAAAGTGGCAGCAGGACGCTACAATAGTTCGACGCGAAAAACTCGGCCGAAAGGATACATATATGTACCAGACGCGTAAGATCGGTGTGGTCGGCCAGGGCCACGTAGGAGCACATGTCGCTAACAGCCTGCTCATGCAGGGCATTGCCGATGAGCTGTACCTGTGCGATATCAACGAGGCCAAGGTGACGTCCGAGGTCCAGGACCTGCGCGACTCCCTTTCGTTTGTCCCGTACAACACCAAGATCGTCAACTGCTACGACCACTACGAGGAGCTGGCCTGCTGCGCCGTCATCGTCAACGCCGCCGGCAAGGTCGCGCTGGCCGCTGGCAACCGCGACGGCGAGCTGTTCTTTACCACCGACGCCGCCCGCACCTTTGCCAAGCGCATCGTCGACGCCGGCTTTGACGGCATCTTCGTGAGCATCTCCAACCCCTGCGACGTCGTGTGCACCGAGCTGTGGCACCTGACCGGCTACGATCCCAAGAAGATTATCGGCTCGGGCTGCGGTCTGGACTCCGCCCGCCTGCGCACCGAGATCTCCAAGAAGGTCGGCGTGAGCCCCAAGTCCATCGATGCCTACATGATCGGCGAGCACGGCTTTAGCCAGCTTGCCGCCTTTAAGGCCGCAACCGTCGCCGGCAAGAGCCTTAACGAGCTTCAGGCCGAGAACCCCGACAAGTACGCCTTCGACCACATGGAGATCGAGGAGCTCGCGCGCAAGGGCGGCTATGTGACCTACCAGGGCAAGCAGTGCACCGAGTACGCCGTCGCCAACTCCGCCGCGCGCGTCTGCGCCGCCGTTCTGCACAACGAGCACGCCGTGCTTTCGGCCTCTACGCTCATGACCGGCCAGTATGGCGAGGAGGGCATCTTCACCTCCCTGCCGTGCGTGGTCGGTGCCGAGGGCGTCGAGGAGGTCTACACGCTCGACCTTTCCGAGTATGAGCTCGAGGGCTTCCACAAGAGCTGCCAGCACATCCGCGATAACATCGCCCAGCTCGACTGGTGGGACGCCGAGGCCTACGACGCAAAGTAGGCCGCCGCTTGACGCGACACCTCGCTCATACGGACGCCATGTAAAGCGGGCC
>UQWQ01000127.1 GCA_900544755.1 uncultured Collinsella sp. | reverse complement strand
TCGGTGATCGTCTCTACGGCCGACGAGAAGCTGTACCGAACCCTCGGCATCAACGTGTGCTGCGAGCCCAAGTTTGAGCGCCGCGGTTTCTTCCATCGCTAAGTTTGAAGCACCGCGGTAAATGCATTGCATTTTGGCCGTATCGGGTTAGCGCCCGGTACGGCTTTTTGATCAATAAAGCGTCTATTTCGGCGAAAAATAGCTGTTTACCTGCCTAGAAACAATTTGAGCGGTATACAATAACCGTAACTGTTTCATCCTTAGCGGGATGCCGCATGATGGATATTACCTGCCATCGTGAGGTGTGTCGGTCGCGCACGGCGCGTTAGATGCTCGTGCTCGGTTTGAGGAGGCTGCTATGGCGGGCAAGGGTCGTGCGAGTGTCAACGATATGAAGCGTGTCGAGGTGCTGGTGTTGATGGAGATCGACCAGCAAACCGAAGACAATGGCGGGCCGTATGGTTTCTCGCGCAAAACGCTTGCCGAGCGCGTGGGGGTTTCGCCGTATCGTGCCCGCGCCGCAATCGATCGCTTGGATTCCGAAGGTATGATTGATGTCGTCTCGCGTTATAGCGACGACGGCGATCAGCTTGCAAATGGCATTTGCCTCACCGAACGTGGTGAGTGGTATCTTGAGGGCGTCCGTACCGGCATGCTCGTTCAAGAAATGCTTGAGGACGAGGTTGCTGATCGATAGCAGCATGTAACCCTTGCCATAGCGACGCCGCCTGGGAAACCGGGCGGCGTTTTGTTTCAAGATCGAGAAATGCAATCGCACGCGAGAAAAATTGCGGACGGTCCGCGGCGCGAGTATTACAATGAAGACCCGTAAGATGTGGATAAACAACTTCTACGGGAAGCGCAGGTAACTCAATATGACCAAGCATGTGTTCGTAACCGGTGGCGTGGTTTCGTCCCTGGGCAAGGGTATCACCGCGGCCTCGCTGGGCCGTCTGCTCAAGTCGCGTGGCTACAAAGTAACGATGCAGAAGGCCGACCCGTATCTGAACGTCGACCCCGGTACCATGAGCCCGTTCCAGCATGGTGAGGTCTTTGTAACCGAGGATGGTTACGAGTCCGACCTGGACCTGGGTCATTACGAGCGCTTTATTGATGAGAACCTGACCCGCGATTCCAACTTTACGACCGGTGCCATCTACAAAAGCCTCATCGCCCGCGAGCGTCGCGGCGACTTTTTGGGCGGTACCGTGCAGGTGATTCCTCACGTCACCAATGCCATTAAGGATAAGTTCCGCCGCATCGAGGAGCAGACCGGCTCCGATGTAGTCATCACCGAGCTGGGCGGCACGATCGGCGACATCGAGTCCCAACCGTTTGTCGAGGCCATTCGTCAGTACCGCAAGGAGGCCGGCCCCGAGAACGTCTGCTACATCCACGTGTCGCTCGTTCCCTATATCGCCGCCGCCCACGAGGTCAAGACCAAGCCCACGCAGCATTCCGTCAAGGAGCTCCGCAGCTTTGGCATCCAGCCCGATATCATCGTGCTGCGCTCCGACCACCATATCGATGACGCTATCCGCGGAAAGATCGCAAGCTTCTGCGACGTCGACACCGATTGCGTCTTTACCAATGAGGACTGCGCGAGCATCTACGACGTGCCGCAGCTGCTTGCCGAGCAGGACTTTGACCTGCGTATTTGCGAGCGCCTGGGCCTGGACCCGCGTGAGCGCGACATGAGCGAGTGGAATGAGTTCCTGCGCAAACAGAATCACGCCAACCATCACGCCGACAAGGTGAAGATCGCCGTCGTGGGTAAGTACACGCAGCTACCCGATGCGTACCTGTCGGTTATCGAGGCCCTGCACCATGCGGGCGTCTTCTACGATCGCCATGTGGACGTCCAGCTGGTCGACGGCGAGAGCCTCGACGAGCAGAATGTCTCCGAGGTTCTGGGCGACGCCTCGGGCATCCTGGTCCCCGGCGGCTTTGGCAAGCGCGCCCTGGAGGGCAAGATCCTCGCGGCCGAGTTTGCCCGTGAGCACAAGATTCCGTATCTGGGCATTTGCCTGGGTATGCAGGTGGCCGTGTGCGAGTTCGCCCGCAATGTCGTTGGCCTTGCTGGTGCCAGCTCCTCCGAGTTTGATCCGGACGGTCCGTATAGCGTCATCGATCTGATGAGCTCGCAGGAGGACGTGACCGAGAAGGGCGGCACCATGCGCCTGGGCGCCTATCCGTGCAAGCTCGCCGCCGATACTCTTGCTCGTGAGGCATATGGCGAGGAACTCGTCTACGAGCGTCACCGTCACCGCTTTGAGTTCAACAACGCCTTCCGCGACCAGCTCGAGGACGCCGGTTTGGTTATCTCGGGTCTGTCGCCCGACGAGCGCCTGGTCGAGATGGTCGAGCTGCCGCGCGACGTGCATCCGTGGTATGTGGCAACCCAGGCTCACCCCGAGTTCAAGAGCCGTCCGACTAATCCGCAGCCGCTGTTCCGAGAGTTCGTGCGTGCCTCGATCGGTCAGCACGAGGGTGTCGATCGCCTGCAGGTGACGCCCATGAACCTCGCTACGGACTAAGGGTGCCGGCGAATAAGGAACATACCGAAGCTACTCCCTCGTCGCTCGCTGTGGCGGCGGGGGAGTATCTCGATTACCTCGCGGTCGAGCGGGGCTTGGCGCGCAACACGATTGCGGCCTATCGTCGTGACCTGACGACGTACTGCGCCTATCTGGAGCGGGCGGGTATTGTGTCTTTTGAAGAGGTGACCCGTCAGATCGTGGAGGGCTTTGTCGCCGATCGCCGCGATGGGGGCTATTCCGACGCCTCGGTGGAGCGTGCGCTTGCTGCCGTGAAGGGCCTGCATGCCTTTTTGGTGCGCGATGGGGCCGTGGCCCAAAACCCGACGGCGGTGTTGCGCCTGCCTAAAAAGGTTGAGCGTTTGCCGGAGTATCTATCGGTGGAGGATGTTTCGGCACTGCTCGATCAAGATTTTCCCGAGGGCGAGATGGGACTGCGCGACCATGCCATCTTGGAAGTGCTCTACGGATGCGGTTTGCGTGTGAGCGAGTTGGTGGGGCTCGATGTGGGCGATATCCATATTGACGATGGCTTTGTACTCGTTCGCGGTAAGGGCTCAAAGGAACGCCTGTCCCCGCTGGTGGGAAGCGCGGCGCGAGCTCTGACGCTCTATGTAACTGAGGGACGTTCTCGCTTGGCGGCCCATGCCCGCGGAACCGAGACCTCGGCGGTCTTTTTAAATAAGAACGGACGTCGCCTGTCGCGCCAGGCCGTGCATGCGATATGCGAGCGGTATGGGCGTCAGGTGGGGCTGGTGGGGCTCCATCCCCATACCTTGCGCCACTCCTTTGCCACCCACATGCTCGCGGGCGGTGCCGACCTGCGTGTGCTGCAGGAGATTTTGGGCCATGCCGATATTTCGACCACGCAGGTCTACACGCATGTCGACCGAACGCAACTGACCGAGGTCTATCTGGCGGCGCATCCGCTAGCACATCGCTAGCACATCGCTGACCTGCATATTTATAAATACTAAAGGGGACGGGCCCCAGATTGCCGAGACGCACTTTTGCGCGCATGGGCAATCTGGGGCTCGTCCCATTTTTCGCTAGACACCGACGCGGCGGTGGGCCGTGTGTACCGTGGGTGGGGGAGTTTGGGGGCGATGTGAACGGCGTGTAAAGGGACGTAAAAATCGCCTCAAGGTCAACTTGAAGGTTGAGGTTCGCGGGCGTGGTTCTACAGGTGGCATCCCGCCTTTGCTGCAAACACAACATATTGTGTTTTCGAACATATGCTCGGGGGTGTTTTA
>UQWQ01000126.1 GCA_900544755.1 uncultured Collinsella sp. | reverse complement strand
GTGCGCGCCTTTAACGAGGGCGAAGACTTCCATGCCGAGACGGCCGCGCGCGTATTTGGCGTGCCGGTGTCCGAGGTGACACCCGACCTGCGTAGCCGCGCCAAGGCCGTGAACTTTGGCATCGTGTATGGTCAGCAGGCTTACGGCCTATCGCAGTCGCTGCATATCTCGATGGCCGAGGCGCGCGACATGATTGACCGCTACTACGAGGCATACCCGGGCGTGCGCACGTTCCTCGACAATGTGGTGGCGCGAGCCAAGCAGACGGGCTATGCCGAGACCATGTATGGCCGCAGACGCCATATTCCCGAGCTCAAGGCCAAAAACCCACAGCTCCGCGGCTTTGGTGAGCGCACGGCCATGAACCACCCCATGCAGGGCACCGCCGCCGACATCATCAAGATCGCCATGGCCCGCGTAAGCCGCCGCCTGGAAGAAGAGGGTTTTGCCGCCCACATGATCTTGCAGGTACACGACGAACTGGATTTTGAGTGCCCCGTCAACGAAGTCGAGCGCCTAACCACCATGGTCCGCGACGTCATGGAGCACGTAGTAGGCCTCCGCGTACCCCTCATTGCCAAAGCCAGCACCGGCATAACCTGGGCCGACGCCAAGTAAAGACGTGCCAACAGCCCCAAGGTAACCAAACAAGAAGGGAGCCCCTCGTCAGCAAGGAGCTCCCTTCATCCAATTAAATTCAGCCAAAGTATCTAGGCGCCAAGACGCCATCCAGGCGGCAAGCAAGTAGCCCAAGGACCTGACCGAACGAAAAACTTACCCGCCTCGCCCGGCCAGGTCCGACGAGCCGCGTTACCGAGCCGCCAGGATGGCGTCGATGAGCGTCAGTACGCCCCCGTCGTTGTTGCTCGGAATGCGCCATTTGGCATGCGCGTTCATGTGCTCCTCGGCATTGTCCACGATAAAGCTATGCCCGACGCGCTCCAGCATGGGGATGTCGTTGTACGTATCGCCCACGGCAGCGGCGTCGGCGATATCGATGCCCAGGCGCTCGCAGAGATGTGCTACGCCCGACCCCTTGTCGACGCCCAGGTTCATAAAGTCGATCCACTCGCGGCCCGCATTGGTAACGTAGAGCTGGTCCGAGAACGCGGGGTTATAGTCCTCGCGAAATGCGGGCTCGGCATCGTAGGCGGGGAAGAAGATCGAGATCTTGTTGGACTCGATGTCAAGGCCCTCAAAGGTATCGACGTAGTTAATGGCAGAATAGTATACGCTGATCTCGTCATGGTACTTGTGGTCGCGCGCCAAAACGTAAGCATCGTCATAGCAGCACAGGACGGGAACGGCGCGCGGATCCTGCGCGGCATGCGCCAGGACCTTGTGATAGAGCGCAGTATCGATATTGCTCTTATAGATATAGTTGCCACGGTAGATAACGCAGGCTCCGTTATCGGGGCAAAAAGCGATGCGGCTCTTGATGTCCTCGAACATCTCCTCGAGCTTGGGAGCGGGGCGTCCGCTGGCGGGACAGAACACGATGCCAGCCTCGGCGAGCTTGTCCAGGCGCTCATCGAGGCCCTGGGGCAGCACGCGCTCGTCGGTCAGCAATGTCTTGTCCATATCGACGGCGAGAAGCTTAATGTTGCCGATAGCGGCGTCCGATTCAAAAGTTTGCATAAAACGCGCCTTCCCGTTTCTAATTTGTTTCGGGCGGAATAACCCTCCAGTTGGTAATCGGGCGTATTTTCGCAGGATTGGCGCGTATTTGCATCACGATTCACAAAGTAATGAAAAAACTTTTCAGAAATTTGGATTTATCGCTTGTGCTGTTAGCACTTTAGCGTAATATAGCGAGCATCGAAAACGGAGACGGAAAAAGACCCGTTTACCGAGGAAAAGGTACCGTTTGCGATATTTGAATTGCGCCCGGCGATATGTGAAAGGAGAGGCAGATGCAGTTCGTAAAGATCATCACCACTGCAGATAATGCCATCCGACGCCAGCGCGCAATTTCCCGACGACGATAACAATCGTCTCTGTTCGTATGGGGTGTAATGCCCCAACAGAGTCATTTTGAGGTCGTTGGGTTTTAGCACGATATAAACGCATGTTTCTAGAGCATGCTGTGCTGCTTTTTGCTATTTAACCTGATATTGCACGGTTTTTTGACCTCGAAATGACTTGCAACTGACCGATGTTCTAACTAGCTACCAAGGGCGAAAGGAAACAGCCATGAGCAAGGAAAAAGTCGTTCTCGCATATTCCGGTGGTCTTGATACATCCGTATGTGTCAAGTGGCTCCAGGACGAGAAGAATCTCGATGTCGTTTGCGTCTGCGGCAACGTGGGCCAGGAGGAGACCGGCTTGGATGCCAAGAAGCAGAAGGCGCTTGACCTGGGCGTTCTCGATTGCCAGGTGCTCGACCTGCGCGACGAGTTCTCCGATGAGTTCCTGACTAAGGCCATCGCCGCAAACTCCATGTACGAGAACAAGTACCCGCTGCTCTCCGCGCTGTCTCGCCCGCTGCTCGCCAAGAAGCTTGTCGAGGTCGCTCACGAGTTTGGCGCGACCTACGTCGCCCACGGCTGCACCGGCAAGGGCAACGACCAGGTTCGTTTTGAGGCTGCCGTCAAGGCCCTCGACCCCGAGCTTAAGGTTATCGCCCCGGTTCGCGAGTGGGATCTGAAGTGCCGTCCCGATGAGGTTGCCTATGCTCACGCCCACAACGTGCCGGTTCCCGAGGGCGCCAACGACAACCCCTATTCCATCGACGACAACCTGTGGGGTCGCGCCATCGAGTGCGGTCACCTGGAGGATCCCTGGAACGAGCCGCTCGACGACGCCTGGGTTATGACCAAGAACCCCGAGGACACGCCGGACACCCCGACCTACACCGAGATTGAGTTTGAGGCGGGCAAGCCCGTCGCCGTCGATGGCAAGAAGATGAAACTCTCCGAGATCGTCATCGCCCTCAACAAGATTTCGGGTGACAACGGCTTTGGCCGTCTCGACCTGGTCGAGGATCGTCTGGTGGGCCTCAAGAGTCGCGAGTGCTACGAGGTTCCTGGCGCCCTGACGCTCATCACCGCCCACAAGGCGCTCGAGGACATCTGCGTCGAGGGCGACCTGCTCAAGACCAAGATTAAGCTCGAGCAGGATTGGGCCACCGCCGTGTACAACGGCCAGTGGTACAGCCCGCTCAAAAACGCGCTCGATGCCTTTATGGCCGACACCCAGAAGTTCGTGACCGGCACCGTCCGTCTGAAGTTCTTTAAGGGCAACTGCCATGTCGTCGGCCGCAAGAGCCCGTTTAGCCTGTATGACTACGGTCTGGCTACCTACGACCGCGACACTACGTTTGACGAGAAGGCCAGCGCCGGCTTTATCGAGATCGATACGCTGTCGCTCAAGACGTGGGCTAAGGTCCAGGGCCCCAGCTCTGCTGCCGCCCAGGCCTAGCGCCTCCTTCCTTTGGTATCCGCGCGGCCCATCCGCGTGATACATAACGGGCGCATGGGGTCCCTACCTTTCGTTATGCTTGCTGACACTTCTTAACATCGGTGGCCCCTACGTTCCGCCCGCATATATGATGCCGCGTCTGCGGCTGAGTCCGAGCCCCGCCGGGGTTGTCCGGCGGGGCTCCTCCTATCAATTTGACGGCCCTGCGCCTATATATATGGGGAGTATCCATTATGTTCAATGCTATCGCGCATGCTTTACTTGCCCTCGCGCCCAAGTTCGATGCTGCAAAGGTCGAGGACGTTCCTATGAGCCTAAAGGCCTGGATCGATGGTTCGCAGGGCAACATTCGGAGGGAGACGTTGGGCGCCAAGTGCATGGCGCGTCACTTCTTTGCAAATTAGC
>UQWQ01000125.1 GCA_900544755.1 uncultured Collinsella sp. | reverse complement strand
GTTGCGGCCATGCCCTTACAGCTAAACAGCAAATTGCCGATATGGCGCTCGCGCGGTCTCTACGCCAGACGCGGGAACAGCGGATCGCCCTTCTCGACGGGCTGACCACCAGCAAGCAGGCCCCAAGTGCAAATGCCCTTGAGGTCGTCGCTCGCGGCCTCGCCCTCACAGGACAGGCGGCGCAGAGCCTCGGCAGAAGTCTGGGGCATGAGCGGCATCAGCAGGTGGGCGGCGATGCGGATGGCCTCGAGCAGGTTGTAGATCACAAATGCCAGCTCGTCAGCCTTGGCCTCGTCCTTGGCAAGCGCCCAGGGCTCGGAGTCCTCGATGTAGTGGTTGGCGGCGTGAATGAGCTCCATGACCTCATCCTTGGCTCCGCCGTAATCGAGCACGTCCATCTTGGCCATGTAGCGGTCGACCAGGCCATCGGCAATCTTTGCCAGCGGGTTATCGAACGCGTCGGCAGACGCCGGTTTAGCCGGGGCGCAGCCGTCAAAGTACTTTGCGCTCATGTTGAGCGAGCGCGAAATGAGGTTGCCCCAGCTGTTGGCCAGATCGGCGTTGTAGACCTGCTCCATGCGATCGAAACTGATGGCGCCGTCGGTGCCGGGGACCACGTCGGTCATAAAGTAATAGCGATAGCCCTCAACGCCCAGCATGTCGATAACGTCCTGCGGAGCGATGGCGTTACCGCGGCTCTTGGACATCTTCTCGGCCTTGCCTGTCTCGGCATTGCGCACGGTCAGGAAGCCGTGGGCAAAGACGTGCTCGGGCAGGGCCTCGCCGATGGCCATGAGCATGGCGGGCCAAATGACGCAGTGGAAGCGGATGATGTCCTTACCCACGATGTGGAACTGCGCGGGCCAGCGATAGGCCAGCTCGGCACGCGCCTCGTCGGTGTCGACACCGTAGCCGACGGCCGTCATATAGTTGAGCAGCGCATCGAACCACACGTAGGTCACGTGACCCTCGTCAAACGGGACCTGAATGCCCCAGTCAAAGCTCGTGCGGCTCACGGAAAGGTCGTTAAGGCCGCCCTCGACAAAGCTACGTACCTCGTTCATGCGGAACGCAGGCTCGACAAAGTCGGGGTGCTCGTCATAGAGCTTGAGAAGCTTGTCCTGGAAGGCGGAAAGCTTAAAGAAGTAGGACTCCTCCTGCACGCGCTCAAGCGGACGGTGGCAGTCGGGGCATAGATGCTGGCCGACGCTGCCGTACTCCTCGTCGCCCTTCTGGACCTGCGTATCAGTGAAGTAGGTCTCGTCAGGCACGCAATACCAACCGTCGTAGCTGCCCTTATACAGGTAACCGGACTCCTTCATGCGCTCCCACAGATACTGCACGGCATGATGCTGGCGCGGCTCGGTGGTGCGGATGAAGTCGTCGTTGGAAATCTCGAGCTTGCTCCAAAGCTCCTTGAAGTGCGGGGCCTGGCTATCGGTCCACTCCTGCGGCGTCATGCCATGCTTGGCTGCGGCCTCGGCGACCTTCTCGCCGTGCTCGTCCATGCCGGTCAGGAACTTGACGTTATAGCCGGCGGAACGGCGATAGCGAGCCTGAACGTCGGCGATGATGGTGGAATAAGCCGTGCCCAGGTGCGGATCGGCGTTGACGTAGTAGATGGGCGTCGTGATAAAGAACGAAGGCTTGCTTTGATCCATGGGGTTTGTCCTCCAGAAAAACGTTGCATACAGAGGATGATTCTAGCGCAAGGGCTGGATATCCTCCATCTATTGCATATCGAGCACCATGGCATAGACATCGCGCTTGCGGCGCGAATACTTCTGAGACAGGCGCTTGGCCACCGCAGACGCGGGCTCCCCCTCCTCGAGCGCGGCGCGGATATCCTCGCGCAGGGCCTCGTCGGGATCCGCTACCGCAGCGCCAACCGGCGCGATGCCGGCCTCCTCATCCTCGCTCGGCGGCGCGATGACCAGCGCAATCTCGCCCTTTACCTCGCCGCGAGCACGCAGCTCCTCGGCAAGCTGGTCAGCGGGCCCGCGCAAGACCTCCTCGTGCAGCTTGGTGAGTTCGCGGCAGACGGCAACCTCACGCTGGGGAAAGACCTCCGCCACGGCCTCGAGCGTCGCCACGATGCGATGTGGAGACTCGTAGAAGATGAGTGCGCCGGGCACCACGGCAAGGCGCTGCAAACGGCGCACACGGTCGCCGTGCTTTCGGCCCAAAAAGCCCTCGAAGAAAAAATGCTCGCAGGGAATGCCGGACGAAACAAGCGCCGTGACGCAAGCAGAGGGCCCGGGAATAACTTCGACGGGCAAATCGGCCTCACGCGCCGCCTCGACCAGCGCCTGGCCGGGATCGGACACGCTCGGCATGCCGGCGTCCGAGGCAAAGGCGAGGGTCTCCCCCGCCAGCAGACGGTCGACCAGGCCGGCAGCGCGGCTAGCGATCACATTCTCGTCGCAACGGACAAGCGGCTTGGAAATGCCCAGGTGCATCAGCAGCTTTGACGTCACACGCGTGTCTTCGCAGCAGATGACATCGGCAGCGGCAAAGGCCTCGCCAACGCGCGGGGACAGGTCACCCAGGTTGCCGATGGGCGTGCCGACCACATAGAGTTTGCCCGTATGGGCGCTGTTTTGCGTCATATCAACCTATTCAATCATGCCGCGCTCGAGCGTACCGAGCGCCGCGCGGGCGTCCCATGCTGCAATGCGCTTCTCGGTCTTCCACGTTTGGAAGAACCAACCGGCAGCCGGCGCAAACGAAGCCAGCTGGTTGGCGATAAACACGCGCTCGTAGGCATTGCGGCCCTCGGGCGTAACCGACGAGTTGGCAAAGATCGCCGCGCCCGACCATTCGCCCACCAGCACGGGGAACCCAGTCGAAATCGCTTCTTTAAGCTCGCGCTTGTTACGCGAAATCGCCGTCGTCAGCCCGCGAGGGCTCGTGATGTCGAGCGCATACTCGTCGCGGTAATGGTACAGGTGAAGGTCCATGTAGACGTTCTTGTACTTGGCGCCGCGCATAAAATGCTTCCACTCGCTGGGATGCCCCGACGACGAGAAGACGACGATCTTATCCTCGGGCATATACGAACGGACGAGCTCGTAGGCATCGCGATAGAAATTGCGCAGGTAGTGAGCGGGAATGCCATCCGTCATGGTGAAGAGGCTCTTGCGAACGCTCATCTGCGGCGTGTCCAGCAGCTCAATGCCCAGCAGGCTCTCGGCCTCGCCATAGCGATCGGCCAAGCGCTCGAGCACGTCGAGTGCGACATGACGGCCGTTGGTGGACGAATGCCACTCGGCAACAGCCTCCGGCGTGGTGGGCGAATCGTTGGAATCGCCCTGGCCACCGGGCACGGTTGCCAGATCGAGCAGCACGCGGATGTCGTACTTGGCAGCCCACTCAATTGCGCGGTCGATGTAATCGACAACCGATATGTAGGAGGCATCGGACTCCTGTGAGCCAAAGGCATACCAGGGCACCGGCAGACGCACGGCATTGAGACCGATCTGCGCCATGCGGCGAAAATCGTCCTCGCTCACAAACGTCTCGTAATGGCGGCGCATGCGCTCGTTATAGGCGGCGGTACCCATGGCCTCCTGTAGCTCAGCCGCGTTGGATGCACCGGTCGCCGCGTACAGCGACGGGGTCACCCAAGGCTCGGGAATAAACCAGCCAGAGAGATTAACGCCGAGTATCCTCTCCATCACTGCCCCCTTCGGATCATGCAGGTCGAACCCGCATCGTATTGCGTAGGATAAGTATCGTTTTGAGTATACCCGCGTGTGCGGACAGGCGACCGAACGGTCTGCAAAGTGACGCGAAAGTGGGAGGAATGCCTTGATTCTCATTTTCATTGCAACAGCCTCAGGACTCAGCGCAACGCGTTGCGC
>UQWQ01000124.1 GCA_900544755.1 uncultured Collinsella sp. | reverse complement strand
AAGAAGGGTAGAGCTTAAGACCGCGCTCCTCAAAGAAATTGAGGAACTTAGAGCGGATCTCGGCCGTAGTCATTGACGGGTAGTCAGCACTCATAGAGGGAATCTCCTCGGTTTCACATCGAAACAGTTCAAACGTAACGATATTACCATCCCACCGCGCAAGTGCAAAAAAGAGGGCCGGCACAATGCCGGCCCTTCAGCGAAATTGCATGTTAGCGCGTATGAATGTTAACGCGAATTACCCCGCTACTTGTCGTCATCGTCCATGGAACCGTCGATGCCGGTTTTGGTATCGTCATCAGAGTTGGAATCGTCATCCTTGGCGAAGGGATTCTTGAAGAAACCCGTGGCATCGGGCTGAAGACCCGAGAGCTTGATCCAGGGATTATCGAGCTCGGGCTTGGGCATAGCCTTGGCCTCGGGCGCGGTCTCGTTGCCGATGAGCTCGGACTCATAGATGAACGTATCGTCCCCGAGCGCGTCATAGGCGGCGACCGGGTTGCCATCGGCATCGCGGTACGGCGTGCCCTTAAACACGGCGCCGTCATAGGCCACAAGCTGGCGGCCGGTCTCGTTCTCAAAGTAGTAGACGAAAATGCCCTTGAGGGCTGCGCACAGCGGAATGGCAATGATCATGCCAATAGGACCCATGAGTGCCGAGCCAATAACGAGCGCCGTGAGGCTCATGATGGGATGCACCTGCACCGAGCTCTGCATGACCTTAGGCGAAATTACGTTATCGGTGACGTTTTGAGCGACCATCGTCACGATGAGCGTCCATAACGCCAACATGGGGCTGAACATGAAACCGAGCACTGTGGCGATTGCTGCGCTCACCCAGGGACCGACGACCGGAACCAAATGCATGATGCCGGTAAAGATGGCCATGAGCGCCGCATACGGATGGCCGATGATCATAAAACCGATAAAGGCGAGGAAACCACCGCAGATGGACGTCACGACCATACCGCGCATGTAGCCGCCGACAGAGCGAGAAAGGATGGCGACCATAAAGCGGTACGAGGTCTCCTTCTCCTGACCGATGATGGTGCAAATCTCGTGGTGCATGCGAGGGTAGTCGCAGGCCATCCAGTACGCAAGCACCAGACCAAGGAAGATCACGAACAACTGCGAGGCTGTATTGGTGATGAGCGGGAACACACCGCGGCCAAGCTCGGCAGCGATCTGAGACACATACTTCGATGCCACGGCAACCAGCGACGAAAGATTATCGTCCAGATACTCCTTGAGCGGCGTGTTGTTGAGCGTCTTGGCATGCGAGATCATCTCGTTGAGGTCGCCACCCGCAACACGAAGCTGCTCGGGCAGGCGGCTCAGGACTTCCATGATCTGACCAAAGAGAATCGGCGACAAGATGCAAACGACACCGACGAGCACAGCAACGACCACAATAAGCGCGATAAGCGAACCGATGCCGCGATTCACGCCATGGTGCTCGAGCCAGTTGGTGATCGGGGACATCACAAAAGCAATGATGGAGCCGACGGCAAGAAACTCAATAACCGGTGCCAGGATGCCCATAAGGTTAAAGATGACGGCGGCGATGACGATGCAACCGACGACAGCCCAAATGCGAAGCGTCAGAATGCGGGTATCGCGCAGCGTGCGGTCGGTTTGTTGGGGGTGCTCACTCATGAACGAACCATTACTCCGTCAGGGTCAATCTTGTCTTGAATCTTCTTGAGGGTGCGGCGCAGTAGGCGCGAGACCTGCACCTGCGAAATGCCCAGCTTCTTGGCGATCTCGATCTGGGTCATGCCCTTCACAAAGCGTAGCTCGATCACCTCACGCTCGCGCGGCGAGAAATCGCGGATGGCTTCCTCGATTACCAGGCGGTCATCGGTAAAGTCGAGCTCGTTGTCGTCGTCGGCATAGCGATCGAGAATCGAGGGAGCATCGTCGGAGTCGGACGCGCCGGGAGCCTCGATGGGCACCGAGGTGTAGGCCGAGGACGATTCCATGGCTTCGAGCACCTCGTCGACGGTCACGCCAAGGTAATCGGCGATTTCCTCAACCTTGGGCGAACGCTGAAGCTCGTTGGTAAGCTTGTCGGTAGCCTGGTTAACCTTGGCAGAGAGCTCCTGCAGACGACGCGGCACGCGCACACTCCAGCCCTTGTCGCGGAAGTGGCGCTTAATCTCGCCCAAGATGGTGGGCGTGGCAAACGTCGTGAACTCGAGTCCGCGCTCGGGATCAAAGCGATCGATAGCCTTGAGCAAGCCCAAGTACCCGACCTGCAAAAGGTCATCGAGCGGCTCGCCGCGGTTCTTGAATTTGTTGGCAAGAAACCTTACCAGGTTCATATGGGACATGACGAGCTGCTCGCGAGCATCCGGATCACCGGTCTCCTTATAACGACGAAACAGCTCGCGGGTTTTCTCCTTGTCCCAAGCGGTCTTGCCGCTCCGGGAACGTTCGGTCATATTAGATATCCGCCTTGAGGTCGAGGGAAAGCGTTAGGGGCGCTGTAGTCTTTTCGTAAGAGTCACACACGCTCGCCAAAATGAGCTCGGCATACACGGCAGCCTGGTCATCCTCATCGACAGTCGCCTGGTCGCCAAAGGTAAAGGTCATGCCCACATGCGATTCGTCGACATCGAATTTGATCGAGATATCGTCGGAATCAACAGCCGTGCAGCCAAAGATGAAGGCTTCTTCGGCAGCCATACGAATGTCCTCGATGCGATCAACGGACATAGAGCACAGGGCGCCGACGTTGGCGGCCGTCATGCGCACCAAGCGCGCGAGACGCGGATCACCGGCAACGCTCAGCGTAATGGGGCAGGTTGCTTCGCTACTCATCGCAGGACTCCTCGGAGGTCTCGGCAGGCGTATAAGTGTAATACTGAGCAGGCTTAGCAGCGGGCTTCTGAACATCATCGTCGTCAGCAGCGGCATCGTCATCGCCAATCAGAACGCGCTCAGTAGGCTGCTCGGCCTCGGCGGCGGCAGCGGCGAGCTTGCGATCGGCGTCGGCTGCAGGAGCCTTCACCTTATTGAAGAGCTTCTGCACGGCGCCAGCAGCAGAATCAGTCACGCTCGATACGGCATTGCTGGCCTCAGCCACGCTGCCCGTGACCTCGGAGATGTCGCGAACGACCGCCTCAACCTCAACGAGGTTAGACGTCAGAGCATCAACGGCAGTCTTGCTCGACTTGAGGAGCGGCTCAACCTGTGCCAGCGCGGGGGTGAGCTCATCGACAGCGCCGTCGAGCTTTGCCACCACAGGCTGTGCCTCGGCGAGCGTATTGTTAAGGTCACTCACCGTCTTGTCGAGCGAATCAACGACGGTGCGGGTCTTGCGCAGCGTGAGCGCGAGCTCGACAACAGCCCACACGCCGGCAACGGCGAGCAACAGCAGGGCGATTTGAATGGGACTCATACAAGCCTCCCAAAGGAATCGAAATACAGACGCTGTTCATGGTACCCCAAAGGGGACCGAACATGCCAAGCGTGAGATCCTGGGACAAAATAATCAGCAGTTACTTCGGAGCATTACCGCTACGGTCGCGTTCGCTTTGCTCAACACGCCACTCTTCCCAACCGCGGCCGGCAGGCTGCCAGAACGCGCCGCGCTCCAACCCCTCGGGCAAATAGCGCTGATCGACCCAGCCTTCGGGATAATCGTGCGGATACTTATACACGCCATATTCATCGCTGCCTGGGCGATGACGATCGCGCAGGTAGCTGGGCACCTCGCGAAGACCACTGCTGTGGATATCGGCCAGCGCCGCATCGATCGAGGCCTCGCACGCGTTGGACTTAGGCGCCAGGCACACATAGAGCGCAGCCTGAGCCAGGTTGATGCGACACTCGGGATAGCCAATGACCTCGGCAGATTTAAATG
>UQWQ01000123.1 GCA_900544755.1 uncultured Collinsella sp. | reverse complement strand
TGAGCGCCTGCTCTAGATCGCTCTCGCGAAACGCAGTATCGTCCGAGAAACCTAAAAACTCCAGTACATATGGGTCGCGGATGATATCCTCGGGGCGACGAGCCGGGGCGCTCTTTTGGATTTCCTGGGTGACGGCCTCCTTGTCCTTGCTGGCAAGCAGGCGCTCGCGGAACATGGTGTTGATCTGGCGCTCGAGCTGACGCGTGCTCCAACGAGAATCGGCGCATTCGTTCATGTACCAGGCGCGAGCATCGGGGTCGGGAATGCGCATCAACCTGCGGTAATGAGTCCAGCTCAATTCGCTACGCAGTGCGTCGCGAATTGGAAACGCAAGAAAGAACTGACGCATATTGCGAAGGTTTGCGATGCCAAAGCCTTTTCCGAAATCCGCGGTAAGCCTTCTGGAGGGGCCTGCAATCAATGCCTCTCCATATACTGCGCGCTCCTCTCCGCCCTGCTCATCAACAATGCTCTTGCCGATATCCCAATACGCCTCAACCATCGCAAAGTTAACGGCGGTATAGGCCTTGTCGCGAGCGGCGTTGAGAATCGAGGAAACCTGCTTGTAAAAAACTTCTGGCACGATTGCCGATTCTCCACGGTTTACCAGTTCGCCCATCACTGTCGCCCCACTTTCCTCTTGTGGAATGCATCTTTATCGCATTTAGTTTAAAGCCTCGCGCGGACACGAATTGCTGTGCTGTCTGGCACCTTCGCATGGGAGCCTTGCGGTGACTAAAATGTGGCCATAGAGGCAGTTTTAGCGAACCTCATGGGGGTGACACGCATGGACACCAACACTTTGCTACTCTTTCATGTCAAAAACAGGGGCGCAGAACGGTATTCTGCGCCCCTGATTGAGCCGATGCGTCTGAAAGCCGGCTTGCCTATTCGCTAGCGCCTTCGCTGTCTTCGCGATCGTTGGCAAGCATTGCCGCGCCGGCGACCGTTGTCGCCACGGCGGCAGCGGCGAGCCCGGCGGCAATGCCAGAGCCGTCGCCCGTGCCGGCGAGCTTCTCGCCCGATCCCTTGCTCTTGTTGCCCTTGCCGTTCCTGTCGGCGCTGCCCGCGTTGGCATCGTTGCCGTTGCCGCCGCCGGTACCGTTGCCGGTGTCGCCCGCGTCGCCCGAAGTCGTCACAGTAAAGCTTGCGGCTCCGTCGGTGGCAAGCGTGTAGTTCTGCGCCGCGTCGCCCAAAAGGCCTTTCGCGCGCACCCAGTACGTTCCTGCGGCAAATGTTTCGCCCTCGGCCATTGCCGTGCCCGGAGCGCCGTCCGCGTCGTGCACAAACTCGAGCTGGGCCGTGCAGGCATCGGTTTCGAGCTTGCCCTCGAGTGATGCCGCAATCTTGGCGCGCACGTCTTCGCCGGCCTTAAGGCCTTCGAGCCCCTCAAAATGGGGCGTCAACGCGCGCGGATCGATATCGATGGGCACATGACCCCGCAGCTCCGTAACGGTCTCGTTGCCCAAGGCGTCGACATCCACATATTCGATGGTAAACGCATGGCCCGAAGCCGCCACGTTGAGTACGTTGCTGCTGTCGACAAGGCGGAAATGGCCCTCGCCAACGGTCTTGCCATCCTGGAGCGAGGCATCGCTCAGCGAGTCGCCGTACGTCATGCGCATGCGGGTCGGGAGGTAGTACGAAGCTGTCTGCTTGTGCTGTGTATCGTAATCGCAATTGCGCTGGTAGATGCTCCGGGCCAGCGCCGCATCAACAAAGTCGGATGCGATGATGCCAATGTGCTTGAGGTAATCTGACTTTGTTTCCTCGTTGTCGCTGGGGTTGATGTACGGGCTCTTGTACAGATGCTCGTTGACTACTCGCGCTGCGGTAAATGGGTTGCTTCCTTGCTTGTGATTCGTGCAGCTGGTGTAGTTGATAGACCAGCAGCGCTCCAGGACTTGCTCCTTGGCCCCGTTATCGTCCTCGACATCTACCTCGTTGCGCGTGCGCCCGGTCGTTTCCTTCAGCGCATTATCGACCCAGCTGAGCTTGTCGGTTCCCGTGAGTTTGTACTTGTCCTGGGCGTATACCTTGGTGCAATAGGGCTCTTTGTCGCCTGTTTCTCCCGCGGCTTCAAAGCCCCGCGCGTCTTGGACGAGACACATAGTGGCGCTGTCGGAGTGAGCCTTGATCTTGCCATCCCATTCGGTAAGGTCGAGGCCCCACGTGTGGCCGCTTACACTGTTGCCGGCGAGCCTAAATCGACGCAGCAGAACGATCTTTCCGCGCACCTCGTGTAGCGCGGGGATTCGGCTCGACGTATAGAACAGTTTGGGGTTGTCGTCCAAAACCTTGGCGAAAGCCGTCGTAACACTTTCGTCGGTAGCCTCGTCGTTGCCTCGTGATACAAGCATGATGAGCGCTTCTGTCGGGTTTTCGTTCAAAAACGTTTTGAAGTAGCCTATGACATCGGAAAGATGCATAAAGTACGCGTCTTTTTTGAGCAGGTAGTAATCCCCGTGGTCGATACCGGGGTCGTCGCCCTTTCCGAGCCGGATATCAAAATAGCGAATGCCTTCGAGCAACTGCGTAGGAATGTAATCCTGCTGGCATTTTACTTGCGAGGATTGGGGCTCAGTGTCGTTGTCCACGCTGCAGGTGCCCGAATCGTGCGTACCCGGGATGCTCAGCTCGTCGAGGAACTTGTTGTCGTCGACGTATTTCATCCAACATGGCCCATCGACGTAGCTGCTGTACGTGATCCAGTCGAGGCTGCTAACCGTGGCATCGTTCTTTTTCATGTCGTAACCGATAAGTTCGAGCTCCCACGGAATGCTCTTACTCTTATGGCAGATCTTATTGTTGTCCTGGTCTTCGCCGTTCGATTCTATTGCCAGGTACTTAATGTCTTTTTTCTCGGTTTCTTTCTCGACCGTGCGGTCTCGGATGATATAGGTTCCGTTTGATTGACGCTCGAACGCAAAAGCGCGGCTGGGCTTGTTGTCATACTCGCCGCCCCATACGTGGATGACCTTTCCATCTTTGTCAGAGTCGTCGTCGACCGACCAAATGCTGTAGCCCGTCTTTTTATGCTCTTCGAAATTGAGCAAGGTGCGGATAGCATACCAGTTTGTATCGTCATTCTTGGTCGTTACGTTCTCAAGGATGAGCTTGCTGGACGTGCCGTCGTTAAACAGGTGGCAGACGTTGCCGCGAACGTTGCCGTCTTGGTTGACGCTCGCGGTGCGAAAATAGCCCGCGGGGCGAAGGCGAATGACGAAATTGTCGAGGCTGTCCGCCGGTTTGGGCGTGTCGTCTGCAAATGCCGCTCGCAGGGGAATGCCCGGTGCCGCGGTTTCTGGCAGGCTTGCAAGCGGCGACAGCGCCGCAAGACCTAAGCCCAGCGTAAATGCTCGGCGACTGATGGCATGATGTTCGGCCATGACTCCTCCATTCGCAGGGTGCGGTTATGCGATAGTTTTGGTCACTATACTGCCCAGATGTTTAAAGGTGTCGGCTTAAATTGTGTGCGCGGCGCTATAAATCGGCGGGCGGACGTGTTTGGGTGCTTGCCGTTTTCGTACCGTTGCCACATTTGGGGTGGTTCCGGCGTCCGGCATCCTCGCGTTCGTCAGGTGCCGGCATAAGAAAGGGAGGGTCGGTTTACCGGCCCTCCCTTAGTACGAAACGCTGGGGCACCGTCGCTTGTTTGCACTGCGCCCGTGTTTCCCGCTGCGCTCGCCAGTTGCTTAGCGCTTGATCTCGATATCGTCGAGCTTGACGTCCAGGGCCTCGGTCTTGGCTTCGGCGATGTCGTCGGCAAATTCCAGAGACTTCATCATGGTCTCGACGGCGTCCTTGTGCTCCTCGACGTTGTCGATGCTCACGTATACGCTGCCGCCGCCTGCTTCGGTGAAGTACTCAGTCGTCACGCCGCCCGAGTGTGTATAGGAAGCGTTGCGCCAGGTCTTGCCGTTGTACTTGACGGGATCATTCTCGGTCCACTCAAAGTTGGCCTTCCATTTGGCCTCGTAGTCGAACAGCTCGTCAGCGTTCTTGTCAGAGTCGAAGACGGGGATGAAGCGGTCGCTGGCGTGCTCGCT
>UQWQ01000122.1 GCA_900544755.1 uncultured Collinsella sp. | reverse complement strand
CATCGTGTGCCGCGGATCGCTGGGGCGGCGGTTACGCATGCACATGATGCCTTTGTTTGCTGTGCGGTTATTCCTCCATTCGTCGTCCGGTGTCGTGGCGAGCGTTGCCCCAACATAGGGCTCCTTACCTATATGTATGCCCCAGTTGCCGCTGCCCGGGAGTCTCGAAACGTGGGCCATGTGTCCCATGTTTGTGTCGCTGCCGCCTATCGTGTGCCATAGAAATCCGCGATGGCCAGGTGCGTATGGGCTAGACTTAGCACCATTATGTGATCGATGCGGTCGGTCGGCGGTTGCCGCTCGACCGATGTATATGACTTGAAGGTGCATGTGTATGAGCCAAGAGATGATGGACAAGACCTGCCGCGGGTTTGCCGAGGCGCTTGCCGCGCGCGAGCCGGTGCCCGGCGGCGGCAGCGCGAGCGCCTTTGTGGGTGCGCTGGGCGCCTCGCTGTGCGGGATGGTCGCGCGCTACGGCGCGACCAACCCCACGCTTGCCGATCGTGCGGATGACCTGACGCGCGCGTTTGCCCAGGCTGATGAGCTGGCCCAGGAGCTTGTCGAGTTGGTTTCCGAGGACGTTCGTGCCTACAGGCGGGTGTCCGCGGCGTACGGTATTCCGCGTGACGATCCGGCTCGAGCGACCGCGATTCAGGATGCGCTGCATGTGGCCGCTATGCCGCCGTATCGCATTATGGATGCCTGCGGGCGCGCACTGGCGCTGCTCGAGGACATGGCCGACAAGGGTTCGCGTCAGCTGCTGTCCGATGTGGCTTGCGGCGCTGTGTTCTGCCGTGCCGCCATGCAGGGCGCGAGCTTGACGCTCTTTGCGAACACCACGTCTATGAAGGATCGTGCACGCGCCGAGGAGCTCGAGGCGGCGTGTGATGAGTTGCTCGACATATGGTTGCCGCGCGCCGATGCGCTGGCGCGCCGCGCCTCCGACGCTGCAAGGAAGAGAGGATAGCCATGGCTGAGTTACTGAAGGGTGCTCCCGTTGCTCGCGCGCTGACCGAGGAACTTGCTGTTCGCTGTGCCGCTTTGCGTGAGCGGGGCGTTGTTCCGATGTCGGCTATCGTGCGTGTAGGTGAACGCGAGGACGACCTATCCTACGAGCGCGGTGCCCTCAAGCGCTGCGAGAAGGTTGGCATTGAGGCTCGCCGCATTTTGCTTCCCGCCGATGTTTCGCAGGACGAGCTGTTGACGGCCATCGAGGACATCAATACCGATTCGGCTGTCCATGGCTGTCTGATGTTCCGCCCGCTGCCCGCCGGCCTTGACGAGAACACCGTCGCCACAGCGCTCGATCCCGCCAAGGACGTTGACTCCATGACGCCCGCTTCGCTGCTCACCACGCTTTCGGGGCGCGGCGAGGGTTTTGCTCCTTGCACGGCTGAGGCCGTGTTGGCGCTACTGGATCATTACGGCGTTGAGCTGGATGGGGCCAAGGTCGCGGTCGTTGGTCGGTCGCTGGTGATCGGGCGTCCTGTTGCCGCCATGCTTACGGCGCGCAATGCGACCGTGACGACGTGTCATACGCATACGCGCGACCTTGCTGCCGAGTGCCGTGCGGCTGATATTGTGGTTGCGGCCGTTGGACGCGCGCGCACGATTGGCGCGGATGCGGTTCGCGAGGGCCAGACGATCATCGATGTGGGCATTAACTGGGACGAGGCCGCCGGCAAGCTGGTCGGCGACGTCGATTTTGATGCTGCAGAGCCGATCGTTGGCTCAATTACTCCCGTGCCGGGTGGCGTGGGCGCTGTAACGACGGCGATTCTCGCCAAACACGTGATCGAGGCGGCGGAGCGCGCATCGAAATAGGCGTTTTGGGCTGTTTGAGGGGTTAGACATATACCACGTGGCCAAAAAACGCCAAATATGAGTACTGTTGCCAAGATAGTCACATATGCTTTAGGTCATTTTGGCTCTCAATCGGTATTAATTATCGATAGAGAGCCTATTTTATTGGACTTATGAGGAATTACATTGTCAAGCTTTTGAACAAATGTAGATTATCGACACCTGCATTCGGTTAAATTGCTGCTACTAAATTTGTGACAGTACTCATATTTGGCATTTTTTGACCACAGGGGTCTCGAGGGGGCTGCCGGGGCGGCGGTTTCGCCCTTTTTGCGCCGAAGCGATACACTGTTACCGTTTGATTTCTTCGCTCAAGGAGGATGCGCATGCCGTGCACAACGATTTTGGTTGGTAAGAATGCGAGCTACGACGGGTCGACCCTGGTCGCGCGTAACGAGGACTCGTCCAACGGGGTGTTTGAGCCCAAGCGTATGCGCGTGGTGCATCCCGACGAGCAGCCGCGCGTCTACACGAGCGTCCTGAGTCACCTAACCGTTGAGCTGTCCGACAATCCCATGCGCTACACGAGCGTCCCCGATGTTGTCCCGGGCCACGGCATCTGGGCCGAGGCCGGTTTCAACGAGCTCAATGTGGGCATGTCCGCAACCGAGACGCTCACCACCAACGAGCGCGTTCGCGGCGCCGACCCGCTCGTCGACTACGTGCCCGCCAAGGGCAACGAGGGCGAGGACGGCTATGTTCCGGCGCAGCCCGGCGGTCTGGGCGAGGAGGACATGGTGACCCTGGTGCTGCCATATGCCAAATCCGCCCGCGACGGCGTACGCATTCTGGGTGACCTGCTCGAGCGTTATGGCACCTACGAGAACAACGGCATCGCCTTTAGCGACGTGGACGAGATCTGGTGGCTCGAGACCATCGGCGGTCACCACTGGATCGCCAAGCGCGTGCCCGATGACGCTTATGTGACCATGCCCAACCAGCTGGGTATCGATAGCTTTGACCTGGATGACGCCGAGGGCGCCCAGGCCGACCACATGTGCTCCGCCGACCTGCGCTCCTGGATGGCCGAGTGGCATCTGGACCTGACGCTGGGCGTCGAGGGCGACGGTCCGGCCGCGGTCTTCAACCCGCGCGAGGCCTTTGGCTCGCACAGCGACAGCGACCACGTCTACAACACGCCGCGCGCCTGGTATATGCAGCGCTGCCTTAACCCCAGCGATGTGTGGGACGGTCCCGAGGCCGACTACACGCCCGAGAGCGATGACATCCCCTGGAGCCGCGTGCCTGAGCGCAAGGTGACCATCGAGGACATCAAGTACGTGCTTTCGAGCCACTACCAGGGCACGGAGTACGACTGCTACGGCAGCAAGGGTACGCCCGCCACACGCGGCGCCTATCGTCCCATCGGCATCAACCGTAACAGCCAGCTCGCCGTGCTGCAGCTGCGCCCCTATGCGCAGCCGGCCTACCGCGCCGTGCAGTGGATGGCCTTTGGCTCCAACTCGTTTAACGCGCTGGTTCCGCTGTACGCCAACGTCGAGACCATGCCCGAGTATTATGCCGACACGCAGGCTCGCGTGACGTCCGAAAACTTCTACTGGGCCAACCGCCTGATCGGCGCGCTGGCCGACGTCCGCTTCCATGAGTGCGGCCGCGCTGTGGAGGACTACCAGGAGAAGGTCGGTGGCATGGGCCACAAGCAGATCCATGACGTCGATGCTGCCGTAGCCGCTCTGCCCGAGGCCGAGGTACCTGCCGAACTTGCACGCGCCAATGAGGCCTTTGCCGAGCGTGTTCGCGTAGAGACCGATGCTCTACTGGGTAAGGTGCTCTACACCACGAGCTGTGCCATGAAGAACTCTTTCGCGATGAACGACAACGTGAGATAGGGATTTCCCGTCGATCGAATAGCGCTAAAACGCTTTGTCGCTTTCACTCAATCTTGGGTACAAGAACGCCAATGCAGTTGTTTGTGATTGGAGACAACCATGGTTATGAAACTCGATCAGCTTGTTAACGGCGCCATCAACGTGGGCTTTGGCGCTGCCGCCGTTGCTGTCGAAGGCGGCAAGAAGGTCCTCGACGACCTTAACACCAAAGGCGAGCAGGTCCGCAAGGACACCGCCACCCCCGATATCGCCCGCAGCGTGTCCGACATGTTCGAGCAGGCCGGCGGTACCATCTCCGATCTGACCGAGCGTCTGGGCGTGCAGGGCGAGACCGCGGCCCAACGCGTGCTCGACGAGCTC
>UQWQ01000121.1 GCA_900544755.1 uncultured Collinsella sp. | reverse complement strand
GCCCGGCGGGCAACCTATCCCTTGTACTCTATCAAGGTAAAGTGTATGATTCTGAACGTTACATGACTCACTTTACTTAACTAAAGTGCAACCAAGGGGGAATACCATGAATACCGATATGTCTCGTCGTCAGTTTGTTGGTCTAGCCGGCTCGCTCGCCACGGTGCTCGGCCTTGGTCTTGTCGGTTGTGACGGCGGTGCCGCTAAGGGCTCTGCTGCCGGCTCTGCCGCGGCCAAGGATACGAAGGGTGCCGCGGAGTCCAAAAAGCTCGTGGTGGGCTTTGACAAGTCCTATCCTCCGTACGGCTTTGTGGGCGATGACGGCGAGTACACGGGCTTTGACCTTGACCTTGCCAAGGCCGTTGCCGATAAGCAGGGCTGGGATGTCGATTACGAGGCCATCGATTGGGATGCCAAGGACACGCTGCTCAACTCCGGCGCCATCAACTGCATCTGGAACGGCTTTACCATGGAGGGCCGCGAGGACGACTACACGTTCTCCGAGCCGTATATGCTCAACGAGCAGGTGTTGGTGGTCAAGAAGGACGCGGGTATCAAGAGCTGGGACGATCTTGCCGGCAAGACCGTGATTACCCAGACCGATTCCGCTGCGCAGGATGTACTCGAGGGTGACCAGAAGGATCTGGCGGCGACGTTTGCCACGCTCGACACGATCGGCGAGTACAACACGGCCTTTATGCAGCTCGAGAGCGGCGCGGTCGATGCCGTGGCTTGCGACCTTTCGATTGCCCAGTATCAGCTTGCCGCCAAGCCCGATGCCTATACGCAGCTCGACAAGCCGCTGTCCAGCGAGCACTACGCCGTCGGCTTTAAGAAGGGCGACACCAAGTCCGCCGATGCCGTGACCGAGTCGCTCAAGGCGCTCTACGAGGACGGCACGGTCAAGGACCTGTGCGATAAATACGCAAGCTATGGTCTGTCCTTCGACAACTGGGTTCTCAAATAGCGGCTTTCCCAGGCACCCGATTTTGCCGTTCAAACCGTCGCTTGCGTACATTTAGTACGCGGCGCTCCTCTTTCACGGCAAACTCGGGCACCTGGAAAACCCGCTTTAGCATTGGGTTCGCTGTTCCGTTACTGTGAAAGAGAGCTTGGGTTGTCTATTCAGGTCATGATGCAGATGCTTGGCCAGGGATTCTTGGTCAGTTTGCAGCTGTTTGTGCTTACTCTGCTGGGGTCGATTCCGCTGGGAATCCCCGTGGCGTTTATGCGCATGAGCAAAATTGCGCCGCTCCGCTGGATTGCGCGCATCTACATTTCGGTCATGCGCGGTACGCCGCTCATGCTGCAGATGTTTGCCATCTACTTTGCCCCGTACTACGTGTTTGGCATTTCGCTCACGCCCGATTCCAAGTGGACGGCGTGCGTCGTGGCGTTCATCATCAACTACGCCGGTTACTTTGCCGAGATCTATCGCTCGGGCCTGCAGTCCATTCCGCGCGGTCAATACGAGGCTGCCGAGGTGCTGGGCTACTCGCGCATGCAGACGTTTCTGTATATCGTGATGCCGCAGGTCGCCAAGCGTATTCTGCCTGCGATGGGCAACGAGATCATCACGCTGGTCAAGGACACGTCGCTGGCGTTTGCCATTGGCGTGGGTGAGATGTTCTCGACGGCCAAGGCGCTGGTCGCCTCGCAGGTGAGCATGGTGCCGTTTGCGATCGCGGCGTTGATCTACTGGGTCTTTAACTTTGTGGTCGAGATGCTGCTGGGCGCCGCCGAAAAGAAGCTGGACTATTATCATGACTAACTCAGTGATGAAAATCGAAAGCGCGCGTAAGGCGTTTGGCGGCAATGAGGTGCTCAAGGATATCTCGCTTGAGGTGAAGCGTGGCGAGGTCGTGGCGATTATCGGGCCTTCGGGTGGCGGCAAGTCCACGCTGCTGCGGTGTGCCACGCTGCTCGAGACACTCGACGGAGGCTCACTCTCGTTTGGTGACCTTGCCGTTGCGACGGATGCGGGTTCGGGCGCGGTCTATGCGAAGGGCGATGTGCCCAAGCGGGCACGCTCGCGATTCGGCCTGGTGTTCCAAAATTACAACCTGTTCCCGCACTATACCGTGATGAAAAACATCATCGACGCGCCGATCCGCGTGCTTAAGCGCCCGCGCGAGCAGGCGGAGGCTCGTGCGTGCGAGTTGATCGCGCAGATGGGGCTTACGGGCAACGAGAACAAGGTGCCATGTGAGCTTTCGGGCGGCCAGCAACAGCGTGTGAGTATCGCCCGCGCCTTGGCGCTCGATCCGGAGATCCTGTTCTTTGACGAGCCGACCTCGGCACTCGATCCCGAGCTGACGGCCGAGGTGCTGCGTGTCATTAAAGACCTTGCCGCGCAGAATATGACGATGGTGATTGTGACCCACGCAATGCAGTTTGCGCGCGATGTGGCCGACCGCGTGGTCTTTATGGATGGCGGCCGCATTGTCGAGGAGGGTCCTGCCGAGCAGGTCATCGACCATCCGCGTGAGCAGCGCACCCGTGAGTTCTTGAGCCGTATCGAGGGATAGGCTCAGGTATTTACTCAACTATTAATTGAGGCGAAGCCGCCGCAGGTCTTACGGTCTGTGGCGGCTTTTTGTTTGCATCGACGGGGGTTCAATAATCGCCTCACAAGCTTGTCTCTTCCTCTCGCCGCCTGTATTCATACGTGTGCCGAAAGGTGTGCATGGACGGTCGCCCGTGAGGGTAGGGTGGTGGCATAGGACATTTGGAGGGTGAGTCGGCTCGGCTGCCGACCATGCTGCTCCCGGGATGGCACCGACCGCGAACTCTCCCCGTTGGCGTCGCGCAATGCGCGCGGCCCTGCAAGGAGGTCATCATGGGTGCTCCCAAGACCGGTAACGTAAGGAACGTGGTGCTCGTAGGCCAAGGCGGGGTGGGCAAGACTTCACTCGCCGAGGCCATGCTCCACCTTTCCGGTAAGACCGCCCGTCTGGGCGGCCACGACGGCACCAAGCCCACGCTCGACTATGACCCCGAAGAGGTCAAGCGTGCGTTTTCCATCTCGACGACCATTGCGCCGATCGACTGGAAGGGCGCACGCATCAATGTGCTCGATGCCCCGTGCTATCCCGATTTTATCGGCGACGCCTTTGCCGCGATGAGCGTCTGCGAGACGGCTCTGTTTGTGGTCGATGCCGAGGCCGGCCCGCAGCCTACGACGGTTAAGCTCTGGTATGCCGCCGAGGACCTGCGCCTGGCGCGTGCGGTGTTCGTAAACCGCCTGTCGCGCTCCGAGGCCAGCTTCGCGACCACCATGGACCTGCTGCAGGAGCGCTTTGGCACGCGCCTGGGCGCTGTGACTCTTCCCTGGGGCGAGGGCGAGGACTTTGACGGTATCATCGACCTGGTGCGCATGAAGGCGCGCCATTGCAACGGCGCCGAAGCCGTTGAGTCGGAGATTCCTGAGGAGTATCGTGCCCAGGCCGAGGAAGCCCATGACCATTTATGCGAGCTGGTGGCCGAGGCCGACGATGAGCTGATGATGAAATACCTGGAAGGCGAGGAGACGCTGACGCAGGAGGAGCTTGAGGGCCTGCTGTCGAAGGCGATCGCCGAGCGCATCTTTGTGCCGGTCTTTGCGGGAGATTGCATTAAGGAGCAGGGCGTCAACTCGCTGATGGACGACATCGCCACATACTTCCCGGCGCCGACGGACTACGGAGAGATGCCGCTCATCGACGGCGATTCGCTTAAGATCTCGAGTGACGATGACCGTCCGGTGGCGTTTGTATTTAAGACGCTGGCCGATCCGCAGCAGGGTCGCATCAGCTTTATCAAGGTGCTGACGGGTACGCTTGAGCCGGGTCTTGAGCTGATCAACGCGCGTACCCGCAAGAGCGATCGTCTGGCTCACCTGTATGTGATGTGCGGTCGCGACATGACCGAGGTCGGTCACGCCTATGCCGGCGACATCATCGTGGCGCCCAAGCTGGCGGCCGAGACGGGCGATACGCTCTCCATTACCGGTAAGGTCGAGGCTGCGGCGTTTAAGTTCCCCAACTCGCAGTACCGCATTGCCATCGAGGCCGAGAATCGCGGCGACGAAGAGAAGCTCTACACGTTTATCGAGAAGG
>UQWQ01000120.1 GCA_900544755.1 uncultured Collinsella sp. | reverse complement strand
AACCGTGCAACGGAAAAGAGCCGCCCTTTCGGACGACTCAAACTGTAATGGGGCTTTTTTAGCTGTTTTGGGCAGCCACTGCCAGCGCGAACCACCACAAAGGGGACAGGCACCTTTGTGGTGGTTTTGACGGGAGCGCCTGTGGAGTTACAGCAGTTCGCCGTGGCGGGCGATGTAGCGGCGCTTGGCCAGCTGGGTGAGTGCGATGTAGGCGGCGACGATGCTGACGAGCAGCGCGAAGAAGCTCGGCGGCAGCGGCATGAGGTCTAGCGCATCGGCGATGGGGCTTGCCGGCAGCCAGGTGACGAGTACCAGACCCAGCACGGTGAGAGCGCACAGTGCCGGCGCGGCGTGGTCGCGCGCGCTCGGCAGGCGCGGGGAGCGCAGCATGTGGATCACGAGCGTCTGCGACCACATGGACTCGACAAACCAACCGCTCTGGAAGAGCGCCGTAAAGGCCGCCATGCCTGCGACGTCGCCTACAGCGGCAAGCTCTGCCCAGCTTGAGCCCACGGCGGCGGGGCACACCACAAAGAAGAGCACGGCGAAAGTCACGATATCAAACAGTGAGCTCACGGGACCCAACTCGAGCATAAAGCCCTTAATGGACGCGGCATCCCAGGCGCGCGGACGGGCGGTCCAGGCGTCGTCGACGGTGTCCCACGGCAGCGCGATGCACACGATCTCGTAGACCAGCGACAGCAGCACCAACTGCAGAGCGCTCATGGGCAAGAACGGCAAGAACAGGCTCGCGACGGTCACGGATAGCACGTTGCCAAAGTTGGAGCTCACCGTGGTCTTGAGGTACTTGAGTAGGTTGCCGTAGGTGCGGCGGCCTTCGATGATGCCGCGCTCGAGCACGCCCAGGTCCTTCTGGAGCAAGATGATATCGGCAGATTCCTTGGCAATGTCGACGGCCGAATCGACCGAGATGCCGCAATCGCTTGCACGCATGGCGGCGGCGTCGTTGATGCCATCGCCCATAAAGCCCACGGTGTGGCCGAGCAGCTCGCGCATGACACGCACCAGACGCGCCTTCTGCAGCGGCGAGAGCTTGGCGAAGAGGTGGGTGTTCTCGGCGCGCTCGGCAAGTTCGGCGTCATCGAGCGCATCGATCTCGGAGCCCAGCAAGACGTTGCTCGCGTCGATACCGATCTGTTCGCAGACGGTGGCCGCGACGCGGTCGTTGTCGCCGGTCAGGACCTTGACTGCCACGCCCTTGGCCTCGAGGGTGGCGATGGCGCCCACGGCACTTGCTTTGGGCGGATCGAGGAAGGCCAAAAAGCCCATCAGCACCATGTCGCACTCGTCGGCAATGCCAAACTCGCCCACGCAGCGCGGATTGGTCTTCTGCGCCACGGCAATCACGCGCAGGCCCTCGGCATTGAGCCCGGCGACCTGCTGGCGAATCTGGGCGAGCTTATCTTCGGTGAGCGGCTGGGCGGCACCATCGACTTCGACAAAGGAGCAGATCTCGAGCATTTCCTCGGCAGCTCCTTTGGTAACCATCTGGGTTTTACCCTGGGCGTCGGCGACAACTACGCTCAGGCGACGGCGCGAGAAATCGAAGGGCACCTCGTCCACCTTGGTATAGCGGTCGCGCAGGCTCTGGCCCAGCATGGAATCGGGTGCTGCTGCCGAGGGCGTCACATCGGCGCGGTCGATGACGGCCAGGTCGATAAGGTTCTTGAGGCCAGTCTGGAAGAAGCTGTTCAAAAACGCATGGCGCAGTACGCGCACGTCCTCGTTGCCGTCGGTGTTGAGGTAGCGCTCGAGCACGATGCGGTCTTCGGTGAGGGTGCCGGTCTTGTCGCAGCACAGGACGTCCATCGCGCCGAGGTTTTGGATCGCCGGCAGTTCCTTGACGATAACCTGGCGACGGGCGAGGTCCTTGGCGCCCTGCGACAGGCTCGTGGTCACGATGACGGGGAGCATCTGCGGCGTGATGCCCACGGCCACGCTCGTGGCGAATAGCAGCGCGTCGATGACGTTGCCCTTGGTGGCGGCGTTGATGGCAAAGACGGCCGGCGCCATAACGAGCATGAGGCGTACGAGCAGCATGGAGACGCTCGAGACGCCGCGGTCAAACGCGCTCTTCTCGCCGCGCCCGTTGAGCATCTTGGCGATGCCGCCCAGGTAGGTGTCCGAGCCGGTGGCAACGACGAGCGCCATGGCGGTGCCGTTTTGCACGGAGGTGCCGGTAAAGACGATGTTCTTGCAGGCAGAGAGTGGCAGCGCGGGGCCGTCGGCGCCCTCGACGGCCGTGGCGGCAGCGGTCTTCTCGACGGCCTCGCTCTCGCCGGTGAGCGCGGATTCGATCACAAACAGATCGCGCGCGGTGATGATGCGGGCGTCGGCCGGCACCATATCGCCGGCAGAGAGGCGGATCACATCGCCGGGGACGAGCTCGTCGAAGGGGATCTCGAGGCGCTCGCCATCGCGCAGGGCACAGCAGGTGTTGGAGACCAGGTCCTTGAGGGCCTCGGCCGCATTGCCGCTGCGGGCTTCCTGGATAAACTTCATGCCGCCCGATACCAGCAGCATGATGCCGATAACGATGACCGTGGAGGGGTCACGCTGCAGCTCGGGCGCGGCGAGCACGTCGATGTAGAGCGAGACCAGCGCGAGCGCGGCGAGGATGCCGGCGAAGGGGTCGATGAACGCGTCGGCGATGCGGCGGGCGAGTGTCTTGGTCGGCGCATCGATGGTGTTGGGGCCGATGGCGTCTAGGCGCTCGGCGGCGTGCTCGGTACCGAGTCCGCCGGCCCTGGCGTCAAGCAGCACGAGGGCGTCCTCGGCGCTATGGGTGGCGGCGAATATGGTGTTCTTGGACAGGCCGGTGTGAGCGGCAGGGCGCGCCGTGCGGCGGCGCTTGGAGATAGCTTCGAGTACCGTGGCGGTTTTGAGCATCAGCATAGGGTCCTCCTTGATGAAGGGAGTTAGCGTACGTGTCGTATTTGCTTCAAAAAACCTAGATGTCGCTCACGTCATGCTCTCGAACCACCACAAAGGGGACAGGCACCTTTGTGGTGGTTTTGACGATCGGTTCGTGGCGCTTATGCGTGTGCGGAATCCTCGCGGCGTGCCGAGGGCGACATGCAGGTTTTTCGACTATGACTGCCTTCCATGGCACACCTCCTTAAGGCCGAGCGCTGCGCGTTTTGGGTATCTCGTACCCGTTACAATCCGCCCGTATTCTTGATGAGGGGGTTTGCCGTGTCAACCCCAATGTTTGGAAAACCATTGCCCCTGACAAAGCCTTTACAGAATGCCGAGGCCCCAAAGCGCGCCCGCAACGCGCCCTGCCTGCGCTAAACTGGAAGGCACGTACGCGATTACGAGAGGAGCCCGCATGGAGGCTTACAAGCAAGAGTTCATCAAGTTCATGGTTGAGTCCGACGTTCTTAAGTTCGGCAGCTTTACGCTCAAGAGCGGCCGTCAGTCCCCGTTCTTTATGAATGCTGGCGCTTACGTGACGGGCTACCAGCTCAAGAAGCTGGGCGAGTATTACGCCCAGGCAATCCACGATAACTTTGGCGACGACTTTGACGTGCTGTTTGGACCGGCCTACAAGGGTATTCCGCTGGCCGTCGTGACCGCAATTGCCTACCACGAGTTGTACGGCAAGGAGGTCAAGTACTGCTGCGATCGCAAGGAGGCCAAGGACCACGGCGCTGACAAGGGCAACCTGCTGGGCTACGAGCCCCAGGACGGCGACCGCGTGGTCATGGTCGAGGACGTCACCACCAGCGGTAAGTCCATCGACGAGACCTATCCCAAGGTCAAGGCTGCTGCCGATGTCGAGATCAAGGGCCTGATTGTGTCCCTCAACCGCATGGAGGTCGGCAAGGGTGGCGTGACCACCGCGCAGAAGGAGATCGAGGCCAAGTACGGTTTCCCCGTCGCGAGCATCGTCTCCATGGCTGAGGTCGTCGAGACCCTCTACAACCACGAGATCGACGGCAAAGTCGTCATCGACGACGAGCTCAAGACCGCCATCGACGCCTACTACGAGCAGTACGGCGTCAAGTAGGTTCCGCCTCCGTTAGTTACGCGGTTTTACCAAACCGCGTAACGGCTCGACGCTGCAAACCCGCCAGAGCGGCAATCTGCCTTTCAACTTCGGCGGCATGACCAGAAGGTCAAT
>UQWQ01000119.1 GCA_900544755.1 uncultured Collinsella sp. | reverse complement strand
CATGACTACCCTGCTCGACCCCACCACGCGACAGCTCACGCACGGCCCCATCGACGGCTGCGGTTCCGTCCTCGCCAGCTACGGCGGTGGCCGTATCTCCGTCGAGCTCGCGCACTCCAAAATTACGAATGACCTGCTGCCCTCGCAGATCGAAGGCGAGCGTGGCACCATCCAGATTGACCATCTGTCCACGCCCCGCAACGTACGCATCGATTATCGCGGCGACGTCGTGCGCGGATCGGCAACCGAGGCGCCGCGCGAGCAAGGCGACAACGGACGCGCGCTCGACCTTCCCAAATCGAGCAACACTATGGAATACGAGCTCGCGGACTTTATCACCGCCATCGGCGGCATCGATAACGTTAAGGAAGAGATTTGGGAGACCCCGGCGGGACGTCACGAGCTTGGCCACTACCGCGATGTCACGCTTGTCTCGCTGCGTATCATGGATGCCGTGCGCCAGCAGGCCGGCATTACCTTCCCCGCTGATTCAGTCAAGCAGGCCTAGCGATGGGCTTCTTCGATACGTTCTTCTCCAGCGTCACCGTCGGCAGTCGAGAGCCTCAAAAACCATCAAACGTCGAGCTCGAGCTGCGCCGCAGGCTTACTGTGCTCGCAAGCGACGAGGCCACTCAAGACACTCCCCTGCGCTATTTCCTACGCTGGGAGGGGCAAGTCCAAGGCGTTGGTTTTCGCTTTACCAACACCAACCTCGCACAGGCACGCGCACTCACCGGCTGGGTGAGTAACATGGAAGACGGGTCAGTCGAGATGGAGATACAGGGAGCTCCGGCAAACATCCTGTCTCATCTCGAGGCGCTTCATGCCTCCTATGAGCGCATGGGAACGCGTTTTCGCCTCGTAGACGCCCAGACCCGAGCCCCACTTGCCAATGAAGACGGTTTCATTCCTCGTTATTAGTATTGTGTGCTAAATACGGTATCATTTACCTACGACCGTTGATAGAAAAGAGGCGAGGCGCATGGCGGTGCAAAGAAGGAATACCAAGCAGCGAAAGCTGGTTCTTGACGCTGTGCGCCAAAGCTATAACCATCCCACCGCCGACGAAATCTACAACGCCGTACGCGAACAGGATGACAAGATCAGCCGCGGCACGGTCTACCGCAACCTCAATCTCTTAGCCGACGCAGGGGAGATTCTCTCTATTAAGACGCCGGGCGGCAGCCGCTTCGATCGCACCATCGAGCCGCACGCACATATCATCTGCACCTCGTGCAGCCGCGTCATCGACGTGCCGCTCCCCTTCGATGCCCAGCTCGACGACAAGGCGTCCGAGCAAATCGGCTGGGACGTCACCTCGCACTACACCATCTTCGAGGGCCTCTGCCCCAACTGCCGGTAGATGTTTGGGACATGCCTTAAAATCTCCCTTTCCACCGATGGCGGCAAAAAGTAGATTTCTAGGCATGCCACATATATCTACTCGGCGAGCAGGCGATGCAGTTCCTCTTCGACCGTGCGCACGTAGCGGACACGGTCATTGACACCGCGCATGGTAGGGTTGCAGCTCTCCATCAGATAGGGATGGCCCACGACGTTGAGCATGTCGCGATCGTTCTCATTGTCGCCAAACGCCATCATCGCATCGGGCGAGATCCCCAGGGCACAACCATAATCGGCAAGCGCGGACCCCTTGCCCGAGTCAAAGCCGATAAAGTCAGTCCATTCGGTTCCCGACGTCATCACATCGACTCGGTCGCTAAAGAGACGCTCGAAATACTCCAGGGCCACCGGCTGATCAATTTCGGGCGTCTGGAAGGCAATCTTAATGACATCCTCGTCGATGTCCTCGGGACGGTCGACCACCGCCACATCGCAGTGGACCTCATAGCGCAAATGGTCGACGAACGCATCGTTGCCGCTCATGGTGTAGAGGTGCCCCTCGCACGAAAGGGTCACGTCGGCATGGGGATACGCAACCACGGCATTCGCGATATCCATAGCAAGGCTACGCTCCATGGAACGCTTGACAACGGCATGCCCCTCGCTCATCACCAGGGCTCCGTTTTCGCATACATAGGCGAGCTCATCGGCCACCGGGGCAAACAGGTAGCGCAGGCTCGCATATTGACGGCCGCTCGCCGGCATAAACACAATGCCGCGACGATGTAGCTCATCGATGAGCTCAAACGCCTCGGAACGCGGCTCGCGCTCCCCCGGATGCAGCAACGTGCCATCCAAATCGCAGGCGATCAGCTTGATTCCCTCAAGACCCATATGTTTCCCCCAAAACATCTCATCAACAGCAAGACGGACTTTGAATCGTTGCCTCTCAAAGTCCGTCTTGCATATATGCGCGTTAACCACGCGCCGCCTTTACGATTGTAAAGTCGGGAGCCATACTCACGACAACATCCGCCGCGCTCGACGCAAAGCGCCGACTGGCATCGAGCTCGCGCGTAACCACCGAGAGCCGAACACCCTCGACACCCCGGAGCATGCGGCCCAAAACAGGCTGCACCGGCGTATACATGCGCACGGTATGCTCGTCCGAGTCGCCTCGGAAAAGCGGCGCGTGCATATTGCCGATCTCCCAGCACGCATGCGCGAGCGCAATCGGGTCCATGCGGTCAACTTCGACTAAATAAACCTCGGCGCTGCGCAGGCGCACGACAACCGCCACGGGCGCCATGCCCGAACGGTCAATGGCGAGCACGTCGCCGTCGGCAAGACGACCGCCGTCGGACGCCAGCCGAACATCGACCGTGCGCCCCAGCTCCGTCACGCCCGCAAACGCGCATACATCAGGCTGGTCCCAATCGAGCAGCAGCTCGTCAACTTCAAAGACACCACCCAGCTCCCGGCGAAGCAGGAGTTCATAGGACGGATCGTTGAGATTTCCCAAGCATGTCGTCGAAACCAAGCGTTCAGGCATGCTCTAGCCCTCGACCTCGACGAGCTCGATATCAAAGTTGAGGTCCTTGCCGGCCAGCTCGTGGTTGGCGTCGAGCGTCACAGCCTCGGGCGTCACGTCAATGACGACGGCGGGGACGGGCATACCGCTCGGCGTGGACAGGAAGAGCTTCATGCCCTTCTCGATCTGCTCGATGTTGGGAACCTGCTCGGCCGGGAAGGTCAGGACCATCTCGGGGTTGTGCTCGCCGTAGGCATCGGCAGCCGGGATGTGCACAGTCTTCTTCTCGCCCACCTGCATGTCGACAACAGCAGCGTCGAAGCCCTTGATCATCTGGCCGGCGCCGCAGGTGAACTCCAGCGGCTCGCCGCGATCGTAGGAGCTATCGAACTGCGTGCCGTCATCGAGCGTGCCGCGATAATGAGTCTTAACCTTCTTGCCCTGGTTGGACATGGTAACCTCCGTGATAAGGGCGGCGCACAACGCGGACCGCCATGAACATATGGCGCTAACTATACCCTAGTCATACAATTCAAGGACAGTTTGCAAAGAAACGCTGCAACCGGAGGAACTATGGCATTTCCCGTATTTGACCTACACTGTGACACCGCCGACCGCATCGGCTGGGCCACGCTCGATCTCGACCTGCGCTTTACCGCCGGCACCGACGGTTATTTTCCCGGCGACGAGACGCATCCGCAAGATTTCGACCTCATCGAGGGCAACGCCTGCGCCATCTCGCTCGCAAAGATCGGCAACACGCCATGGGCACAGTGCTTCGCCACGTTTGTCCCCGACGAGATTCCCACCGCCCACGCCGCGCGCTTCCAGGCGCAGATCATGGCGCATATGAGCGGCCAGGCAATGCTCAACCACGACCGCATGGTCAACGTGCGCAGCGCCGCAGACATTCGCCCCGCGCTCAAGGAGGGCAAGGTCGCCTGCATCCACACCATCGAAAACGCCACGTTCTTTGCCGAGGACCCCGCGCTGATCGAGGTGCTCAAGGGCCTGGGCGTACTCATGTCATCACTCAGCTGGAACGCGCAGGGGCCGCTCGCGAGCGGCCACGACACCCACGCCGGCCTCACCGCCGCCGGCATCGAGGCGCTCACGCAGATGGAGCACGCCGGCATGGTGCTCGACGTCTCCCACCTCAACGATGAGTGCTTTGACGAGGTTGTCGCCCACGCCACGCGCCCCTTCGTCGCCAGCCACTCCAACTCCCGTACCGTCTGCAGAGTCAAGCGCAACCTCACCGACGACCAGTTCCGCACCATTCGCGACATGGGCGGCATCGTCGGCCTCAACTACTGCAGCGAGTTCCTATCCAACGACGCAACCGACGAGACCGCCGCAGACGTCACCTTCGATCAACTGGCAGCACATATCGAACACTGGCTCGACCTGGGTGGCGAGGACGTCATCG
>UQWQ01000118.1 GCA_900544755.1 uncultured Collinsella sp. | reverse complement strand
TTTCAACTCTTTTTCGTTTTGGATATCTTCGGCGGTATTCTTGCCAGTGACAGCACCGTAGGCCTCTTTTATGCCGTTTTTCACTGCCCATTTGATAACGAAATACAGCGCAATCATCATTCCGAGCAGTTGCGGTGAGTGTCGACATTCGCCGATATAACATGGACACAACGTCCCGTTTGTGTTCTTCAATCGCCTGCACGTTCTTCCTATTCTTGGGTTGTCGAACAAGCCATAGAGAAAAGGAAGAAAACATGGACACCGACAAGACCTGCGCGGAATCGATCGCCAAGCAATACGCGCCCAAAAGCGCCTCCAAGCTCACCGCGCTCAAGAAGCTCGATGCCAAAGCAAAGCGCCCCGCGAACGTCTTCGCCTACAGCTTTGGCATCGCTTCCTCGCTGTTGTTGGGTGTGGGCATGTGCCTGACCATGGGTGTGCTGGGACCTGGCGAGGGCACGTTGTTTGTGCTCGGAATCGTCCTTGGTATCTTGGGTATCGCAGGCGCAAGCGTGAACCTTGTTCTGTATCGCTGGATTCTGGAAACCTCTAAGAAGAAATACGCCTTTGAGATAATGGAGCTTGCCAAGGGAATTGCCGGCGAATAGCTTTTGGCATCAGGGAGAGGCAGGCTTGGGTGAACAGGCAGCAGAGCAGATACTTTACGACGGCGCAGCTTATGGACGAGGCTTTGCTCGACTTGCTGCAGAACAAGGGCGCGGAGTTCATAACCGTTAAGGAGATTTGCAAGAAGGCCGGGGTGGGGCGCTCTACGTTCTACCTTCACTACCAGGGTGTCCCTGACCTCGTGAAGGAGTGTTCGGAGCATGTGAACACCAAGTTCTTCGAGCGCTTTGAACAAAGCGCCGCAGACACGATCGGGGCTATCCGTACGGCTTCCCTCGATGAGCTCGTTTTCGTAACCGACGAGTATCTGAGGCCCTACCTCGAGTTCGTCCAAGACAACTGCTCCATCTATCGCGCGATGCTCGCAAACGGGCATACGCTGCAAGCTCAGGAGCGATTCGAGGCCCTAGCGAAGCACATCATCGACCCAGTGTTGGAGCGCTTTGGCTATCCCAGCGAGCAGCGGGCCTTCGTCATCAGTTTTTATGTGCATGGGCTCTCCGCCGTGGTACAGGACTGGATTCGGAGCGGCTGCGAAACGCCTATCGATGAGATGGTGCGCATTATCAAAACCTGCGTGCACCCGAACGGCACGAACCGACGTCTTGCCAACGCTAAAGAGAGGCGCGAATGAAACGATGTGACGGCGACGCCCCCTAGGCGCCATGCGCGCAGGCCGCGCACCTGCATTGAGAATACTGCGAAAGGAACGGAAAATGAAAGCAGCAATCTACCTTGGTAAAGGGCGTGTATCCCTTTCCGCTGCTCGCGCGGGCCGACTCCAGCCGTGCCGGGACCGCCAGCGCGGCCTCGAAGCCGTTTGCGGCGAGAACCAAGGAGGAGGGTTTCCCGTGATGGCGATAGGACGGAGGGGTTTCTGTAGGCGTGTAACCAGTAGGAGCTACTTATCGAAGCCCGCCGCCGCGGAGCTGCTCCTTGTAGTTCTCGCCCCAAGCTCTCATTGCGTCAAGAACGGGTCTGAGTGTCTGTCCCAGGTCGGTGAGCGAGTACTCCACCCGTGGGGGCACCTCTGCGAACGCTTCACGATGAACGAGCCCCGTTTCCTCCATGGTTCGTAGGTTGCTGGTCAGAACTTTCTGCGAAATCTTGCCGATCGAGCGTTGCAGCTCCTTAAAGCGCATCGTGCCTTTGAGCGAGAGTTCGCGCAGGATGAGCACCTGCCACTTGTTGCCGATGAGCAAAAGCGTTGTCTCCACTGGGCAGGCAGGCAGGTTCTCCAAAGTCGGTGTTGTCATGTTCGCGAAACCTCCGTCTGCAATCATGCACGTCATTTACATTAGTTTCCTTTTGGTGCTTACAGCACTTTTATGTGCCTACTTTCCATTATATACCTTTGACGCGTATCGTATGAGCTGCAAGGAAAGCGGCGTCGAGTGCCGCAGGTCGAAAGGAAAGCATGATGACCAAGAAAATCGCAGTTGTAGCAGCGAACGGCAGGGCCGGCAGCCTCATCGTTGAGGAGGCCGTGCGTCGCGGATTCGACGTGACCGCCATCGTACGCGGCGAGAATAGGACCGCCGCTCAGAACTCCGTCATCAAAGACGCACTCGAGCTCACGACGGAAGACCTCGAAGGATTCGACGCCGTGGTGGACGCCGTGGGCGGCTGGACGCCCGAGACCATCCCCGGTATCACCGACGCGGGCATCCACTTGGCTAATGTGCTGGTCGGCACCGATGTGCGCCTGCTCATAGTGGGTGGCGCGGGCTCGCTGTTCGTCAACCCCGAGCATACGGTCACCGTCGATATGGGCCCGGACTTCCCCGATGACTGGAAGCCGCTGTCCGCCGCGGCCGGCAAAGTCCTTGCTCACCTTCGCGAAACGGACGGCCTCAAATGGACCTTCGTTTCCCCTGCTGCTGACTTCCAGGCCGACGGCGAGCGCACCGGTGAGTATATCTTGGCGGGCGAGGAGTTCACACTCAACAGCCGCGGCGAGTCAACGCTCTCGTACGCTGACTATGCGATCGCCATGGTCGATGAGATCGAGTCCGGTGACCACGTCGCCCAGCGCATCTCGGTTGTGAGCAAGTAGCTTCATGCCGTTTGGGAAACGGGAGGGTCGATTCCAGTCGCGTCGACCCTCCCGTTGCGTACCGGGGCAACCAGTCTTGTTGCCTAAGTTGTGACATCTTAAACAATGGTTGAGTTTCAGAAGGGGCGTTTTTGGTACTACCGAGCGTGAGCGTTCTCGTAGGCCTCTTTGATATCTTCTGGCAAACCGTCGGGAATCATGGCCCTCAGCTCAGTCTCATTCTCGCCCTGATTCAGCTGCCCGTAGAACCAGCATTTGTACTTCAGCATGTCCAGCGCGCGGTTCATGTTCGCGATCTCTAGCTCCATGTGGGCCTTCCGCTCCTCGAACATGGCCTTGCGTTTGGGGTATGTCGATGGACCCTCCGCGCACCATTCCATGAACAGCCGGATGTCCTTGATCTCCATCCCCGCTTTCTTGAAGCATTCGATGACCCGAAGCGCCTCGAGTTCCGTATCGCCGAATTGCCGAATGCCGGACGTCCGCTCCAATGCCGGGAACAATCCCTGCTTGTCGTAATAGCGCAGCGTTGAGGCGGGCAAACCGAACATCTCCGAAACCTGTCCGATTGTGTACATGGCTCCTCCGAATCAATCTCGAATTCATTCCTTGACCTAAAGTCAGGTTTAGGTATTACCTTCATTCTCGTCATTAGAACAGGGATTGCAAAGGGTGTTCCGTAATGAGGAAACAGATTTGCACCTAAACCATCGACAGGGGGAGATCGATCATGGCAATTAAACAGACGGCAGGCAGGGATGCCCTGGGGGAGTTCGCCCCCAAGTTCGCACAGCTCAATGACGATGTGCTGTTTGGCGAGGTGTGGAGTCGAGAAGACGGGCTTTCCCTTCGAGACCGCAGCGTGGTGACGGTTGTGGCCCTGATGGCGCAGGGACTGACGGACTCTTCGTTTAAATATCATCTGATGTCCGCAAAGAACAACGGGGTGACCAGGGCGGAGATAGCGGAAATCCTTACGCACGCGGCGTTTTATGCGGGATGGCCCAAGGCGTGGGCGGCCTTCCGCATGGCAAAGGAGGTCTGGGCGGATGACGATGCCGCTGATGCAAAAGCCGAGCACCAAAACGAGATGGCCTTTCCCATCGGTGCCCCCAACGACGCATTCGCGAAGTACTTTATCGGGCAAAGCTACCTCGCGCCTCTATCAACCGAGCAGGTTGGCGTCTACAACGTGACGTTCGAGCCCGGCTGCCGCAACAACTGGCACGTGCACCACGCCAAAAACGGCGGCGGACAGATTCTCATCTGCGTGGCTGGTCGAGGGTTTTACCAGGAATGGGGTAAGCCGGCGCAGAAACTGCACCCTGGCGACGTGGTCAACATTGCCCCAGGGGTGAAGCACTGGCACGGAGCCGCACCCGACAGCTGGTTCTCACATCTCGCGTTGGAGGTTCCGGGCGAGGAAGCCTCCAACGAGTGGTTGGAACCTGTGAACGATGAGGATTATCTCAAAGCGACTGACAAGGAGGCTTAAATACCTTCGCCGTCCGCGCCGCCGAGAGCAGGGCGCCCAAATCGGCCTGGATCGCCCCTGCCTTGCTTCCAAGCTGCAGCGGAGCCGAGCCGCCCGAGATGTTTACGCTCAAAAGGTGCGCATCCGGCAGCTTCGCGGTCATGCT
>UQWQ01000117.1 GCA_900544755.1 uncultured Collinsella sp. | reverse complement strand
ATCACACCAACCGCGACCCGCAGGAGTACTGCGCCGCCGCCGTGAAGGCGCTGCGCGAGTTTGGTTCCTTCGATTCGTTTAAGGTGCACGCCAAGCGCTCCAATACTGACTATGAGCTCACCTCGATCGATATCAATCGTCAGGTGGGCGAGGTACTGTGTGAGGCCTTCCCCGATAAAAAGGTTCAAATGCACGACCCCGATGCAATGGTGCACGTACTGGTGGTCCAGGGCAGCGTTTATGTGTACGCGCGCTCTGAGCGCGGCGTGGGCGGTCTGCCGGTGGGTTCTGCCGGCAAGGTCGTGACGCTGCTGTCGTCGGGTATCGATTCTCCGGTGGCGACCTGGATGCTCGCGCGTCGCGGCGCGGTGTGCGTGCCGGTGCATTTCTCCGGTCGTCCGCAGACGCCCGATACGAGCGAGTATTTGGTGCAGGACATCATCCGTGCGCTTGCGCCGGGTGTCCAGATCGGTCGTCTGTACGTGGTGCCGTTTGGCGACTGCCAGCGTGAGATTTCGGTTACCTGCCCCAGCAACCTGCGCGTGATCATGTACCGTCGCATTATGTATTCGGTTGCCGAGCGCATTGCGCACATCGAGGGCGCCAAGGCCATCGTTACGGGCGAATCGCTTGGGCAGGTTGCCTCCCAAACGCTTGAGAACATCATGGCCGTCAACGAGGCCGTGAAGATCCCCGTGTTCCGTCCTCTCATCGGTTCGGACAAGCAGGAGATCATCGCGCGTGCTGAGGAGATCGGTACGTTCGATATCTCGACTGAGGCCGCTCCCGACTGCTGCACGCTGTTTATGCCGCGCCGACCCGAGACGCACGCTAAACTCGATGCCGTGCATGAGGCCTGGGAGTTGTTCGATCATGAGGAGATGATCGAGCGCCTGCTCAAGCAGACCGAGTACATCGACTTCGAGAGCAACACGTATAAGGCCCCTAAGACCTTAAAACGCAAACATTCGGAGCTTGCTCCGCGTGAGATTTACCAAGATTACGAGTAAATTTGTGCATAGACCGACGATGCGCCTGCATCGTCGGTCTTTTGCTATCTGGGCATTTTGCGGCTAAGCGTTCATTTGCTGACGTGTGCCTGAATAAATGGACAGATTTGTGCAAGGTTTTGGTCGGTTTTTGGTTTGACCGCAAAAACCGGTTTTGGGGCTTGGCTGTTGTGGAGCTCCTTTCCTGACACGATGGTGTTGGGAGGTTTTGCTATGGCGCAGCGCGAACAACACGAACGAGTCAAAAAGATGGACCGCTGGGCGGGCAAACTGCTCGGTCATAAGGCAGTGGTGATGGCGATACTGGTCGTCATTGCGATGGCGAGTGGGCTGGCGATGGCGAACCTTGGCGGCGGTGCCGGCGGTGTGTCGTTTGAGCGCACTGATGGTTCGGGCACGTTAGTGGAGCCGGGATCCGGCGATGCTTCGAGCGGAAAGACATCCGAAGGCTCTTCGCCTAAGGCGTCTGCCGCGGCAGAGGTCTATGTCGATGTTGATGGCGCCGTGGTGTCACCCGGTGTATATCGCCTCAAAGACGGGGCGCGGGTGGCTCAGGCGATTGATGCCGCCGGCGGGCTGGCGCCCGAAGCAGACGTTACGGGGCTTAATCGTGCATCCAAGGTCACTGATGGACAAAAAATTCACGTTCCAACGGTAGGGGAGCAGCAGGCGTCCATTGCGGAAGCCGGTGTTGATGGTGGGACTTCCGCATCGTCGGGCGTTAGTGGCGCAACAGGCCTAGTAAACATCAATACGGCAAGCGCAGAAGAGCTGCAGACGCTTTCGGGCATCGGCCCCTCTATGGCCCAGTCGATTATCGATGAGCGGACAAAGAACGGTGCTTTCGCCTCGGTTGACGATCTGATGCGTGTGTCGGGAATCGGCGAGAAGAAGCTTGCCAAAATCAAAGATTGCATCTGCGTATGAGCGCGACCGAGCGCGAGCACGTGATGCCTCCGCGACCCCTGATTCCGTGGACGATGGCCCTGTGTGCCGGCATGTGCGTGAGCTGCGCCTTGGTGCTCAGCATAGCCGCTGATGCGCTGCTGAGGGAGCGGGCGACGGCGGTCGGGCCGCTATGGGCCATTCCCGTTGCGGCAGCGGTTTTCGTTGTGCTGGCTCACTCTTGTGCGCGGCTTGCCCCTTTGAAGCGGTGGCTGTATGCCGCGTCCGCCGGTCTCGTGGCGGGAGCGGTCGTCTCGGCGTGGTGGGCTGTGGGTGTGCTCAGCGCCTCGAAGGCACTCGACGGTCGAGCGGCAAGCGGCCTCGAGTTTGTCGTGCAGGGCGATCCATCCATAAACGACGACGTGTATTCCTATACCTGCGGGGCACGCTCGGACGGTAAGAACTTGGCAACGGTTCGCCTATCGTGTGATCGTGAGCTCAAGGTCGGGGCGCACGTGCGTGTTATCGGTCGCGTTTCACGTTTTGAGAACGATGCGTATGGACGATCGCGTGTGCTCCGAGGCGAGGTGCGTAAGGTCAAAGCCGTTCGGATTGTGTCGGTCGATGAGGGTTCTCCGAGGCCGCTGCTTCGGCTGCGAAATGGGCTGCTTGCGTCCATCGCGCCTGCGACCGACCCGGCGCGTGCGCTCATAGCCGGTGTCGTCTGCGGTCGTTCGGCCGAGCTGCGCGCCCAGCCGGCGGGCGACTGGTTTTCGGTGACGGGAACGGCGCATCTTATCGCAGTCTCGGGCAGCCATTTGGCTATCGTGGGGTTTGTAATCGAGGGTGTATTGCAAAAGACTCGGTGCTCACGTGGTCTTCAGCGGGCGATATTGGCGATAACGCTTGTGGGCTACGCTGCCTTTACGGGCGCGTCTCCCTCGGCCGTGCGCGCGTGCTGCATGGTGTTCGTGACGCTTGTCGTAAACGGCGCGGGGCGTCGTCGGCACGGCCTTTCGGCACTCTTCGTAACCATGTCCATCTTTGTGCTACTGCGACCGACGGTGCTGTTCGAGATGGGCTTTCAGCTTTCATGCGCCAGCGTCTTAGCCATTCTGTGTTTTTGTCCCTATGCGACCTACGCGTTGGGTGAGCTAGGTGTGCCATCGGGCGTTGCCAGCGTGCTTTCCGTCACGCTGTGCTCGCAACTGGCGACACTTCCCATTACCATTCCTGCCTTCGGTACATTCTCGCTCATTGCTCCGTTGGCAAATGCGGTCATCGGTCCGGTGGTGAGCGTTCTGCTCGCTGTGTCGATCGCGCTGGCTCCCTTTTCGCTCGTGGGACCGTTGCGGACTTGGGCGCTCGTTGTGCCCATGATTGCCGCCCGTTGCGCGCTGTTCTTCGAGCAGCTGTTTGCCGCCGTGCCGGGTGCATACGTGAGCGTGCCGCCCGATAGCATGTGGATTTACCTAGTGCCGTGTTTTCTGGCGGTTCTGCTGGTCTGGTGGCCGCGTCCCCGTGCACGTCCTATGGCGGTGGGGCTTGCATGCCTGATGCTCTTGGCTGCGATTCCGTACGTCTATTGGGATCGATTCGCTCCGCCTTCGGTGACGGTGCTCGATGTGGGCCAGGCCGATGCGATTCTTATCCGCCAAGGCGGCGCAGTAGCTCTCGTCGACTGCGGGCTCGACGAGCGTGTGGTTGCGGCGTTGGTTCGCAATAACGTGCACCATATCGATGCCGTCTTTGTGACGCATTGGGATGAGGACCACTGGGGTGGTTTGCCTGCCGTGCTCGAACAGTTTTCGGTCGGAACGATTGCCGTGGCGGCGGATGCGCTGGAGGATGCTCCTGCCGAGGTATTGAACCGACCTGGCGTGGAGTATCGGCAGGTGCGCCGTGGGGATACGGTCGACATCGGCTCATTTTGCGCTCGCGTGATGTGGCCATTCGAGTTCGTGGATGGCGAGGGAAATGAGGACTCGCTTGTCCTGCTGCTCTCTTATGTTCAGGAAGGCAAGGGCCTGCGAATACTTCTCACCGGTGATGCCGAGCTCGACCAAGAGCGGGAATTCGTGCAGGAGGTGGGGGATATCGATGTCCTTAAACTTGGGCATCACGGCTCCAAGGTTTCAGTCGATGGCGAGTTGCTGGACGTCCTGAAGCCCGAGCTTTCCCTCGCAAGCGCCGGTGAGGGGAATCGATACGGCCATCCGTCCGATGCCTGCATCGATGCCGTTAAGGAAGCGGGTGGTGTGTTCGCGTGTACCATCGAACACGGCGACATTACCGTCACACCGACTGCGAATGGCTTTGCGATGCGATGCCAGCGACCGTGACGACGTCGTTGGCGTGTGGTGGGCCCCTGGGCTAGAATGGCACGGAACGAATACGAAGGCCTGCGGGAGGGGAGCGCAATGTCCGAAACCGGTTTGCTGCCGGCATATCT
>UQWQ01000116.1 GCA_900544755.1 uncultured Collinsella sp. | reverse complement strand
CTTTTTTGAGAGTCCAGCCCGTTATGCAAGCAGGAGATACCTATGCCTACCGATTCCATCCGTGATGCCGCGTTTTGCGATGTTTTGAACCGCGAGCTTGTCTGTGCACTCGGCTGCACCGAGCCCATTGCCGTTGCCTATGCAGCGGCGCTGGCGAGCCAGACGCTCGGTTGCGAACCCGATCATATGGATGTTGCCTGCTCGGGTAACATAATCAAGAACGTTAAGAGCGTGACCGTGCCCAACTCGGGCGGTATGCACGGTATTGAGGCCGCGGCCGTGCTGGGCGCCGTGGGCGGTGACGCCAAGAGCGCGCTCGAGGTGCTCGAGAGCGTTAACGATGAAGACCGCGCTCGTGTGGCCGAGCTCCTCGCCGACGCTGGCTACTGCGATGTGTCGCTTGTCGAGGGTGTGCCCAACCTCTACATCAAGGTGACTGCGACGGCCGGGGGCCATACCGCGGTCGTCGAGATTACCGATCACCACACTAATGTCACGTGCCATACGCTCGATGGTATTCCGGTATGCGGCAAGTCGGCGGGGGAGTGCGCCGCCTGCGCCGAGCGCGTGGTGGCCGAGCGTGCGGCAGATAACGCCGATACGCCCATGTCCATTGATTCCATCATCGACTTTATCGAGGACGGTGACATTGAGGGCGCCCGCGCTGCCGTTGAGCGTCAGATTGAGCTGAATGGCGCAATCAGTGCCGAGGGCCTTGCGCACGCTTGGGGCGCCGAGGTGGGTCGTACGCTGCTGGGTGCTCGTGCCGATGACGTCGCCTGCCGTGCCCGTGCCCGTGCGGCCGCCGGGTCCGACGCCCGCATGAACGGTTGCGCGCTGCCGGTCGCCATTGTGTGCGGCTCGGGCAATCAAGGCATTACCTGCGCATTGCCCGTCATGGAGTATGCCGAGTACCTGCGTTGCGACCACGAGCGTCTGGTGCGCGCCGTGATGCTGTCCGATCTTATCGCCGTGCATATCAAGAGCTATATTGGTGCGCTTTCGGCGTTTTGCGGCGCTATTTGCGCCGCGTGCGGCGCCGGCGCTGCGATTACCTGGCTGTGCGGTGGCACGCGCGAGCAGATTGGCGCGACGGTCTCGAATACGCTCGGTAACGTGGGCGGCATCGTGTGCGACGGCGCCAAGGCGAGTTGTGCCGCCAAGATTTCGGCTGCCGTCGATGCGGCGATTCTGGGACATGACATGGCCATGCAGGGGCGTGGCTTCCGTGCCGGCGAGGGTTTGATCCAGGATACCGTCGAGCAGACGATTGCCAGCATGGGCTACGTGGGCCGTGTGGGTATGAAGGACACCGACGTCGAGATCCTCAACATCATGATCGGCAAAACCCAAGTGTGCTAGGACAGTTCGTCGGCTACTTGGTGTTCGTAGAAGGCTTCTACTACGGCGTTAAAGTCGCGGGCGAAGCCTTCCATGGTTCCGCGCCAGGTGACTCGGTTGGGCTTGCCCTGGCCTACATAGGCAGTCTGAATGCCGCAGGCGGGGCTAGGGAAGTCGCGTTTGGGATCGTTGCCCACCATAAGGACCTCGTGCGGTTCGAGCCCCATCACCTGAAGCTGCTCTAGATAGTAGGTGGCATCAGGCTTGCAGCGGGTGGCGTTTCCCATGTGCGTGACGAGCTCAAAGGGGGCGTCGGCCAGGTCGCCCCAACCCATGCGGCACTCGATGGCCCCCTGCGGAAAGCTGGGGTTGGTAAAGAGCGCGCAGCGCAGCCCTGCGTCCTGTACGGCCTGGAGCGCGGCGTGTGCGCCCGGCATGGCATGGGCGTTGATGAGTTCGTCATTCTTGTACGGAAGAACTTCGCGGTCGTAGTAGGTAAACGCCTCGTAGATAAGTGGGTCCGAGAGGCAAATGCCGCACCGGCGCTCAACCTCTTCTTGGTAGAACTCAAGATTGGTGCGATTGTCCGTGCCGCTGCGGCGATTGGCGTTGAGGTCGACCAGGATGGTGCCGAGGCGTGCCATCGTGCCACCGCGGCTGCGGCGCCCGATATCCGCGAGCATCGAAGAGACATCCTTAAAATAGCGAAGGATGAACGCGTTGAGGTTGATGCTAAGAAGCGTTTCGTCCATATCGAAAACGACTGCTTTGAGCACGCGGGCACCTTTCTCGAAAAATCGATCTAGAATCGTTGGCTCCGGATACTTTACCCCAAAGCCGAATGCCTGGCTGGTTATCGTCAAGTTGCGAAGACGTGTGTTCATAAGATTACGAAAAAGTCTCCACACGAGTAAAAAATCGCAGTTCACGCTTGAAATCGAACTCATTTCCCCGTAACCTATACGAACGTGATTGCATAAGCGTCACATTAGTATCTGTCGGCTCCCGAGTGTTCCTAAACGTTGTGTGCTTGTCGCACCCTTCTGTAGGTCCTAGCAATCGGGGCCCCGTAGTTCGAAAGGGGTCCACCTTTGAGTGAGATTCAGAACTCGTCCATTTTCTCTCTTGACGATGTCAACGAGGAGGAGATGAACAACCTCATCGACGGTACGATTACCGACTTTGATGAGGGCGATCTCGTTAACGGCACTGTCGTTAAGATCGAGCATGACGAGGTGCTCGTTGACATCGGATTCAAGTCCGAGGGCGTTATCCCGGTCCGCGAGCTGTCCATCCGCAAGGACGCTAACCCTGCAGACATCGTTGCACTCGGTGATCCCATCGAGGCTCTGGTTCTCCAGAAGGAGGACAAGGACGGTCGTCTGGTCCTGTCCAAGAAGCGTGCCGAGTACGAGCGTGCTTGGAACCGCATCGAGGAGAAGTTCAACTCTGGCGAGAATGTCGAGGGCGAGGTTATCGAGGTTGTCAAGGGCGGCCTGATCCTCGACATCGGCCTGCGTGGCTTCCTGCCCGCTTCCCTCGTCGACCTCCGTCGCGTCAAGGACCTCACCTCCTACATGGGCACCCGCATCGAGGCCCGCGTCATCGAGATGGACCGCAACCGCAACAACGTCGTCCTCTCCCGTCGCGTCGTGCTCGAGGAGTCCCGTAAGGCCGAGCGCTCCGAGATCCTGTCCAAGCTCAAGTCTGGCATGCGTCTCCAGGGCACCGTTTCCTCCATCGTCGACTTCGGCGCCTTCGTCGACCTCGGCGGTATCGACGGCCTCATCCACATCTCCGAGCTCTCCTGGAATCACGTCAACCATCCTTCCGAGGTTGTCAAGGTCGGCCAGGAGGTCGAGGTCGAGGTTCTCGACGTCGATCTCAACCGCGAGCGCATCTCCCTGGGTCTCAAGCAGACCACCGAGGATCCGTGGCGCGCACTGGTCAAGAAGTACCCCGTCGGCGCTATCGTCGAGGGCACTGTGACCAAGCTTGTCCCGTTCGGCGCTTTCGTCGATCTGGGCGAGGGCATCGAGGGCCTGGTGCACATCTCCGAGATGGCCAACAAGCACGTCGATCAGCCTTCTCAGGTCACCCATGTGGGCGACAAGGTTCAGGTCAAGGTCATGGAAATCGACCTCGACCGTCGTCGTATCTCCCTGTCCATGAAGTCTGCTGCTGAGACTCTGGGCGTCGAGATCGAGGTTACCCCGCTGCCTTCCGAGAAGAAGGACGAGGAGACCGACGCCGAGTAATTCGGTTTGACGATCACTTGTTTTAAGGGATCCGTCCGTAATGGACGGGTCCCTTTTTGCATTTGGCGCCGAGATGCGCAACGCTGCCGGGCTGTCCACAGGCTATTGGATTGTCGGTGCATGAAAAAAGCCGACATCCCGCCTCGGGGAGGAGGCGGGAACACACCGAGTAGACGGAGGGGTGCGGAGCGCGGTCGCGTCTCGACTGACGACGTTGCCCATCGACAGGACCATTGTAGCGCATGGCGGTTCTTGGTTTATCGTGTCGAGCGTTTGCGTTGTGCCATTGCCTGCGGCAACGGTGTGTTACACTCTTGCACTGCTGAGTGGGCCAGACGGTCGCGCGATGTGCTGCTTGCAGTACGCGTGAGGAAAGTCCGGGCTCCAGAGGGCGGGATGCCGGCTAACGGCCGGGCGGAGTGATCCGACGGAAAGCGCCGCAGAAAAGAAGACTCCCACCTGCGCCGCAAGGCGTAAAGGGAAAAGCTGAAACGGTGGTGTAAGAGACCACCAGCGTCGTGGCAACATGGCGGCTTGGCAAGCCCCATCCGGAGCAAGCGCGAATAGGAACGCTATGGGCCGGCCCGGTCCGCGTTCGGGTAGCGTGCGTGGAGCTGCACGGTAACGTGCAGACAAGATAAATGACCGTTCACGACAGAACCCGGCTTATCGGCCCACTCAGCTTTCTTGTTGACGCTGCGACGGCGTCAGCTGGCCGATTTGGCGCCCATTCGTCGGTCGCCGCCATAAGGC
>UQWQ01000115.1 GCA_900544755.1 uncultured Collinsella sp. | reverse complement strand
GACGATAAGGAGCACCAGTGGGTAACCACTTCCGTACCTCCGGTGCGGGCGATGATGCCCCCAAGACGCAGACGGGCGTCCAGGGCAGTCGTTTCGCCACTCCGGATTCAGAGGGCCAGCCTGTTGCTCAGGCCCCCGCTCAGCCGGCAGATCAGGCACAGCCGGCATCCGATCCCTTTGCCTACAATCCCACCAGCGATGTCGCGCTTTCCGGCACGGCGGGTTTTGAGCCCGTTCAGGCCGTGACCGCTCGCGTGGAGCAGCCTCAGGCTGGCGCCGCCACGCCGCAGCCTACCATGGCCGGCATTCCCGACCCCATGGCCCCTGCGACGCCGGTTCCTCAGCCTGCGCAGTCCGGTCTCTTTGCCGCTATTCCCGATCCCACGCAGCCTGCTGCCCCGGTGGTCGAGAGCGATCAGGCCGCCGAGGTCGCAAGCCTCGATAACGCGCTCAACAACCCCGATTTTACGTCGGTGTTTGCGCCCATCGATCCGCAAGCCAGCCGCAAGAAGATGGCCAAGCAGGCCGGTGTCGAGCCCGTCATCCTTATGGAGCATGTCACCAAGATCTATCCGGCACAGCCCAACAAGCCTGCACTCGACGACATCAACATCGAGATCTATCCGGGCGAGTTCGTCTTCCTGGTCGGTCATTCCGGCTCGGGTAAGACCACGCTGCTGTCGACGCTCAACCGCGACGTCAAGCCGACGAGCGGCCGCATCTTGGTTGCCGGTCAGGACCTCATGAAGATCAAGAACCGCAAGGTTCCGTTCCTGCGCCGCCAGATTGGCGCCGTGTTCCAGGACTTTAAGCTTCTGCCGCAAAAGACCGCCTACGAAAACGTGGCGTTTGCCCTGCAGTGCATCGGCAAGCCCAAGGGCGTCATTCGCAGCCAGGTGCCGGAGGTGCTGCGTCTGGTCGGTCTGGCCGATCAGATGGACTCGCTGCCCGACCAGCTTTCCGGTGGCGAGCAGCAGCGCGTCGCCGTCGCCCGCGCTATGGTCAACCGTCCGCCGCTGCTGATCTGCGACGAGCCCACGGGTAACCTCGACCCGGCGATCTCGCTGGGCATCATGAAGCTGCTCGAGCGTATTAACCGCACCGGCACCACCGTGATCGTCGCCACGCACGACCGCGAGATGGTCGATAGCATGCACCGTCGCGTGATCGCCCTCGAGGGCGGCCACGTTATCCGCGACCAGGAGAGGGGAGGTTACGGCAACTATGGCACCAACTAACGTGGGCTACTCCTTCAAAGAGGCAATCAGTCACTTCTTCCGTAACTGGACTACCTCGCTCGGCGCCGTCATCACGATCTTCCTTTCGCTGTTTATCATCGGCCTGTTCATCATGGGCTCCGCGATGCTGAACTCCGTGATCGGCACCGTCGAGGATCAGGTTGTCATCAACGCGTTCATTAGCGATGACGCCGATCAGGCCGATGTTCAGGCTTTTGAGGCCGAGCTTAAGACGTGGAATAACGTCAAGTCCGTGACCTATAAGGACAAGGACGACGCGCTGGCCGAGTATACGAGCAAGATGTCGGGCAACGCCGACGCCACCATGAGCGCGCTCGATGGCCAGAACCCGCTGCCGGCTTCGTTTGCAATTGAGATGGACGATCCGTCCAAGGTCGAGAGCACGGCCCAGAAGCTCAAGAAGAACGCCGACTTCCAGAAGATCGCGGATGACGGCGACGTCAACGCGAGCGTGCTGTACGGCCAAGAGGAAGTGAGCCGCCTGTTCCAGGTGACCAACTACATCCGCATCGCCGCCGTGGTGCTCGTTGGCCTTTTGACCTTTATCGCATTCATCTTCATCAACAACACGATTCGCCTGTCCATCACGGCGCGTCGTCGTGAGATTGCGATTATGCGTCTGGTCGGCGCCAGCAACGGCTTCATTCGCGGCCCGTTTATCACCGAGGGCGTACTGCAGGCCATTTTGGGCTCGCTGCTTTCCATCGGCGTTCTGGAGCTGCTGCGCAATCTGATGATTCCGCGTTTGCAGGAGAGCATCGGCTGGATGTCGTTTGCCCTGCCGATGCAGTACTACCTGGTGACCTATGCTGCGCTGATTCTGGTCGGTGTGATTATCGGTCTCTTTGGTTCTGCCATAGCCATGCGCCGCTACCTGCGCGTGTAGGCATGCCTGGAATTCATCCCTTCCAACGGGTCGTCTCTTATGGGGCGGCCCGTTTTTTGATCTCTAGGGGACGGCAGGAAAGCGAATCATTTGGGTAGACTCTTTGGAGTTCGTCATCGATAGCAAGGAGGCGCCATGGGGCGCAATAACAAGCATAAGCGCGGTGCTCGCAATAAGCGTGGGCCGGTGCGCAGCGAACGCCGTCCGAGCCTGACCGGGCGCGTGCAGCTCCATGAGCATGGCGCCTATGTCATAACCGAGAGCGGCGACTACAAGGTTATGGGCCGCGGTAAGCGCGAGATCATGGATGGCGATACCGTTGCCGTGAGCATTAAGAACAGCCCGCACGGTGAGCGGCGCGCCGTGATCGAAGGCGTGGTTGAGCGCGCAGCCATAAGCGTGGTGGGTACGTACCAGACCGCCGGTCCGCTCGGTGTGATCGAGCCGCTCGATTCGCGCCTGAAGGCCGACTTCTTCATTCTGCCCGAGGATACCTCGGCGGATCGTCTGGGCGTCCACCCGGGTGATGCCGTTGTCGCGCGCATTTTGACCTACCCGACGCGCCTGGAATCGGGCACCGTGACGATCGAACGCCGCATTGGCGGAGATGACGCGCCCGATTTGGGCGTTCAATACGTGATGGCGCGTTACGGCTATACCGATAGCTATCCCGAGGCCGCGCTGGACGAGGCCGAGGGGCTTTCGCTCGATGTGTCCGCGGCGCTTAAGGACCCGCTCCGCCGCGATCTGCGCGACCGCTTTGTCATCACGATCGACCCGGTCGACGCGCGCGACTTTGACGATGCCATTTCGCTTGAGCGCACGCCCGAGGGTGGCTACAAGCTGGGTGTGCATATCGCTGACGTTTCTCACTATGTGGCTTGGGACGGGCATATCGATCTTGAGGCTCGCCATCGTACGACATCGGTGTATCTGGCCGATCGCGTGCTTCCCATGCTGCCCGAACGCCTGTCCTGTGACCTATGCTCGCTTCGCCCTGACGAGGACCGTCTTGCGTTTACCGTCGATATCGAACTCGATGAGCAGGGTCGCGTGCGGCATTACGATCCTTACCCCAGCGTGATTCGCTCGCGTGTGCGTATGGACTATGACGGCGCCGAGGCGCTGCTGGTGCGTGCCGGCGCGGTTGAGTATTCGGTGCTGGAAGGCGCCGCCGAGGATGTTGCGGCTGCTGAGGCCTCGCGCGAGGAGGCGCTTGAGCGCGGTCTTGCGTGCGAGAAGGCCGCCCGCGGCTGCAACGTCGACCTCGGCAATTTCCTTGTCGCCGCCAACGAACTCGCCGAACTTCGCCGTCGTATTCGTCGCGTCCGCGGCTCAGTCGATTTTGACACGGCCGAGATTCGCGCTCTATTGGATGAGGACGGAGTACCCGTGCAGATTGTGGCGCGCGAGCGTTCGTGTGCCACGTCGCTTATCGAGGAAGCCATGCTGCTCGCCAACGAGTGCGTTGCAGAGTGGCTGGCAGACCGTGATATCGAGGCCTGCTATCGCGTGCATGAGGATCCGAGCCCCGATAGCCTGCACGGTGCCGCCGTTGCGCTGGCGCAGCTGGGCATCATCGACGATCGCCGTGCTGCCGGTATCGCCCTGGGGAGTCCCGATGAGCTACAGGCTGCAGTTGATGCTGCCGCCGGTACGGCCAACGCACCGCTCGTCAACACGCTGCTTCTGCGCAGCATGCAGCGCGCACTGTACAAGCCGCGCAACGAGGGCCACTTTGCGCTCGCCGCGCCGTGCTACTGTCACTTTACGAGTCCCATCCGTCGCTACCCCGATCTGGTGGTGCACCGCGTGCTCAAACTGCAGTTGGCCTATGAGCAGCTCGGCGGCAAGGACGCCCTGGTCCGTACACCGCGGCTGATCGGCAAGGGGCGCGAGTCGCTGTCGCGCATTCTGCCGCAGATCTGCCGCGCATGCAGCGATGCCGAGCGCGCGGCAGATGCCGCTAGCCATGTGACGCAAAAGATCAAGATTGCCCAGTACTATGAGGATCGCCTGGGCGAGCGCTATGCCGGAACGGTCTCATGGGTCAGCAGCATGGGCCTCTTTGTGCGCTTGGACCTGACGCAAGTCGAAGGCTTGGTTTCGATCAAGAGTCTGGGCAACGAGTGGTTCGAGTTCGACGAGGATGCGCTTACGCTGACGGGCGCCGACACGGGGACTCGCTATGAACTGGGCCAGCGCGTGATTATCGAGGTTTCGCGCGTCAATACCACGCGTGGGCACTTGGACTTTAAGC
>UQWQ01000114.1 GCA_900544755.1 uncultured Collinsella sp. | reverse complement strand
CCAGCGCGCTTGCCTCGATAGGATCGCGGGCAAGCAGCAGGTCGAGCGCCAGCTTGGGATCAGCCATGCGGCCGGCAGCATTCAGACGAGGGATGAGCGAAAACGACAGGCCATCGGCCGTAATGCTAGAGAGGTCGGCCTTGGCGAGCGCTGCCAGCGCGATATAGCCGGGACGAGCCGTCACGCGCATCTGCTGGATGCCCTCGGCGACCAACGCGCGGTTCTCGGGCGTGAGCGGCATCATGTCGGACACGGTGCCCAGCGCCGCGACCTCTATCAGCGAACGCCAATACGACGGCTCGCCCAGACGCTCGCCCAGGACCTGCACCAGCTTGAGCGCCACGCCGGCACCGGCAAGCTCGCGCGAGGGACCCTCGTCCTCGAGCTTGGGGTCGGTCAGGGGCACACCCTGCGGCACCTGGTCGGAGGGCTCGTGATGGTCCGTGACCACCAAATCGATCCCCAGACTCTCCAGATAGGAAACCTCTTCCTTGGCGGCAATGCCGTTATCGACGGTCACGATCAGCTGGGGGCGAGCGAGCTCGTTAACGCGGTCGAGCGCCGCGCGTGAAAGACCGTAGCCCTCGTCAAAGCGATGTGGAATAAACGGCGTGACATCGGCACCAAACGTGCGCAGCGCCTCGGTCAACAGGCAGGTCGACGTAATACCGTCAACGTCAAAATCGCCAAAGACCGCGATGTGCTCGTGGTTGCGAATGGCACGCTCGACGCGGTCGGCAACGACCGACATGCCCGGGATAATGAGTGGGTCGGCCCAGTCGCGATCGAGCGAAGGCGTCAAAAACAGCTGGCCTTCTTCGATGGATGTAATGCCGTGCGCAACCATAATGCGCGCCACCAGCCCGGGTATGCCCAGGCCAGCCGAAAGCTCCTTGTCGAGCTCGGGGTTTTGTTGAGCGACCGCCCAGCGATGCGTCGTCTTAAGCGATGACATAGGCACCCACCCCCGATAGGGGCAGGTCGCCGCGATACCTCTCACGGTTCATAGCGATGAGTCCTCTGTGTATGCCCGCTTCGGCAGGCAGATCTGTTGAACGGATTTATTATACCGTGCAGCACGGACGCAAAACGCCGCAGCACGCCGCGGTTTCGGTAAACGATGCCGGTAATCGCCTCGAAATATTCGAGCGTTTCTGACGCACGGACGCATGCGAGCGTCTAGCATATCCATTCAAAACGGATTCACGAGCAAAGGGAGTCACAAGCGCATATGAAGCAATGGGTTGGACTGGGCAAGTTTCTCGCGGGGCACATGCAGGTCATCGTTCCGATTTGCGTGGCGCTCGGCGTGCTCTTTCCCCAGCAGATCGGCTTACTCAAGCCCATCGTTCCCACCTTGTTTGCCTTTATGACGTTTCAGGGTGCGCTCAGCAACACCTTTCACCAGGTAGCCGAGGTGTTCCACCGTCCGCTGCACCTGGTCTTGGCGCTGCTCGTCTCGGCGGTGCTTATTCCCATCGCGGCGTATGCCATGGGGTCACTCTTCTTTGGCTCCAATCCCAACCTTGTCTGCGGCATCGTGCTCGAATACAGTGTGCCCGTGGCCGTCACCGCCTTTATGTGGATTAGCATGTTCGGCGGCAACGGCCCACTCGCGCTCACCATCATCCTGACGTCCTCGGTCATCTCACCTGTGACGATTCCTCTTACGCTCAAGCTCCTGCTGGGCGCCACCGTCTCGATCGACGTGCCGAGCATGATGCAGAACATGGCCTTTATGATCGCCATCCCCGCCGTGCTCGGCATCGTGATCAACGAGCTCACGCGCGGATGGGGACACGAGGAACTCTCCCCCGCGCTTTCGCCCGCCTGCAAGTTCATGATGATGGGTGTCATCGCGTCCAACTCCACCGCCATGAGCGAGTACGTGCTGCACATGAATGTTGAGCGCTTGGAAGTCGCCCTCTTTATTTTGGTCTTCGCCATCAGCGGCTTTGTCGTCGGTTTTCTGGTCGCCCGTGCGTTGCATCTGCCGTATAGCGAGACGACCACCATGTGCTTTACCTGCGGCATGCGCAATATCTCTTCGGGCGCCGTCATCGCCACACAGTATTTTCCCGGCGAAGTCGTGTTCCCCGTCATGTGCGGGACGCTGTTTCAGCAGGTGCTGGCCTCGATTATCGGGCATCTCTTTGAGCGCCTAACCGGCGAGGAGCGCGCCAAACAGCGCAAACGCGTCGAGGCCGGCCGCGACGCGTTGGCACGCTAGGCAGCGCTCTTTTCGCAGGCGCTCACCTTGCTACGCGAGCGTTTCCAGATGCGCTTGCAGACGCTCCGCATCGATATCGAGCGTGGTCTCGGCATTGACCTGGGCCAGACGATAGCCCACAAAGTAGGGCGATACCACCCAACGTGGCAGCGCCTTGGCAATGGTCCGGCCGTCCATGTGGTAGAAGAACAAGTTGTACGACTCCGCGCGACCGCCGTGGTGCTCGTGCAAGATATAGCGCAGGGCCACCTGAATCGCATCGGCAAACAGGTCCGCTTCGGCTTGGTCACGGGCGTCGTCGCTGGCGGCGATTCCCTGTGGAGCCGAGACGTTGACCTCAAAGAATCCCATGATCGGCTCGGTTGAGATGTTGACCGCAACCCTCCCGTGCCGCAAAACATCGATGCCTTCAAAGTTGGCTGAGGTCAGCGCCGCATAGCCGTCCTCCTGTTCCAAGCCCACAATCTGCATGTGCGGATGGACGAGGCTGCCGCCCGAAAGCGGGCCTTTGTTCTTGTACATGAGCACACTGCGGTACTGTTGGGAATCGATCATCTGCTGCCAACAGCCCAGGGCAAACCGCATCACATGATGCAGCTCGTCCGGTTCATAGGTCACCAGGTCGGCGTCGTGATTGGCCGACTCGATCAATACGGTCTGACGGGTGGCCCGCAAGGTCTTGAACTTATTCTCGAGCCAGATGCAGTCACCATCGCGCTGGATGATGTTGGCGAGCCCCTCCGTGTCGCAAAAGGGGCACGCGGTGCCAGGGCGACGATTATCGTCGGGCTTGCCGCTCGCCTGCCGAACGTCAAATACCAGCGCCACGGGTTATACCTCCAGTGGCACGATCTTGGTGCCATGGAGCTCGGAGACGCCTAGTGCCGCCGCGACCGCGTCGCGATTTGCCGTAGTGATGCCGCCGCCGGGAAGGATGGTCAAACGATCGCCCGCATACTCGATTAAACGAGCCAGGTTTTCGAAGTTGTCCTCGATCGGCGTACTGGCAGCGCCACCGTGCGTCAGAATGCGCGTGACGCCGCAGTCGGCGAGCGTGTCAACGGCGTCCAGCTGAGCCTCGGGCGAGAGCTGGTCAAATGCCATGTGGAAGGTGATGTCAAGGGACTCGCGCTTGCACTCCTCGGTCGCGCAGCCCGTAGCCATAACGAGGGCGCCGAGGGTGAGCTCGTCGAGCGCCCAGCCGCCGGCACAGGGCTTGCAGCAGCCAAAGACCAGACCGTCAACGCCGGCGCTCACAGCAAGGCCCAGGTCCATCTCCATCATGCGCAGCTCGTCCTGGTTGTAATGAAAGTCGCCACCACGCGGACGAATCATGCACATCACTCGCGCGTCATGCTCGTGAGCGTAACTGACTGTAGCGCTAATAACGCCGGCGGAAGGCGTAGTGCCACCGACGGCGAGGTTGTCACACAGCTCAATGCGCCTCGCACCGGCCTCGATGGCCGCCGGCACTCGCTCAAAGTTCTCGGCACAAAACTCGTACAGCATAGATAGGCCCCCAAAGACAGCAGATGTTTTCCGACGGGCATTGTCACACATCCCCATGAAGTTGCGGTGGAATAGGGACTGTTTTGGCGTCTAGAGCCCCCATTTAGTCCCTATTTCACCGCAACTTAAAGGGGTGCCGACCGAAATGGTCAGCACCCCTTTTTGCTGTATAGAAGTAGTCGTTGGGGACGTTCTTAAACGACCAGTCATTCAAGAACGTCCCCAACGACTACGACAACTGTTGACATCATATACTATGTGTCATATAGTAGGTGTTACACAGTATACTACGAAAGGAGGTGTGCGGATGGAGGCACAGATGAAGCGCGGCTTCCTCGAGGCCTGCGTACTCGCGGCCGTCTCGGGCGAGGAATCCTACGGCTATCAGATCGTGAAGGACGTGCCCGCGAGCATGGGGCTCACGGAGTCCACGCTCTATCCGTTGCTCAAGCGCCTGGAGAAGGCGGGGTGCATCACGGCGCGCTCCGCCGAGCACAACGGGCGGCTGCGAAGGTACTACCGCATCACGGACACCGGGCATGAGCGTATCGCCGAGTTCCTCGCCGAATGGCCATCCGTGCAGGAGATCTACCGTTACGTGAAGGGAGCGCACCATGACGCGCGATGAGTTCTTGAACCGGCTGGGCGAGCTTCTGGCCTGCCTGCCGGCAGATCAGGTAAAGGAAACGCAGGAGTTCTACGCGGAGGTCATCGCCGACCGTATGGAGGACTGCATGACGGAGGCCGAGGCTGTGGCCGCCATGGGCACGCTCGGTGAGGTCGCCGAGGCAACGCTCGACGAACTGCCCGCCGTGCCGCGCGCAATTGCGAGGACCAAGCGCAAGAGCACGGCGCTTCTATGGGCGCTCGCCATCGTGGGCTCTCCGGTATGGATTCCGCTGCTGCTCGCGTTCGTCGCCGTTGCCGCTACGGTCTACATCTGCATTTGGGTTCTTGCGCTCTGC
>UQWQ01000113.1 GCA_900544755.1 uncultured Collinsella sp. | reverse complement strand
CGAGGGTTCGAATCCTTCTGCCCCTGCCATTTTTTTAAAAGAAAAACGATTCGCTATTTTTAATATGGCTCAGTAGCTCAGTTGGTTAGAGCGCCGGCCTGTCACGTCGGAGGTCGCGGGTTCGAGCCCCGTACTTCCCGCCAACGCAATTAAAGCCACGTCTTCGGACGTGGCTTTTTGCGTTTGATGCACTTTGTTTCGATAGAACGATCGCCCTGATGCATCTTTGCCCAGAATCCCCGCGCCTTCGGGAACGCAAGTAAAATCCAATAAGTATATCTGTCTAAACAACAGCTTTGTTGCGCAACACCTGTTCAACGAGACAGGGGGTTAGGTTATACTAAATTGCACTGTGCGCCGCATCTGATGCATTTCGCTCCAGGCGCGGCACTCAGTGGATATCTGATTTACCATTTGGATGTCCTGGCGGTCATTTAGCGTCTCGACACAAGCTCGGCCCCGGAGCTCGTTCGAGCTGTTCGTATTCCTTGAAAGGGGAAAAATGGACATATCGAGGAAGACTGATTACGCCCTTCGTATGCTGGCGATGCTTGCCGAGGATCCGGAGTGTTTGCTTTCTGTTCGCACCGCTGCCGAAGAAGTCAATGTTCCGTATTCGTTTGCCCGCTCGATTCAGCACGGTTTGGTCCAGGCCGGTATTGTGGAGAGCCTGCGTGGCGTCCACGGTGGCATGCGTCTCAAGGTCAGTCCGGACGACGTCACCATCCGCCAGGTCGTCGAGGCCGTTCAGGGCCCTATGGTTATGAATGATTGCACCGCACCCGATGGCGACTGTGCACGCATGGGCACGTGCTGCTATCATCCCCTGTGGGCCGGAGCTCAAGCGTTGATGCGCGATTACCTCGATTCCGTTTCGCTCGGCGACATCGTCGCTCACCGCCAGTTCCCGGCCGTCGATCCCAAATTCGCCGACCGCGAAGCGTTTCCCGAGTACGCCACCTGCGCGTGCGCTTGCCGGGAGGAATAGCGCCGCATAAGGAGCATAGATATGATTCAGGACCCCTTTCGTTCGATGATTCGTTCGGAAGGGGTCCTGCGTTATCGCGACCTTCCGTGGCGCCGCACGCGCGATCCGTACATCATTTGGCTTTCTGAGGTCATGCTGCAGCAAACACAGGTACCACGCGTGGAGACGCGTATGCCGGCGTGGCTCGATCGCTTTCCGACCGTGCAGGCGCTTGCCCAGGCCGCGCCTTCCGATGTTTTGGACGCTTGGCAGGGCATGGGCTACAACCGACGCGCTCTGGCGCTCCACAAGGCCGCCCAGCGCGTTGTAGAGGACTGGGACGGGGAGTTTCCGCACGAGACGCGTGACTTGGTCGCTCTGCCTGGTATTGGCCCGGCAACGGCGCAAGGTATCCGGTCGTTTGCGTTTGATCTTCCGGGCGTGTATCTGGAGACCAACGTGCGCACGGTCTTTCTGCATCACTTCTTTCCCGATGTACCGGCTGTTCCCGATCGCGAGCTGGTGCCGCTGATTCAGGCGGCCTGTCCGGCGGCCCCCGGTGCGGCGACCGACGAGATCGCTCCCTTTGCCGTGCCGCTCGATGATGCCGATACGCCGCGCGCGTGGTATTACGCGTTGCTAGATTGCGGCGCGCATCTTAAAAAGACGCTGCCCAATCCGTCCAGGCGGTCGGCGGGCTATAGCCGTCAGTCCAAGTTTGAGGGCTCGCGTCGCCAAAAGCGCGCCCACATTGTGCGCATGCTGCTGGCGGCGCGCGATGGGCAGCCTGCGGGCATTACGGTTGATGAAGCTGTTACAGGCGTTAACGAGATGGAGACGGCAGCCGGTCGCGGGCCGGTCGAGTGCGACTTGATCGCGGGCATTCTAGCCGACTTGGAGCGCGAGGGCTTTTGCCGAGCCGAGGACGATCGTTGGTTGAGTGTGTAGCCCGCTCAAATCTGAAGAACGGGATTGTAAGGTTTAAATTCTCGGCTTGAGGGCATCCTAAAGGCGAGGCCGCCTGAAGCCTACGGGCGGCATGCGTTGAAGGGAAGTACACCTATGGATTTTGAGAACTCCCAAACCAAGAAGAACCTCGAGACCGCTTTTGCCGGTGAGTCTCAGGCACACACCAAGTATCGCTACTATGCATCCAAGGCCAAGAAGGACGGCTACGTTCAGATCTCGAATATCTTTGCCGAGACGGCGGGTAACGAGTCCGAGCACGCCAAGCTATGGTTTAAGTATCTGCACGATGGCGCCGTTCCCGGCACTCTTGATAACCTGCGCGATGCCGCCGCGGGCGAGAACTACGAGTGGACCACGATGTATGACGAGTTTGCCAAGACCGCCGAGGAGGAGGGCTTTGTCGAGATCGCCGAGAAGTTCCGTGGTGTCGCCGCCGTCGAGAAGGCCCACGAGGAGCGCTACAACAAACTCGTCGAGCGCATCGAGTCGGGCGAGGTGTTTGAGCGCGAGGGCGTGAAGGTGTGGAAGTGCCTGAACTGCGGGCACCTGCACGTTGGTGCCGAGGCGCCCGAGGTGTGCCCGGTGTGCAACCACCCGAAGGCGTACTTTGAGGAGCAGGTGGTGAACTACTAGCGCTTGGCGCTGGCTGCTGCGGAGCGCAGGGCGGGAGGCCGGATCGCCTTCCCTCCCCGCTCACGGCTCCGCAGGGTCGCGTTGAGGGAAGACGATCCGGCCTCCCGCCCTGCGCTCCGGCTTCGGGTCGTTGCGTGCTCGCTACAGAAAAGCTGATATTAAAGGTTGTGTGCCGCCCCTTTTTGGGACGGCACGTTTTTGTGGGGTCCCGGTCTCCACAATTTTCGTCAAGCTATCGGTTAGATTTTGGTCAGTTGGCGTAAGGGCGGAAGGCCAAAAGATTGTTGGCGAAAAAAGCTCAGAGAAAGTGCTGGTAGGGGAGTTGTTGAGCTTTTCGACAGCTTTTGAGCAAAAGAAACTTTGTGGCTATTGCCGGCGATTGTGTTGTCGCGGTCATGGCGGTGCGGGATGCTGGTCGTAAGCGTCGAATGCTCCGATTTTGGAGGCCAGCATGGATCTGTTTCTTGAGACTCCGCAGCAACAAGCTGAGCGCATGCTGCGTCAGCAGCAACGACTCATGGAGATACAAATGCAAGGGGCGGCAGTCCAGCCCTTTGCGCAAAATGTCGTGCCCGCTGCTGTACCTGCAGCTGTGCCCGGGTGCGAATCGGCACCAGAGGCCTATTCCGTACAGCAAGATTCATATGCGCAGGAGCTCGCGTTCGACAAGCGTCGTGCGCGTCGTCGCCGCGTGGGCCAGCGCCTGCGCACCTTGGCGATGATCGTACTCGTCCCGTTGGGGCTTGCGGCCATCTTTCTGGCGTCGTATGCCCTCACGTGCATCCTCAACGGTGCATCGCCCAACGAGGTGCTCCAACATCTAGCGGCCCTGGGCCAGCGCCTGGGTGACGTCATAACAACCATCCGCGCCGGCTGGGAGAGCTAGCGTTTTAGCGTCCGCGGCTCTAAGAGAAATTTGTCTGCAAGGCAGTGAGTGATCCGTGTGTGTGGCGGGGTAAGATTGATCGCGGTTTTGATTGATGATCGATTGGGTTTGTTGGGCGGAGTTTATGTCTGCAATTGATATTGCACTTATTGTGATTGCCTTGGTGGCGGTGGGGGTTGCTGTGGCTTGCGCCCTGCAGCTTAAAGGTCTTCGTGCCGAGCTGCGGGAGCGTGGCGACAGCGACGCCGAGACGCTCGCGGCGCTCGAGCAGGCCAACAGTACACTCGATACCCTCAACGTCGCGTTGGCCGAAACCCGACGCACCGCAAACGCCATCGCACAGCAGCAGACGACCGACGCCGCCGTGGAGCAGCAGCGCTACCTGACCATCGCGCGTGAGTTCTCGCAGGCGGGCGACCGTATGGATGACCTGCGCCGCGAGACGACCCAACAGCTCGGCGCCAACCGCGAGGGCATCGAGCAGCGCCTAGACAAGGTGCGCGAGACGGTCGATGCCCAGCTGGGCGCCATCCGCAAGGACAACAACGTGCAGCTCGATCAGATGCGCGCGACGGTGGACGAGAAACTCTCCCGCACGCTCAACGACCGTCTGTCGGCATCGTTTAAGCAGGTGAGCGACCAGCTCGAGGCCGTGTATAAGGGCCTGGGCGATATGCAATCTATCGCCACCGGCGTGGGCGACCTTAAACGCGTGCTGGGCAATGTCAAGGCGCGTGGCATTTTGGGCGAGGTGCAGCTGGGCGCGATCCTGGCGGACATCCTTACGCCCGACCAGTATCTGGAAAACGTCGCCACCAAGCCCGGCGCCTCGGAGCGCGTTGAGTTTGCCGTCAAGCTGCCGGTAGACGAGGGAGACCCCGTGCTGCTGCCAATCGACTCCAAATTCCCGGGCGATGCGTATGAGCATCTGCTCGACGCTCAGGAGTCGGGCGACGCGGAGGCCGTCGCCGCCGCGCGCAAGACGCTCGACACCATGGTGAAGCGCGAGGCAAAGGACATCTGCGAAAAGTACCTGAGCGTGCCCGCGACCACCAACTTTGGCATTCTGTTCGTTCCGTTTGAGGGCCTGTACGCCGAGGTCGTCACGCGCCCTGGGCTTATCGAGACCCTGGGCCGCGACTATCACGTCAACGTTGCCGGCCCCAGCACCATGGCGGCCATCCTCAACAGCCTGCAGATGAGCTACCAGACGTTTAGGCTGCAAAAGCGCACCGACGACGTGCTACGCGTGCTTTCCGCCGTCAAGGCCGAACTACCGCGCTATCAGGCGGCGCTGCGCCGCGCCCAGCAGCAGAT
>UQWQ01000112.1 GCA_900544755.1 uncultured Collinsella sp. | reverse complement strand
CATTGCTGCTCGAGGCTGGGGTAGAGGTGGTAGAAGCCGTCGAAAAGGCTCTTGAAGCCAAAGGCTTGCTGCCAGTCCGTCATTCCGGCGCGCACCATGCCTGCGCGGTTGTAATGGTTGAACCCGGCGGCGCTTGACATGCCCGAGCCGATGCCGACGATGATGGCGTCGGCATCATCGATAAGGCTTCGAAGCCTATACGCTTCCCTCTCTAGAGACGGCATTGGGCAATCTCCTCGAAAGCCGGGGTCATATCGCCGTCAACGAGAATCGTCTCGCACGATGCATCGGGCGCCATAGCCTGGCTGTAGTTGAACACGATGTAGGTGGCGTGCTCGCAGACGTTCGCCATCTGGGCGAGCATGTGCTTTATGATGCCGTTGCGCAGTCCCACGCCAAGTTCGAGGATGGCGACCCTGCCGTTGCGATGGGCTTGCACAAGGCGCGCGAGCTCCTCGAGCTGGGCCGTGGCGAGGGCGTCTGGATGGGCGAGACGCCGCTCGTCGATCGACGTGCGTATGCCCCCCTCCGTCTCGAGCACGCGGTTCTCGTTGAACCCTGCGCGTACGAAGTGCCCGTCGATATTGCACGTGATCACGAAGGTGTCAGCGTGCTCTGTAAGACGCCGCAGCTCGTTCATGAGCGGGCTGGGCTCATATTCGAGATATTCCTTTTGATGAAACCGCTCGGCCCATCGGCGTCGCACGCTGGCATCCGGGGAGGCAAGCCCCTGCAGTATGCAGCCGATGCCGTCGGTCTGGGCGAGATCGCCGTACGCCTCCCGGAAATGGGTGTCGGCGCAGAAAAGATTGAGTCCTTCTGCCATGTCGAGCCCGTTGCTGGCGCCGATGATGACAAGATCCGCTTCGGCTAGCGCCCTGCCTATGCGAACTGCTTTCGCCGTCTCCATGCGCTACCTCCCCAGCGTCTTGCGCACGTCGGCGAGCACGTCGGCGATGTCGGCGCGAACGGCGAGCCCCCGATCCTCGATCGCGCGGGGGAGAAACTGCGTCTTGTTGTTTACGGCGATGTAGCTGGCCTGCGGTAACTGCGCCGTGAGGGCCCAGAACGGCTCCTGGATAAACGCGGGCGTCATGCGGCCCACACCCAGCTCGAGGAAGAGGATCCTCTGCCGTGCGTGCGCGTCGAGCCAGTCGGACACCTTGCGGTACTGCTCCTCGTAGAGTTCGCCCTGCAGGAAGTTGCCGTAGCCGCGAACCCAGGGGAACGCCTCTGCCCCGCAGTGCGGGCAGCGCGGCACGAGCTCTGTCGGAACCTCCAGACCGTCTCCCATGGCCTCTACCATGTGGGAGACCGGCTCGACCGCGTTCCACACCTCGTCGGTGCAACAGTGGGAGCACTGAAAGAAGCGGTGGTCGCCTTGGATCTCTGCCACTTTCTCCCAGGGATAGAGCTTCACAAACTGCGTGTCCTGGTTGGTGGTGAGCACGAAGAAATCCTTTTCGGCGAGAATGGCGTCGAGGTCCCTGTAGGGCTTGCGCAGCGGGGCGTTGAGCGTGGTGTCGAGGAAGGTGGCGAGGTATCCCCAGCGCGCCTCGGCGGTGGGCCAGCGGTAGAACGACCCCTCGAAAGCGCCCTTGAAACCGTAGCGCTCGGCGAATTTGCCGAAATGCCTGCGATAGGTTGCGTTGTCCTCGTAATAGAAGTCGCCGCCGCCCGCCGCGGAGAGCCCAGAGGCCCCGCCCACCAGCACGCAATCGGCTTCCTCGATCATGCGGGCGAAGTCCCTGATTTGCTGGTCGTAGGGCTCGGGCTCGCGGTCACTCAGCTCATAGGGCGTGCCGCCGCTGCGGTAGGCGGCCTGAAGGGAAAACGATTGGTTGGTGAGCTCGATAACGAGCTGCTCGTACAGGGTCACTGGATACCTTCTTTCAGCTATTATAAACAGGTGTCTATAAAAAGTATCCATGTCGATTTGCTTAAGAGCAATGAACAGCTTCGGCCTGCTGTCGATAAACGAGCGTTTGCCGGGCATTGTCGAGCGTTGCAATTGGAGGGGTAATGGAAGTGGGGAAGATCGATCGTCGCCGACGCTATACACTCTCGGTCATACGGGAGGCGTTCTTCGCGCTGCTGGCCGAGGTCGGCTTCGCGAAGATGACGGTAGCGGATATCTGCCGCCGCGCCGATATCAACCGTGGCACGTTCTATCTGCACTACGAGGACAAGTTCGCCCTGCTCGACGCGCTTATCGACGAGGCCTTGGCGGCGGTGCCGCCGCTCGAGGGAACGGAGGCGGGTGCCCTCTGCCAGCGTCCGCCGGCAAACGATGACTATTATCTGCTCTACTCGGATGACGACGCGTACGCCCGGGTGGCACAGCGCGTCGTCGAGCGCGGTGCCGAGCAGATGGTTCCCTCGATCATGGAGGAGACTGGGCTTTCGCGCGAGGACGCCTATCTGCTCTTCGTCCACAACGTCCAGGGAAATCTCGCGGTCAACCGCCTGCTCGGTTGGAGGCGAGGGCCCGAGTTTGCCCATGCCCAGGAGCTGCTCAGCGCCTATTCCGAAGGGGGCATGCGGGCGGTATCGGCTCGTCACGATCCCCGTAGTTGATCTTGACAGCGTGCCATTTCAGGCAGGCGACGTTGCTATGGCCCCTCTTTGGTTTTCGATGTTGTATAAGGCAATCGCAATCGCCTTGAGCTTCTTTAGGGAACTTGAGCAAGAGATATGGCCTGCTGGCGATTGATTAACCCCATTTGTTTTGGTTACAAGAAAAAATGCTGCGCGCCTGCAGCATGAAGGAGAGGGAATCCTATGAATATCGTTGTATTGAGCGGCAGCCCGCGCAAGGGCGCCAATACTGACACCATGGTCGAGGCGTTTGCCGAGACCGCGCGTGAGGGCGGCAATACGGTCGAGGTCATCCGCGTTGCCAGCAAGAAGATCGCCGGCTGCTTGGGATGCCAGTACTGCTTCGCCCATGAGGGCGTCTGCGTGCAGAAGGATGACATGGCCAACGTGATCGAGTCGCTGAAAGACGCCGACATGGTTGTCTTCGCTTCGCCTATCTACTGGTTCGATATCACCGCGCAGGAAAAGGCCGCCATCGACCGTCTGTACGCCTTCGGTGCCACGGGATTCCCGTTCACCAAGACGGCCCTTTTGCTCGATAGCCACAGCGAGGGCGTCTATGATGCGGCGATCGCTATGTACAAGTCAACCTGCGCGTACTGCAAGTGGGAGGACCAGGGCATTGTCACCATCAGCGGTATGACCGAGCGCGACAGCATGGCATCGTCGTCCAAGTTGGAAGAGGTGCGAGAGCTCGCTCGTAAACTCGCCTAAGGACAAAAAGAGCGCATGGCAATCGGTGTTGGTGGAAATGCTTGCTGTCCTTACCGAGAGATAGGGGCGAATTCCCTCAAGTGCCGTATAGAACAATTTTTAAACGCAGAAAAATAACTGAAAACAAATTAATCCGCGTTAAAATATTGTCAAATAGAAGTTCATGAGGGAAGGTTACGTATGCGTCGCAAGGCAGACGAGCTCCTTAGGGAATGGCGAGACAGAGCTGATAGAAAACCTTTGCTGGTCAAAGGCGTGCGCCAGTGTGGCAAGACCTATTTGCTCAGAACGTACGCCCAGGATCTTTTCGAATCGGTTGTCTACGTTAATCTTGAGAACGACCGGTCGGCGCGAGCGGATTTTTCGGGCGGTCTTGACCCTCATTCGATCGTACGTGCGATCGAGGCTCGTACGGGACAGCGTATCGTGCCTGGCAAAACCTTACTGTTCATTGACGAGATCCAGGCATGCGAGGAAGCGCTCACTTCCCTTAAATACTTTTGCGAAGATGCTCCCGAGTATTACGTTGCGGCTGCCGGGTCGCTTCTTGGGGTTGCCATTAACCATCAGTCGTATTCGTTCCCCGTCGGAAAGACCGACTTGATTGAGATGACTCCACTCGATTTCGAGGAGTTTCTCTGGGCGATGGGGCACGATCAGCTGGTCGACGAGATACGCTCATCATTCGAGATAATGGGTCCTCTTGCGCCAAGCCTTCATGAAAAGGCGCTTGGGCTCTATCGACAGTATCTTGTTGTTGGCGGAATGCCCGAGGCGGTCCAAACGTACATCGATGATCAGTCGATCATTGATGTGGCCGAAAAGCATCGGATTATTCTCGACGGATATTCCGCCGATACCAATAAATATGCTGATGAACGCTTGAGCGCAAAGACGCGTGCGTGCTTCGATTCCATTCCACAGCAGCTTGCCAAAGAGAATCGTAAATTTCAATACAAGGTAGTGCGAGCGGGGGGCAATGCGTCTCTCTTTGGAGATGCTCTCGATTGGCTTGTATTGTCGGGTACGGTGGTGCGCTGCAGCCTAGTCGGGCAGATCGAAAGCCCCTTAGAGGCCTTCGTTAACCCTTCTGCTTTTAAAATCTATCAGGCGGATACAGGGCTGCTCGTCTCCAAGGCCGGTGCTCAACGCGCCGATATTCTAGCCGGCATCGGCGGCACATTCATGGGCGCACTTACCGAAAACTACGTTGCCCAACAGCTTTCAGCCATGGGCTATCCGCTGCATTATTGGGCGCGAGATAATCGTGCGGAAATCGACTTTGTAGTAGAGAAGCAGGGATGCTTGTCTGCGATTGAAGTCAAGGCGGGGGAGAACACAAGATCTCGAAGCCTGTCCTCACTTAAAAAGACCCATCCGGGCGTGCGCCTTATCAGACTATCGACTAAGCCCTTTGGAATGAATGATGGGCTTATGTCTGTTCCACTTTATGCGACATTTTGTCTATAGGGATGATGCTGCTGTAATGCATGGGGCCC
>UQWQ01000111.1 GCA_900544755.1 uncultured Collinsella sp. | reverse complement strand
AGAAGTTCGCGAAGCCCACTTCTCCGAGGAAGGGCACCGGCCCGGAGGCGGCCCCAGCGCGAGGCAGTCCCGGATGCCTACCTACTCGTTGTCGCCCGCGGTCATCTGCGTTGCGGAGAGCGTGCCGTCGGCAGCAGTTGCAGCCGCAGCGTCGGGCCAGACCCAGTCGGTAAAGGCTGGGTGATCGAAGCCCTCGTCACACGCGAACTCAAAGGCCTCGGTGCGGAAGGCCTCCCACTCATCAATCTGCTCGGCAAACTTATTGGCGTCGACCATGCGCAGCACGTCGGCGGCCAGGGCCCAGCGGTCCATGTTGTTCAGACGCAGCATGTCGAACGGCGTGGTCGTGGAGCCCTTCTCCTCGTAGCCGTGGACGCGGAAGGCGTCGTGGCCGGGGCGGTTCCAGACCAGGCGGCGAATCGTGCCGGCATAGGCGTGGAACGCAAAGAGCACGGGCTTCTCACCGCAGCCGAACAGCTCAGCCCAGCGCTCATCGCTGATGGCCTGGTCGTTCTCGCAGACGTTCTGAATCTTGAGCAGATCGACCACGTTAACGAACCACACCTTAATGCCTAGCTCGCGCAGCATATCGGTTGCAGCCAGGGCCTCAAGCGTCGGCACGTCACCGCACGTGGCAACCACGACGTCAGCCTCGGCGAGCGAGTCGGCAGTCGATGCCCACTTCCAGGTTGCGACGCCCTCGGCGAGCTCGGCGCAGGCCTCGTCAACCGTCTGGAAGGTCGGGGCAGGCTGCTTGCCGCAGAAGATGGCGTTGACGCAGTCAGTGGACTGGTAGACGCGCTCGGCCACAGCGAGGGCCATGTTGGCGTCGGCCGGATAGTACGCATTCACGATATGCGTATCGTTGGCCTTGTTGAGCAGCAAGTCGATAAAGCCGGGGTCCTGGTGCGAGAAGCCGTTGTGGTCCTGGCGCCAGACATGGCTCGACAGCAAAATGTTAAGGCCGCTGATGGGGGCGCGCCACGGAATCTCGCGCTTGGTGGCCTCGAGCCACTTGCAGTGCTGGTTGACCATGGAATCGACCACGTGGACAAAGCTCTCGTAGGAGCTCCACACACCGGAGCGGCCGGTGAGCACGTAGGCCTCGAGGAAGCCCTCGCACTGGTGCTCGGACAGCTGCTCGACAACCTTACCGGAGCCGGCGAGCAGCTCGTCGTTGGCATCGTCCTCATAGAAGCCGGCATCCCACTGCTTCTTGGTCACCTTGTAGGCAGCTTGCAGGCGGTTGGACGCGGTCTCGTCGGGACCAAAGATGCGGAAATCGTCCATGTTCTTGGCCAGAACGTCGGCAGTGTACTCACCAAAGACGCGGGCAGCCTCGGTGGAGCCCCAGCCATGGCCCTTCTCGGCGACGGGAATCTCGTGGGCGTGGATATCGGGCAACTCGAGCTCGCGACGTACCTTGCCGCCGTTCGCGTTGGGGTTGGCGCCAATGCGCAGCTCGCCGGTCGGCATAAAAGCCGTCACCTCGGGGCGCACCTGGCCCTCGGGCGTAAAGAGCTCCTCAGGCTTGTAAGAGCGCAGCCACTCGCGCAGCACGCGGAAGTGCTCGTGGGTGTCCTTGGCGCTCGCCAGCGGCACCTGATGGGCACGCCAGGAGTCCTCGGTCTTCTTGCCGTCGATCTGCTTGGGGCAGGTCCAACCCTTGGGCGTACGGAATACGATCATGGGGTAGGCCGGGCGGACCACGGTCTCACCTGCGGCGGCCTGGGCCTGTGCAGTAGCCTTGATGTCGCAAATCTCGTCAAAGACCTGCTCAAACAGGGCGGCAAAGCGCTCGTGGATGCTTGCGTGGCTCTCGTCGTCAAAGCCGGCGACAAAGAAGTGCGGCTTGTAGCCCATGCCCTCGAAGAACTTGGTGAGCTCCTCGTCGGACACGCGGGCGAGGATGGTGGGATTGGCGATCTTGTAGCCGTTGAGGTGCAGGATCGGCAGGACGATACCGTCGGTTGCCGGGTTCACGAGCTTGTTGGATTGCCAAGAGGTCGCGAGCGGGCCGGTCTCGGACTCGCCGTCGCCCACCACGGCCACGGCCAACAGGCTCGGGTTGTCCATGACGGCACCGTAAGCGTGGCTGAGCGTGTAGCCGAGCTCGCCGCCCTCGTGGATGGAACCGGGCGTCTCGGGCGCAAAGTGGCTCGGGATGCCGCCGGGATAGGAGAACTGGCGGAAGAACTTCTGCAGGCCTGCCTCGTCATTGGTGATGTCGGGGCGAATCTCGCGGTAGGTGCCGTCGAGCAGCGACTGAGCAGTACCGGCGGGGCCACCGTGACCAGGGCCCATCAAGAAGATAGCATTCTGGTTGTGGTCGGCGATCAGTCGATTGACGTGACCGAGCAGGAAGTTGATGCCGGGCGTGGTGCCCCAGTGGCCAACCAGGCGGTGCTTAACGTCCGGACGACCGAAGTCGCGCACCTCACCGGTTTTCTCGTCGACAAAGTCGGGGCGCATTAGCGGGTTAGAGCGAAGGTAGATCTGACCGACGGACAGATAGTTCGATGCGCGCCAATACAGGTCGACGCCCTCGAGCTCGGAAGCCGGCACCTCGTGGCCCAGCTTTTGCCACGGCGTCCCCAGTGTTTTAGCCATTGTTTATGTCCCTTCGCTGTGCGGTCACCCTCCAATACGGCAACCTTTCGTTGGGACCAGTATATTTGCTAAAACGTTTTATCATGGTGAAAAAACGTTTTACCACCCTTATCAATCCCATCGATTAGCAAAACGCGACATTCACCTGCGGCGTTGATTGTCACAGGTGCTCCACATTCGGTCTCTGCAAATTGGTAAACGTGTTTAGTTGTGTTTAGTAAGCTCGAGCACGCTGTCCTTAACGATAAGCTCCGGCTCCAGAACGACCTCTTCGGCACGCCTGCCGCCCCTACCGGCAAGACGCTTGGACATGCAGCCAAAAGCATGCTCCGCAAGGACACCAGGGTCCTGCTCAATCGCGGTCAGTGCCGGCTCAAAGAGAACGTCGGCCGCCGAGTTGTCATAGCTCACCACCGAGATATCGCCCGGGATGCTCTTCCCCATCTCGTGCAAGCGCTTGAGCAAACCGAGGGCAATGTTATCCGAGCTTGCGAACACGGCAGTGGCGTCAGTTGCGAGCACTGCCTCCGAGGCCTCGTATGCGCTCGGAATGTAGTACTCGCTCTCAAACTCCAAACGCGCGTCGATCGGCAGGCCAACCTCGCGCAGCGCGCGCTCATAGCCGGCAAGTCGCTTGCGACCCGTATTGGAACGGCGGGCATTAACCAGGCAGGCAATACGGCGGTGGCCTTGCTCGATCAGATAGCGGGTGGCCATATAGCCGCCCATCTCGTGGTCGAACATCACCTTGTCGCACTCGAGCCCCTCAATGGCACGGTCGACCATTACGGCCGGGATGGGCAGGTGGCTGACCTCTTCGCGCAGGGCGCGGTCATCGGAGAACTCGTCACCCACCACCAGGAAGACGCCATCAACGCCGCGCGTCACCAGCTGGCGCAGCAGCTCCAGATCGTCATCGGCGCTTCCGCCCGAGCTGGTAATGAAGAGCGCATAGCCGTCCTCGCGGCAGCGCTTTTCCAGGCTACCGGCGAGCGAGGCAAAAAAGCGGCTCTCGATGTTAGGGACGATAAGGCCCAGCGTGCGCGACTCGCGCATGACCAGGCTGCGCGCAATCTGGTTGGGAACATAGTGGTTGCGCGCCGCGACCTCTTTGATGAGCTTGCGGTTTTCTTCCGAGATGCGACAGGGCCGATTATTGAGAACAAGCGAGACCGACGAGGGGGAAAGCCCCACCTCCTGGGCGATCTGCTTGAGGGTGACTTTGTTGGCCATCTCGCTCCTTCCGGGTTTACGCGCAATCTCTTGAAAGTATAGCGACTACCCCTCTACCTCGGTGATAAACACTTTACCAATCCGGTGGACGGCTGTTTTATCGCCGCCAGCGCACCAAATCCGTCCGGGTGGGGTATATTGCAATCGATTGATGACAACGACCACCAAAAGGCGGATATTCGTATGCACGAGAACGATTTTTTTAACGAGGACCTGCTGTGCGCGCTCGCTGGCGTTGCCGGCGAGGACAACGTGCTGATGAGCGAGCCCATGCGCGAGCACACCACGTTTAAGATCGGCGGTCCGGCCGACGTCTTTGTCACGCCCGATACTGAGCAGGGCCTCGTCGCCACGCTCGATACCTGCTATCGCTGCAATCTACCACTCACCATCGTGGGCAACGGCTCCGACTTGCTCGTCGGCGACAAGGGCATCCGCGGCGTCGTCGTAGCGCTGGGCGAGGGCCTCTCCGACATTACGGTCGACGGCACGCACGTCACGGCGGCAGCCGGCGCCTTGCTTTCCGATGTCGCAGCCGCGGCAGCCGAGGCCGGCCTTACCGGCATGGAGCCCATCTCGGGCATTCCCGGATCGGTCGGCGGTGCCTGCTACATGAACGCCGGAGCATACGGCGCTTGCATGGCCGATGTGCTGGAGTCCGTGCGCGTCTACAAGCCCGCCCGCATGCTCGACGACGGCACCCGCGGTAGCGGCAGCATTATTGAGTTCGATGTCGATGAGCTCAACCTGGGCTATCGCAAGAGCCGCATTGCCGACGACGGTTTCGTCGTGCTTTCGGCCACTTTCAATCTCGCCCCGGGCAACGCCGCGATGATCAAGGCCGACATGGACGACTATCGCCAGCGCCGCGAGGACAAGCAGCCGCTCGATATGCCGAGCGCCGGCTCCACCTTCAAGCGCCCCGAGGGCCACTTTGCCGGCAAGCTCATCATGGACGCCGGCCTGCGCGGCCACGCCGTCGGCGGCGCCCAGGTGAGCGAAAAACACTGCGGCTTCATCGTCAACGCCGACCACGCCACCGCAGCCGACGTCGACAAACTCATCCGCCACATCCAAGCAACCGTCAAAGACCAATTCGACGTAGACCTAGAACCCGAAGTCCACCGAGTCGGCGAATTCCTCTAAAA
>UQWQ01000110.1 GCA_900544755.1 uncultured Collinsella sp. | reverse complement strand
GAATTGGACGCAGAAGCCGGAGACGAACCCCGCTACGACCTGCCCGCGGCGAAACAGCCCCATGGGGACGGTCGGGGCGGCCTTGCCCCTCTCCACGCGGGAAAGGAGCGCGGCGCAGGCAACGGACAGCACGACGAGGGCGACGAACTGCGGCGAGGCCATGGGAAAGACGCTGCCCGCCAAGCTGAAGGCGAGGACGAGGCTCAGAACGCACAGCGAGGCGGCGACGCTCCCCGAGACGTCGAAGCCAACTACAGGGGCCCCGGGAGCCCTGCCGGGCAGGCAACGCCCCGACAGGAACAGGGCGACGATCGAGATGGGGAGGTTGACGACGAAGATGACGTGCCAGGATAACCCCTGGGCGACGGCCCCGCCGATGACGGGCCCTACGACGCTCGCAATCCCGTACATGGCCGAAGCCGCCCCGAGGTACGGTCCCCTGTCCCTCGGGGCGAGCATCATCGCCGCGGCAATGAACACACCCGCCTCGAGAACGCCGCCGCCCACGCCCTGAAGCAGGCGGAACGCCGCCAGCGCCTCTATCGTCGGTGCGAGGGCGCACAGGACGGACGATGCGGCGAAGAGCGCGAGCCCCGCCACGTACACCCTCCTGAGGCCGAACGAGAACGCCAGCCCTCCGCACAGGAGGGTGGATACGGTGCTCGCCACGAGGTAGGCGGTCATCGGCCAGGCATAGTGGGCCTCCCCTCCGAGCGCCGCGGCGACGGCGGGCATGGCAGTGGCCACCACGGTCGAGTCGAGCGCCGCGACGAACAAGGCGAGCATGAGGCCCGCCACGGTCGACTTACCGACCGCCCCCGTCGCGGGGATGGACATCGGTTTTTCCTGCATGTTTCTTCCTCTCTACTCAGCGCCCGCCCGCGCGGGCACCGCGGGGCATCCCCCGCGTCAGACAAAAGGAAGGACGGGTCACCCCCTGGGCCTCCTCGCCACGGGCATCCAGATCTCGCTGCGATACCCTCTCGACGCGAAGTCGCCATGCGGGTACACCTCGAGGCTGACGTCGCCGGCGAGCTCGTAGCCCGAGGACGGGAGCCACTCGGAGAAGATTCTGCGGTAGTGCTCGGCGGTCGCGACGTCGCACGGCCCGGTGCAGCCGAACACGGCCCACGTGCCGGCGGGGACGTAAATCTCGTCCGCCCAGCCGGGGGCCTCCCCCGAGGACGCCACCGCTATTCGGTAGCTCGACTCCCCGCCCTCGGACACGTTGACCCCGAGAACCCCCTCGGGTCCCGAGCCATCGGCGAGGGCGAGCAGGGCCTCGATGCTCCCGGAGCGCGAGGCGCCACCCCAGAACCTCCCGAGCTCCTCTCTCCCCTCCTCCCCCATCTGGGCGAGGAGGCCCGCCTCGGACGGCCCGCACGGAAGCGACACCCCGACGAGGCGCATCCCGCCCCATGGGACGATCCTCCACGGCAGGGGCTCGGCGCCCGTGACGGTGAGGGAGAACGAGAGCCTCGGAAAGACCGAGAGCGGGGCGCCCGGGCGCTTCGCCTCGCTGGGCGAGATCCCGAGGGCGTCCCTGAACGCTCGGTTGAACGCGGTCGGGGAGCAGTAGCCGTACCGGACCGCGACGTCGACGACCCGCTCCCCGCGGGACAGGTCGAGCGCGGCGCGGGAGATGCGGCGCCGGCGCACGTACTCCCCGAGACCGATGCCGGCGATATAGGAGAACATCCTCCGGAACTGTCCCTCGGTGCAGGCGGCGAGCCGCGCCGCATGGGCGAGGTCGAGGTCCCCCTCGAGGTTCGCCTCTATGTAGTCCATCGCGTCGTTGAGGCCCTCTATCCAGCCCATCGGGTCACCATCCTTCCGAGAAGAGAGCATGGGGCAACAAGGCAGCGCAGTCCTCGCGTCCAAGGGGCGAATAATGAGAGTTTTTGATGACTGGCTCGTCGCCGACGGCCCGTCTCGATGATAGACCGTCGGCACGAGGATCCGACCCGCGAATGCCCGTTTTGCATTGTCAGGAACCTCGCTCAGAAGCACGCCATGAAGGAGGATGCCCGCCGCGCCGTGATGCGCGCGGCACACCAACGACGCGACAGCCGCGATCGAAAGCTGAGGAGGGACGTTAGCCACTGGGTTAGCAAGTAGCCCATTCCGTGCGCACAGCGCCAGGAACAGCGGCCCGCCCATCGATCACCTTGGACCATGGTACAGTCGCAGTAAGAGGACGGACAGCGGGCGTGCGCCAGGGCGAACAAATTGGCATGAAAAGAAGACGGCATAGACCTTCTGGTCATGCCGTCTTCTTTGAATGACTAGTTGTCGCTCTGGTGCCCGCGCAGCGTCGGCCGATCCGCCGTTCGGTAGAACGGCGGAACCGCCTAACCGCCCAGATAGGCTTTGCGGACGTTGTCGTCGTGCAGGAGCTCCTGTCCGGTGCCGGTCATGGTGATCTTGCCGGTCTCGAGCACGTAGCCGCGCGTGGCGATGGAAAGCGCCATCTGCGCGTTTTGCTCGACCAAGAGCACCGTGGTGCCGGCCTTGTGCAAGTCCTCGACAATCTGGAAGATCTGTTCGATCAGAATCGGCGCCAGACCCATGGAGGGTTCGTCGAGCATGAGCAGCTTGGGGTTGCTCATAAGGGCGCGACCCATAACGAGCATCTGCTGCTCGCCGCCCGAAAGGGTGCCGGCGACCTGGCGACGGCGTTCCTTCAGGCGCGGGAACTGCTCGTAGACGCGCTCGAGGCCCGGAGCCACCGTGGACTTGGGCTGCGTGTAGGCGCCCATCTCCAGGTTCTCCTCGACCGTCATCTGCAAAAAGACGTGGCGGCCTTCCGGAACCTGCGCAAGACCGTGCTCGACGATCTTGTGCGCGGGGACGCCCTTTAAGTCCTTGCCTTCAAAAACAACGCTGCCGTGCTTGGGATGCAGAAGGCCGGAGACCGTGTTCAGAACGGTCGACTTACCCGCGCCGTTCGCACCGATCAGCGTGACGACCTCACCCTCGTTGACCTCGAAGGAAACGCCCTTGACGGCGTGGATGCTGCCGTAGTAAACGTGAAGATCGTTCACCTGTAAGATCTGTCCCATCGTTAGGCCTCCTTCTGCTTGCCGAGGTAGGCTTCAATGACCTCGGGATTGTTCTGAATGTCTTCGGGTGTGCCCTTGGCGATGACATGGCCGAAGTTCAAAACGGCAATGCCCTCGCAGATGTTCATGACGAGGTTCATGTCGTGCTCGATGAGCAGCACCGCGATCTTGAACGTATCGCGGATGGAGCGGATGTTTTCCATCAGCTCCGCCGTCTCGCTCGGGTTCATGCCGGCGGCGGGCTCGTCAAGAAGCAGCAGACTCGGGTTCGTCGCCAGCGCGCGGAGAATTTCCAGGCGGCGCTGTGCGCCGTAGGGGAGCGAGCTTGCCTTGGCCTTGGCAAGATCCTCCATGTGGAAGATGGACAGAAGCTCCATCGCGCGCTCGTGAACGATGCGCTCTTCCTTCCAGAAGCGGGGCAGGCGGAAAATGCCCTCGGGCATCGTGTAGTGCATCTGCGTGTCCATCGCGACGGTGATGTTTTCTTCCACGCTCAGCTCGCCGAACAGGCGGATGTTCTGGAACGTACGCGCGATGCCAGCGCGGTTGACCTGCGCGGTGTTGAGGTCATGGATGTCTTTGCCGTTTAAGAGGATCGTGCCGTGGGTAGGCTGATAGACCTTGGTGAGCAGGTTGAAGACCGTCGTCTTACCGGCGCCGTTCGGGCCGATGAGGCCGGTGATCTCGGTGCGACCGATGGTCACATTGAAGTTGTCGACCGCTTTCAGACCGCCGAACGTGATGCCGAGGTCGATGCACTCGAGCACAGGGGACTTGTCCGCGTCGCGCTCGGTGAGCAGCGCCGGTTCACGGGAGACGGGAACGAGCTTGGCTTTTTCTTTCTGTGTCATGGTCAATCCTCCTTTTCAGCACTGGCACGGCGATGAGGCAGAAGTCTCTGGAAGAACGCCTTGGCCTGCGGATTGTTGGTCGCGAGCATGACGAAGATCAGCACGATCGCGTAGATGAGCATACGGAAGTCGGCGAACTGACGCAGCGCCTCGGGTAGGATGGTCAGCGCCGCGGCGGCGATGAGCGAGCCCCAGATATTGCCGAGCCCGCCGAGCACCACGAACACCAGCACGAGGATGGAGAGGTTGAAGTTGAACTTCGTCGCCTGAAGGGAAGAGTAGTTCAGGCCGTAGAGCGCGCCTGCCGCGCCCGCGAGGGCGGCGGAGGTGACGAACGCCATGAGCTTGTACTTCGTCAGGTTCAGGCCGATGGCCTGCGCGGCGATGCGGTTATCACGGATGGCCATGATCGCGCGGCCCGCGCGCGAGCGAGTCAGGTTCAGCACGACGATGAGCGTGATCATCACGAGGATGAAGCCCGCGGTGAACGTTGCGATCGTGGCGGTGCCGGTCGCACCCTGCGCGCCCTTGATGATAGCGGTGCCCGAGGCACTCAGGCCGAGGTCGTCGACCGTCTTGTTGCCGGCGGGGTTGAAGATGAAGTGCAGGCCGTTTTCATCGTAGCCGATGATGAGGCAGTTGATGAGCTCTTTGATGATCTCGCCGAAGGCCAGCGTGACGATGGCGAGGTAGTCGCCCTGCAAGCGGAGCACGGGCGTGCCGATGAGAAGGCCGACGAGCGCGGCGAGAAGCGCGCCGATGAACATCGAGAGCGCAAGGCGCACGGGGCCATTCGGAATGAGTCCCGCAAGGCTCTGCGAAACGACGATACCGGAGAACGCGCCCACGCTCATAAAGCCCGCGTGGCCGAGGCTCAGCTCACCGAGGATACCGACCGTGAGGTTCAGCGAAACGGCCATGGACATATAGCAGCAGATCGGCACGAGAAGACCGATGACCGAGCGCTTGAGAGAGCCGTTGCTTTGCAGCACCGTCACGATGACGAAGGCGGCGATCACGCCGAAATAGGTCGCAAAGTCGACCCTGGTGGTTTTCTTGAGGGAGTTGAACTGTTTCATTTTCTTTGTCATTCCGGCCACCTCACACTTTCTCCGTCACGGACTTGCCGAGCAGTCCGGCAGGCTTGACGAGCAGCACGACGATCAGCACGGCGAACACGATGGAGTTGGCAAGGTTCGTCGAGATGTACGCCTTGGCCATGGCCTCGATGATGCCGAGGAGCAGGCCGCCGAGGAATGCGCCGGGGATGGAGCCGATGCCGCCGAACACCGCCGCGGTGAAGGCCTTGATGCCGGGCATGGAGCCGGTCGTCGGCATGAGCGACGTATTGAACGAGCAGAGCAGCACGCCGGCGATGGCGGCGAGCGCCGAGCCGATGGCGAACGTTGCGGAAATGGTGG
>UQWQ01000109.1 GCA_900544755.1 uncultured Collinsella sp. | reverse complement strand
CAACAGTTTGTAGCCATGTGCCGCGATATTCTGGACCATGGCACCACCACCGAGGGCCAAAAGGTCCGCCCGGTGTGGGAGGACGGCACCCCTGCCTATACCATTAAAAACTTTGGCGTCACGGCACGCTACGACCTGCGTGAGGAGTTTCCGGCGCTTACCCTGCGTCGTACGGCCCTCAAATCTGCCATGGATGAGATCCTATGGATCTATCAAAAGAAGTCCAATAACGTGCATGACCTCAACAGCCATATTTGGGATGAGTGGGCCGACGAGACCGGCTCCATCGGCAAGGCCTACGGGTATCAGATTGGGCAGAAGAGCCATTATGCCGAGGGTGACTTCGATCAGATGGACCGTGTGCTGTACGACCTCAAGAACACGCCGTACAGCCGCCGCATTATGACGAATACCTACGTGTTTAGCGACCTGTCCGAGATGCACCTGTATCCGTGCGCCTACAGCGTGACGTATAACGTGACGCAGCGCCCGCAGGATGATAAACCGACGCTCAACATGATTCTCAACCAGCGCAGCCAGGACATTTTGGCTGCGAACAACTGGAATGTGTGCCAGTACGCCATTTTGCTGATGATGGTCGCGCAGTCGGTCGATATGATTCCCGGCGAGTTGCTGCATGTGATTGCCGATGCCCACATTTACGACCGTCATGTCGATATCGTCCGCGAGCTTATCGAGCGTCCGCAGTTTGCCGCGCCTAAGGTAACGCTTAACCCCGATGTGCATGACTTCTATGCGTTTACGACCGACGACCTGATTGTCGAGGGCTATGAGCACGGCCCGCAGGTCAAGAACATCCCCATTGCGGTGTAGGTGACGCGCATGACGTGTAAGCTTTCTGCCATTGTCGCCGTGTGCGATGACTGGGGTATTGGGTGCGAGGGCGACATGGTGGTGTCCAACCGTGCCGACATGCGTCATTTTGTGGCGTGCACCAAAGGTTGCCCGGTTATTATGGGGCGCAAGACCCTGCTGAGTTTTCCCGGCGCACGGCCGCTTAAGAACCGCCGCAATATCGTGCTCACGCGCGACGAGGATTTTTCGCCCGAAGGTGTCGACGTGGTGCATAGTATCGGCGAGGCGCTCGCCGCGGTTGCCGATGAGCCCGTTGCCTGGGTGATCGGCGGCGGCGATGTCTATCGGCAGTTTTTGCCGTACTGCGTGGAGGCCGAGGTCACGCATAACCACTGCGTCCATCCCGTGGACACGTACTTTCCCGACTTGGACGCCGATCCCGCGTGGGAAGTTGCGCGGCGCGAAGGGGTTGCCACGATTGCCGCGGGCGAGGGTGACGAAGGCCTCGATTATGAGTTCGTGACGTATCGTCGCGTTGAGGCGTAAATCTCCTATTTGCCCACGGTATTATCGGGTTGGAATGATTGAGGGGCGGCGCTTGGCGTCGCCTCGTTTGATATAGATGCTGCTGTAAGAAGGGTGCGGGCTGGCTACTATGACTGATGCCGTTGAGGTGCTGCGAATCGATTCGCTCGAGGACGAGCGGCTCGATGCCTATGTGCGACTGACCGAGCGTGAGCTGCGCTGCGTACTGGAGCCGCAGAAGGGCATCTTTATCGCCGAGAGCGCCAAGGTCATCGAGCGTGCGGTGCGTGCCGGATACGAGCCGGTGAGCTTTCTTTTGGGTGAACGCTGGCTCGACCAGATGATGCCGCTGTTTGAGCGCTTGGTTGTGCGCGAGGGAGCGGGTCGGGTCCCGGTGTTCGTGGCCTTGATGGAGCTCATCGAGCAGTTGACGGGCTTTAACGTGACGCGCGGTGCGCTCGCGGCGTTTCGTCGCCCGCGTCAGATTCCGGTCGATGAGTTCTTGGGTGGCGTTGTCGAGGCGGCGGGGGAGCGCCCTGTGCGCGTGTGCGTGCTCGAGGGCATTGTCGACCACACGAACGTGGGCGCGATTTTCCGCTCGGCTGCCGCGCTCAATGTCGACGGCATTCTGGTGAGCCCTACGTGCTGCGACCCGCTGTATCGTCGCTCGGCCCGCGTGAGCATGGGCACCGTGTTTCAAGTGCCGTGGACGCGTATTGGCAGTGAGGCTCGCGTGTGGCCACATGATGGCCTGGCCGCGCTTCATGATGCCGGCTTTTCGTGTGCCGCCATGGCGTTGACGGATGATTCGGTGTCGCTGGACGATCCCGTGCTCCAGGAGATTGACCGCCTGGCAATCTTTATGGGCACCGAGGGTGCTGGCTTGGGCGCCAAGACCATTGCAGGCTGCGACCGCGCCGTGCGTATTCCGATGGCGCATGGGGTCGATTCGCTCAACGTGGCCGCGGCAAGTGCTGTTGCCTTTTGGCAGCTGTGTCCGCATGCGAGCAACGAGTACCACTACCAGCCGGGGCTGTATCACTAGGCAGATATTTCGCACCGGGCTCTGATTCGGGGTGTATCGGCCGATCCCGGTCGGTGCTAAGCTGGTATTGGCTTTGGTCTTAAATTGCCGTTTTATTGTTTGACGTACGCTGGTGGGGAGGGCGTGTGGCTAAGAAATCTACGGCTATCGATGTGACGCAGGGTGTCATTTGGCAGCAGCTGCTTTCGCTGTGCGTCCCTATCTTCTTTAGCTCGTTTTTTCAGCAGGCTTACACGCTTATCGGTACCTATATCGTCGGTCAGTTTGGCGGCAAGCTCGCGCTGGGTGGCATTCAGGCCACGATGGTGCTCACGGAGCTCTGCATTGGTTTTTGCGTCGGTGTGGGTGCTGGCTGTGCGGTCATTACGGGCCAGTTTTTTGGCCAGCACGATGACGAACGCCTGAGCCGATCGGTCCATACGGCTATGACGCTCGCGCTGGTGGGCGGCATTGTCATTTCCATTCTCGGCATGGTGTTTGTCGAGCCGATGCTGGTGCTGATGAATACACCGCATGAGCTGCTGGCCGAGGGTGTGGCGTATGCCCGTTGCTACTTTGCCGCCATGTTTGCAGCGCTGCTGCTCAATATGGGGACGGCGCTGTTGCGCGCCGTGGGCGACACGCGTGGTCCGGCGGTCATTATTGCCTCCGGCTGCTTCGTCAATGTGGCATTCGACATTCTTTTTGTCGCCGTGCTGCACATGGAAGCGCTGGGCTGTGGCATCGCGGTGGCGCTGACTATCTGCACCAATGCCACGATGATTTTGATTCGCATGATGCACGCTCCGGGGGCGTGGCGCTTGTCGCTATCCAAGCTCGGTATCGATCGCGGCATTTGCAAGAGCATGCTTTCGTGCGGTTTGCCGCTGGGCGTTCAGTCTGCGGCGTATTCCATCTCCAACGTTTTGATTCAGGTGTCGGTCAACTCATTTGGAGCCGATGTCACGACCGCTTGGGGTCTTTCCGGTCGCCTGGACGGCATTATCTGGATGGTGACCGAGGCGCTCGGCGTGTCGATCACCACGTTCTCGGCGCAGAACTTTGGCGCGCGCAATTACGATCGCATGCGAAAGGGATACCACACGTCGCTCGTGCTTTCATTTGTGCTTATTGGCGGCCTGTCTGCCGTGCTGCTGGTGTTCTCGGGCCCGCTTTCGCGTCTGTTTATCGACGATGCCGCGATTTCGGCCTACACCACGACGATTCTTCATTTCATCGCGCCGTTCTACGCGATCTTCTCGATTATCGAAAACGCGTCCGGCTCCATCCGTGGCGCCGGCGTGAGCTTCCAGCCTATGATGCTCACGATCTTCGGCACGGTCGTGCTCCGCGTGGCGTGGGTGTTCGCGATTATGCCGCTCGACCCCTCGCTCGAGCATCTGCTGCTGGTCTACCCCGTAACCTGGCTCATCACGGCAACGATGTTCACCATCTACCACCACAGCGGCAACTGGCTCGGCCGCGCCACCGCCTAGTCATTGGGGACGTTCTTAAACGACTAGTATTCGATGCCTTGGCGGGCTAGGAGGCCTTCGTCGAAGTAGTGTTTGACGGGGCGCATTTCGGTGACCAGATCCGCAAGATCGGCGAGGGGGAGCAGGCCGCGGCCGGTGAGTACGAGCTCTGTTGTGGCAGGCTTTGTCGCAATGAGCGCCTCGACATCCTCGCGCGTCACAAAACCGCGGCGCATCGCCTCGCCGAGTTCGTCCAGAATGAGCACATCGACCTGAGAGATTTGTTCGCGTGCCAGCTCCATGATCTGCGCGGCGCACGTCTCGGGCGTGTCACGGTCGGCCTGCACGATACGCAGTCCCAGGCGCGGCGCGGCATCGTGCTCGGCGCAGTGTAGCTTCTTTGCAAACTGCAGCATAAGCACGTTGAGTCCAAATCCCGTGGCGCGCATAGCGAGCCCCAGCGCGGCCGTGGTCTTGCCCTTGCCGTCGCCCGTATAGATTTGAACCTTGCCGACTTCCAGTGATGCCATCTCTATCCTTTCGTGCCCGGCGTCGGTTTATCGCCGTCCCGGTTGGGTATTCTAGATAGCATTATCAACCCCAGTAGATGGAGTTCAAGCAGATGGAGATGGATGACAACAAACGTAGACGGAATATGATCCTCTACGTGCTCATCGCCTTCGTCGTCTACCTCGTGCTCTCGACCGTTCTGTTCCCCAACATCGGTCACACGCAGCAGATTACGAAGACCGATTACTCGACGTTTGTCAAAGCGCTCGATAAGAAGAGTGTCGACAAGGTCGAGTACAACACGGACGATTACACGATTTATTACACCAAGAAGGGCGAGGACGAGAACATCGCCTACAAGACGACCGGCGTGCCGAATGACGCGGGCTTTACCGATCGCGTGCTTGAGTCCGGTGCTTCGCTTGAGTCGGTCGTTCCCGATAAGAACTCGGGTCTGATGACCTACTACCTGCTCACCCTCATTCTTCCCATGGCGATTTTCTTCCTGATCGGCTGGTGGCTCAACCGCCGCATGAAGAAAGCCATGGGTGATGACGGTCCGTCGATGAACTTTGGCGGCGGTGGTTTTGGCGGCGGTGGACTGGGCAAGTCCGGCGCGCGCGTGATCGCCTCCAAGGACGTGGGCGTGACCTTTAAGGACGTCGCCGGCCAGGAAGAGGCCAAGGAGTCCCTCAAGGAGGTCGTCGACTTTCTGGAGAAGCCGCAGCGCTACGAGGAGATCGGCGCTAAGCTGCCGCGCGGCGCTCTCCTTGTTGGCCCTCCGGGTACCGGTAAGACCCTGCTCGCCAAGGCTGTTGCCGGTGAGGCGGGCGTTCCGTTCTTTAGCATTTCGGGTTCTGAGTTCGTCGAGATGTTCGTCGGCCGCGGTGCCGCCAAGGTGCGCGACCTGTTTAAGCAGGCCAAGGAAAAGGCCCCGTGCATCGTCTTTATCGACGAGATCGATACCATCGGCAAAAAGCGTGACGGCGGCGGCTTTAGCGGCAACGACGAGCGCGAGCAGACGCTCAACCAGCTGCTGACCGAGATGGACGG
>UQWQ01000108.1 GCA_900544755.1 uncultured Collinsella sp. | reverse complement strand
GCGGGCGCCTGTGAGCGAATATGTTTGCGGCGAGAGCCGTAATGAGCGGTTGGGTTGCGACTAGTTGGTCGTACCGGAATCGTCGCCCGTGCTCGTGCCTGAACCCGAACCCGAGCCAGAAAGTGCAACCGTCAGCGTAATCGTGCTGTCGGTGGACTGCTTGCCGGTGGGGGAGACGCCCGTGACGGTGGCGTTTTCGTTGCCACTCACGGGGTTGCCGTTCTGATCGCAGAACGCGATGTTGTAGAAGCCGGCGTTGTTGAGCGCGGTGACGGCGGCGGAAATGCTCTTGCCGTACAGGTTGCCCGGGACGGTGGCCTTGCCGGACTTCTTGGCAATGACGACGGTAATCGTGGCACCGGGCTTCTGCTTGCCACTGGGGTTCCAGCTAATGACGGTGCCCTCGGTGACGGAGTCGTTCTCCTGGTAGCTGACGTCGACGCCAAAGCCTGCCATATCGAGGGCGTTGCGCGCCTGGGCCTCGGTCATGTCGGTCAGGTCGGGGACGGACGTGGTATCCGGGCCGCTCGAGACCTTGTACGAGATGGTCGTGCCCTTCTCGACTTCCTTACCGGCTTCGGTGCCCTGCTCAAAGACCTGGCCCTCATCGGCCTCGTTGGCCTCCTCGGAGGCGTTGCCCTTCAGGCCAACGCTTGCCAGCGCGGCTTCTGCCTGGTCCTTGGTCAGGCCGACCAGCCGGGGAACCTCGACCTTCTCGGAGGGCTTGGGGCCCTTGGAGATCACCAGGTTCACCTTGGTGCCCTTGGCCTTCTTGGTGTTGCCGTTGGGCGTCTGCTCGGCGACCTTGCCCTCGTCGACATCGTCGTTGTAGCTTTGGTCGATGGTGCCGACCTCGAGGCCGGCTTCCTTGATCTGCTCGACGGCAGTCTGCTGGTCCTTGCCTAGCACATCGGGCACGGTGACCTGCTCGCCGCCAAAGAGTCCTGTGGCAAAGGCCACCACGATACCGATGACGGCAACGGCTGCCACCACGGCGGCGATGATCTTGTTCTTGTTGGATTTGGGCTTTTCGACCTCGTAGGAGCCGGTGGAGCCCGAAACCGAGCTACGGGCGGTATTCTGGCCGCTCACGCCCGAGACGGGACGCACCATGGCGCGCGTCTGATCGGAAAGCTCGCGAGTCTTGGTGGCGCCCAGCTCACCGGGGGCACCGATGATGCGCGTGGACTCCGAGATGTTGACGGCACGGCCCGACAGGTAGCTGTTGAGCACCTGACGCAGCTCGTCGGCGGTCTGGAAGCGGTTTGCCGGGTCCTTCTCCATGCACTTGAGGATGATGCGCTCAAGGTCGGCGTCGACACCGGAGTTGATCTGGCTCGGCGGAATAGGCAGCTCGTTGACCTGCTTGAGTGCGACCGAGATAGCGTCGTCACCGTCAAAGGGAACGCGGCCGGTGGCGCACTCGTACATCACGACGCCCAGCGAGTAGATATCCGAGGTGGGGCCGAGGTCCTGACCACGGGTCTGCTCGGGGCTGACGTAGTGGGCGGTTCCCAGCACGTTGTTGTCTTGCGTGAGGTGGCTGTTCTTGGCGCGCGCGATGCCAAAGTCCATCACCTTGATGTTGCCGTCGGGCAGCACCATGATGTTCTGCGGCTTAATGTCGCGGTGGATGATCTCGTGCTTGTGGGCGACCGAAAGCGCGGAGCTGATCTGCGAGCCGATCTGGGCGACCTTCTTGGGGTCGAGGGCGCCGTGGCTCTTGATGCCGCTCTTAAGGTCGGTGCCGCGCAGGTACTCCATGACGATGTAATAGGTGTCGCCGTCCTTGCCCCAATCGTAGACGCCCACGATATAGGGGGAGGAGAGACCGGCTGCTGCCTGGGCCTCCTGCTTAAAGCGTGCGGCGAAGGTTGCGTCGCCAGCATACTGCGGCAGCATGATCTTGACGGCTACCGTGCGGTCGAGGACCTGGTCCTGCGCACGGTAGACGGTCGCCATACCGCCTGTCCCCACCTTATCCTTGAGGAGGTATCTTCCCCCGAGGACCCTCTGTTCCATTCCTGCTCCTAACATAACTATTCGCTCAACGATGTGTGTAGTACCTACGATGTGGCCGCTGGGGCCGTGTGGCGCGTTGCCGCTAACTCTTCGGCCGCGGCGCGCCTCGGGTGTCCGATTCGATCATGGGCATCACGCTCCCTGTGCGGCGAGCGCCGCGGTCAGGACGATGCCGGCAATCTTGGCGGCCTTGACGTCATGCTTGTCGTAATCCTCTAAGGCCACCGAGATAGCGACCGTGGGTGAATCGTAAGGTGCAAAGCCAACGAACATCGAGTTGACGTTGGTGCCGCCGGTTTCGGCCGAGCCGGTCTTGCCGGCGACCTTGACGCCGGGGATTTGGGCATCGGTGCCGGTGCCGGACTGGACGACGGCAAGCATGGCCTGCTTGACCTGGTCGGCCGTGGCGGAGCTGACGGCCTGACCCAGCGAGCGGGACTGCGTGGTCTTGACCACGGTTCCGTCCGGGGCGAGTACCTGGGCTACAAAGTACGGGTCCATGACTACGCCGCTGTTAGCGATGGCGGCGGCAATCACGGCGTTTTGCATGACGGTGGTCTGCGGGCCGGGCGTGTGGTCCATGCCGACAGGCTGGCCGGCGCCGGCCCAGGCGGTCTCCCACTCGGTCATGAGCGACGGGTCGGCCATGATGGAGGCCGCGGAGGTCAGGTCCTGGCCGAGCTTTTGGCCGTAGCCAAAGGCGTTGGCAAACTGCACGAGCGTGTTTGCGCCAACTTCGTTTGCCACCTGGCCAAAGACGACGTTGGAGGACACGGCAAAGGCCTGCTGCAGGCTGATGGTGCCGTAGCTCTCGTTGGCATAGTTGGTGACCGGTGCGTTGCCGATGTCCATGGAGCCGGGCGCCTGGTAGGTGCTGGTAAGGCTGGCGGTACCGGTCTCGAGTGCCGCGGAAAGCGTAACGACCTTAAACGTTGAGCCCGGCGTGTACAGCGCGTCCATGGCGCGATTGTACATGGAGCCGTCCTCGCCGCCGCCCGTCTGCAGCAGGGCATCGATGTTGGTGTTGTCGTAGGTGGGCGAGCTGGCACATGCGAGCACCGCGCCGGTACGCGGGTCGATGACCACTACAGCGCCCTTAAAGCCCTTGAGTGCCTGCTCGGCCGCCGTCTGGATGCGCGAGTCGATGGTGAGCTTGGCGGTGTTGCCCGGCTGGGTCTGGCCCGCGAGCGACGCGATGGCGTTGTTCCAGCTGGAGTAGTCCTTAGAACCGGTGAGCGTGTCGTTCATGACGCTCTCGATGGCGGTGGTGCCATACTGCTGGCTCACGTAGCCAACCACGTGCGCTGCCAGGTTACCGTTGGGGTAGGAGCGTACGTAGGTGCCGTCCTCCTGCTGCAGCGACTCGGCCAGCGTCACGCCGTCGGACGTGATGATGGAGCCGCGCTGGATGTACTTGGAGCGGGCGATGGTGTGGTTGTTGGTCGGCATGTCCTGATAGTCCTTGGCCTTAATGACCTGGACATAGGTGAGGTTGCCGATAAGGATGGCGAACAGCGCCGTAAAGGCGAGCACCGCACGGGTTAGACGGTTGGCGAGCGCAACGCGGCCGAGCACACCGGATTCAGGCGTGTCGAGCAGGCGACGGCGCATGCGCGAGCCGACGGAATGGCTGCCGCTGCCGTAGGAAGACGAGGTGGCAAAGCGCGTGCCCGTCGGGGCGGCGGCAGATGCGACCTGATCATCGGTGATGGCGGCCATGGTGCCGGTGCCGGTAAGCTCGGCCTCGCGTCCGGTCGCCTCGTCACCGGCGCGCAGCAGGAGCGCGACGATGATAAAGCTTGCCAGCAGCGAGGAGCCGCCCTGGCTCATAAAGGGCAGGGTGACGCCGGTCAGCGGGATCAGGCGGGTTACGCCGCCAACGATCAAGAAGGCCTGGAAGCTGATGGCTGCCGTAAGACCGGTGGCGCTAAAGGCGGCAAGGTCGGATTTAGCGCGGGCAGCCGTGGTGAGGCCACGCACGGCAAAAAGCATAAACAGGATAAGCACGGCGCCGCCGCCCAAAAGGCCCATCTCCTCGCCGATAGCCGAGAAGATAAAGTCGGACTCGACGACGGGGATGTTGTTGGCCATGCCGTTGCCGATGCCAACACCGACCAGACCGCCATCGGCAAGCGAGAAGAGCGACTGGACGATCTGGTAGCCCTGGCCCTGGGCGTCCTTAAACGGATCGACCCAAACCTGGAAACGCACCTGAACGTGCGACAGGAACTTGTAGGCGCCCACGGCTCCAACGGCTAAGAGCGCAAGGCCGATAACGACATACGAAAAGCGCCCCGTGGCAACGTAGAGCATCAGCAAGAAGATGGTGTAGAACAGCACGGCCGAACCCAGGTCGCGTTCGAAGACGACAACGAGTAGGCACACGCCCCACACGGCAAACAGCGGCAGCAGCAGTCGCAGGCGAGGGATCTTAAAGCCCAGGATCTTGCGGTTGGAGATGGAGAGCAGCTCGCGGTTCTCGGCCAGGTACCCGGCCAGGAACAGCACGATAAAGACCTTGGCGAACTCGCCAGGCTGGATGGTAAAGCCCGCGATGCGAATCCACAGCTTGGAGCCCGAGATCGTGGTGCCGATAAAGATGGGCAGCATCAGCAGGATGATGCCGATGATGCCAAAGGTGTACTTGTAGCGCATGACCACGTCGAGGTTTTTGACCAGTGCAAGCGTTCCCACCATGAGCGCCACCGAGACAAACAGGATGATGAGCTGTGAGATGGCGAGAGCGGGGGCGAGACGTGTCACGAACGTGATGCCGATGCCCGAAAGCACAAAGACAATGGGCAGGATGGCGGGGTCGGCACCGGGCGCCAAGATGCGCACGGCAATGTGGGCCGCGGCAAAGGCGGCAAAGAGGCCGATCGGTACGGCGAGCGTCTCAAAGGAGATGGCAGCGCCCGCGGTGAGCACGTACATCGCATACAGCAGGATGACGGGGAACGCCGAGGCGATGAGCAAGAGCAGCTCGGTGTTGCGGCGACTCATAAGCGGCACTCCCTTTCTAATTCTTATCGGAGGCTTCGGCCTCGGCGGACTGTTCGGCGGTTTTCTCGGAATCTGATTCGGAGGTCGATCCCTGATTGGTGTTGTCGCGAATCGTTTGCGCGTCGATCACCTGGCGGGTTTGCTCCTCGTCGATCTGGTGGCGGTACTTGGATATCGTGTCCTGCGCATCGTCGACACTTGTTTGCGGAATGCCCGCCTTGAGGCGGTTTTGCGTGTCTTCGGGCAGGTCGGACAGCTTGATGCTGGTTTCGCTTTCGAGCCAGTGGAGCTTGAGTCCGAGCGGCTTGCCGGGCAGGCCGCGCCAGACGGCGACATTGCCCTGGTAGGTACCCAGGTAGTACGAGCCGGTGACACCCGTGTAGGCCCAGATGCCAGCTGCCAGCACAAAGACGAGGGCCAGGATGGCGGCGATAGTAATGTTGCGGCGACGCACGCGTTGCGCCTCGCGCATAACGCCATCGTCAACCAGGTCAACGACTACTACGGTCACGTTGTCGTGGCCGCCCATGGCGAGGGCTAGG
>UQWQ01000107.1 GCA_900544755.1 uncultured Collinsella sp. | reverse complement strand
GTCAAAGTCGGAGCCGCCCTTGCCGCCGCCCATGGGAAGGGTGGTCAGGCTGTTCTTGAGGATCTGCTCCAGGCCCAGGAACTTGAGCATACCCAGGGTGACCGTCGGGTTAAAGCGCAGGCCGCCCTTGTAGGGTCCAATGGCAGAGTTGAACTCGACACGATAGCCGCGGTTGACCTGGACCTTGCCCTGGTCGTCGACCCAGGGAACACGGAACATGACGATGCGCTCGGGCTCGACGAGGCGCTCCAGCAGGGCGGCCTCCTCGTACTCGGGGTGGGCGTCGAGCGCCGGCTGAATGGTGCCGAGGATCTCGGTCGCGGCCTGGATGAACTCAGGCTGCTCGGGATAGCGGGCCTTGAGCTCTTCGAGAACTTTCTGCGTGTAGCTCATGCTTCCTCCAATGATGGGAAACGAAAAATGTTGGTCGCGGCACCCTATGCGCCGCGAGCTTTATCGAGTATGGATAATATCGCACTGTTGCAGCAAAGTTTCGCATAAACCGACGAGCAGATGTTTCGTTTTGATTACGATGCAGGTAGAAGCGTTTTTGAGCACCCGACGTACAAATCGCGTGTTTCGAAGCTGTTTCGTCCACATGGTCCATACCACCACAAAGAGGACAGGCACCTTTGTGGTGGTTGGCAGGATGCGTTGGCGGGAACGTATGTGAATCGAACACATCCAAGACGTTTTGCACGCCTCACAACGGTTTTGAGGACCGCGGGGCCCACCGGAGCCCATCCGTTCCCAAACGTGGCGGTATTTTACCAAACGCGCAGTGTCGCGCCACGAAAACGGCCCATCTACTACGTTTAACCAGCAAGGGTTAGCCATACCCACTTTTTCGTAACATCGGCAAGTCATCTACCTGCGGTTTTGTTTTTGCGGTTTTTGAAATGGTCGAGGGTAGTCACTTAAACGTAGTAGATAGGCCGGTTTTGTGGCGAGCGGCGATTCGGAGCCCTAGCGCAGGGATCTGAGGCCGCCGGCCTCTTTGTCGAGCGTCGTAAAACGCATCGCATCCAGGTGTTCCAGGATGCTAATGGCGCGCTTGCGTGACACGCCTAGGGCCTCGCGCAGCACGCTCGTCGTGGCAGCGCCGCCGTCGGCCTCGATAGCCGCGGCGACGACCTCACGTGCATGGGCCTCGGCGGCGGCAGACAAGGCAACGTCGCGTTCGATCTTAACGATCGCGCGGTTGAGCGAAAGCTCGCGCAGGGCACGCGTCATGGTGTCGCGATCGAGCTGCAGACGCTCACCCACCTCGGTCAGCGTCGCCGCACCGAGACCCGCCTCGTCGAGGACGGCCACGATGCGCTGGCTCGCCTCGCGCACCACACGTATCGCCGCAGCGGCAGAGTGCGGGTCGAACACCTCGGCACCGTCGACGGTGCACACGCCGCGCGCACAGCCCTCGAGAACGAGCGCGGACGCGATGTCTTCGCCCGCTGTCGGCCAGGCGGCATGCGCGACCTCGCCCGGCGTGAAACCCGTCTGCTTGGGCGCGGCCCCGTGCATGGCGGCCAGCGCGACGGAGAGCGTGGCGAGGGCGGCATCGAGCACAGCGGGGGCGGCATAGAGCTCCTCGGTCGAGCGCTCGGCACGAAGCGCCACGGCGTCACCCGAGGAAACCGCCCCGTGCAGGAGCGCAGCCGCCTCGGCACCCGAAAGATCGAGAGCACGGGCTGCGGCCGCGGCAGGCACGGGCAGGCGCTGCAGCCCCAACCATGCGGCAACGGCGGCGGCGCGGTCGTCGGCATCCAGAGCCCCGAGCAGCGCGCACTCGCCCGCGGAGAGGACGCGCGAGCGGCGACACCGCGAAAGAAGAACACGACCGCCGCCGATAAGCACCACCGGCGAGAACGCGAGCACAATGAGGCCGTCGCCCGATCGCACGGGAAGGCGCTCCTCCAGACGGACCTGCACGATGCGGGTCTCGCCAGCCTCAATAGGACCCTCACCCTCCATGAGCATGATTCGGCCGAGGACCTCCGCCGTGCCCGCCATCACATGCACGCGCGTACCGGACTCGAAGGGCGCGGGCTTGGTGCCCTCGCGCCCCAGATACGTGAAGCGGGCGATGAGCCTGAGCGTCGAGCCCTCGGCACCAGACCCGCAGAGGACCTCGCCACGCGGAAGGTCGCCCGCACCGTCGCCCACGATGTTGAGCGCCGCGCGCTGTCCGGGCAACGCCCGAGGAGTATCACCATGCACCTGAATCGCGCGCACGCGGCAGCACACGCCCGCGGGACATGAGACGAGCTCGTCGCCCACCGCTACGGGGGCATCGTGAAGCGTGCCCGTGACGACCGTCCCGGATCCCTTGATGGTGAAGCAGCGGTCGATGGGCAGGCGCGGGGCCAGACCGGGGCGCACCGGGCGGGATGCGGCATCGGCCAGGAAAGAGTCGATGGCGGCATCGAGGGCAAGGCGAACGTCCTCGATGCCCACGCCCGTGCGCGAGGAAACAGGCACCACGGGCGCATCGGCAAAGACGGTATCGCTGAGGAAGTCCATCACGTCGAGCTCGGCGAGCTCCGCCGTCTCGTCATCGGCCAGATCGCGCATCGTGAGCGCCACCACGAGGTGCCTCACGCCCAACAGCTCCAACACGTACACGTGCTCTCGCGTCTGCGGCATCACGCCCTCAACGGCAGAAACCACCAGCAACGCAACGCCCACGCCGGTGGCACCCTGTACCATCGCGCGCAGGTAGTGCGCATGCCCGGGCACGTCGACCAGGCCGACAAGCTTGCCGCTGGGAAGCTCGAGCTCGCCAAAGCCGAGCTCCGTAGTCATGCCTCGGCGGCGTTCGACCTCCAGACGGTCGGGATTTTTGCCGGTCAGCGCCTCGATAAGGGCCGACTTTCCGTGGTCGACGTGTCCTGCTGTTCCAACGACAACGGGACACTCGACAAGCTCACGCGCAGTCATCGATGCAAACCCGCCCGCACGGCATCGGCCAACGCGGACGCGCACAGATCAAGGTCGGTATCGTGCAAAAGCGCGCGAACGTCAAACAGTACCTGACCATGCTGCACGCGCGTCACGACCGGCGTATCGGGCTCCTGTACCATAGCGCGCTTTAGGCCATCGGCGGACAGGCGCCCATCGACGGGGCAAACGGCAACGCAAAAAGTTGGGAGCTCGACGGTCGGCAGCGACCCGCCGCCCGGGGCAGAGGCGCCCTCGACAACCTGCAGCTCCACCGCCTCCTCGAACTGAGAGTCGCGAAGCTTGCGCAGCATGCGGTCGTGCAGGCGCTTGGCCTGACGATCAAGCGGAACCGGCGCGCCGGAAAGCATGTTGAGCACCGGGATCTCACGATGTGCCGTATCGGGACCGGCCACATACAGACGCAGGGTGGCCTCGAGCGCCGCGAGCGTGAGCTTACCGGGGCGAAGCGCGCGCATAAGCGGATGAGAGGCGCAGGCGGCGATTGCCTGGGCGTTGCCAAGGATGATGCCCGCCTGCGAAGCACCGAGCAGTTTGTCGCCCGAGCACGAGACGACGTCAACGCCGGCGCAAAGGGATGCGGACGTGGGCTTCTCCCCCGCATCGGCGAGCACCCCGTCTGCAAGCAAAGCGCCTGAGCCTTGGTCCTCGTACAGCAACAGCCCATGCTCATGCGCCAGCGCAGAAAGCTCCGCCACGGAAGCCTCCTCGTGGAAGCCCTCGATACGGTAGTTGGAAGGATGGACTTTGAGGATCATCGCCGTGTTGGGCGTGATGGCGTTTCGATAATCATCCAGATGTGTGCGGTTGGTAGAGCCAACCTCGACAAGCTTGGCACCCGAAGCCGCCATGATGTCGGGGATGCGGAAGCTGCCGCCCACCTCGACAAGCTCGCCGCGGCTCACGATGACCTCTTTGCCGAAGGCATGCGCGGCAAGCACCAACAGCACCGCGGCGGCATTGTTGTTGACAACTAAGGCGTCCTGCGCCCCCGTGAGCGTGCGCAGCAGACGCGCGGCATGCTCTTTTCGGCCCCCGCGAGCGCAGGTTGAGACGTCATACTCAAGCGTGCTGTAGCCTCGGGCGACATCGGTCACCGCCTGCACCGCCGCGGGAGCGAGCGGAGCGCGGCCCAGATTGGTGTGAATCACAACGCCCGTCGCGTTGACGGCAGGGCGCAGGGTCGGCAGCGACAGGCGATGGGTCCGCTGCTCAATTGCCAAGGCGAGCTCGCGCTTGTTCCTTGCAGGGGCGCCGGAGCGAATCGCCGCGCGCTCGGCATCGAGCTCGGCGTCAATCGCCTCGCGTACCATCGTGTCGCCTGCATCGCCAGCAGCCTTCATGACCGGCCACTCGGCAAGCAGCTCGTGAACGGCGGGAATGGAACGCAGGCGGCCGCGCACCTCGGCAGACATGGATTCGCAGTCGCTCATGAAAAGCCTTTCGACATGTTCAATAAAAAGCTGGTCCCCCGCGATCGTCATCGGGCAAATAAATACCGGCGCGCACGCAAAAGGGACAGGTCCATTATGGCAGCTCGTGACAAGACGTCGAAGCGCCTCGTCTAAAACCTGCCAAAATAAACCTGTCCCTTTTTGGTCGGTTATGGCTTGGTGGCTTTAGGCCTCCTTATTGGCGTAGATAAACCAGTAGCCCAGCGCCACGATCAGGGCGCCACCCACGATATTGCCCAGCGTGGCGACCGTAAGGTTGAGCGCCAACCCGGCAGCGTTGAGGGCATCGGCGCCAGCGACATCGGCTCCATAGCCGCAGGAGTGCATCAAAATGCCCATGGGCAAAAAGTACATGTTGGCAACGCAGTGCTCAAAACCGCAGGCTACAAAGGCAGCGATGGGCAGCAAAATGCCCACGACCTTGTCGACCACGGTCTTGCCGGCAGTGCCGATCCATACGGCCAGACACACAAAGATGTTGCACAGAATGCCGCGGAAGAAGATGGTAACGGCGCCGATCGTAACCTTACCGGCGGCGACACTCACCATGGTGTTGGCGACGGCCTCGCCGTTGAGTTTGTAAATGGCTGCCATGTAAATCAAAAAGACAACGAACAGGGCGCCGGCAAAGTTGCCGATCCACACAATAGCCCAAGCCTTGAGCATCTGGACGAGCGTGATCTTTTTGCTCTTAAGCGCGCAGACCATAAGCGAGTTGCCGGTAAACAGTTCCGCGCCGCAAATGAGCACGAGCACCAGTCCCAGGCAAAAAGCAAGACCGCCCACGAAGCGCTGGGCGCCCCAGCCAAGCGTGGGATCGCTCAGAAAGACCGTGAAGAACAGGCCGCCGAAGGCGATGAACGCGCCGGCGAACATGGCGAGCAAAAAGGCCTTCGAGACCGGCAGGTTGGCCTTGGTAACGCCTGCGGCCTCGGTCTTCGCCTCGATCGCGGCGGGCGCCAGGCAATCGGAGGTGGGGTATTCTGCCTTGCTCTGTGCCATGGAAATCACTTCTTTCTTACGATTCGGGACAAACGCTCCTGGTTCATTTGCCCCGCGAGGTCGGACGGTATAAAAATAAACGCGAGCCAAATTAGCATATTGGCCTGCGATTATATAGCTTGGAGCGGGCGACGGGAAGTCCAAGGATTTGCTTCGCTGCGGGCCTTCGGCCCTTGCGTGCTGCGCTGGAAAATGCTCACGCATTTTCTCAGCTCCGCACCCTGGCGGGTTCGATTCCCGTCGCCCGGCGCGTAAACGAAAACAGCTCTGATCCCCA
>UQWQ01000106.1 GCA_900544755.1 uncultured Collinsella sp. | reverse complement strand
ACGCTGCTCCTCGCGCAAGAACCACTCCCAAGCCAAAACATACTCAGTCGGCACAAGGCTACAAGCGCGGTCGTAACTCGGCCGAGCAATCAGCGGAACACTAGAAGCGATGCCGTCCATAAGGAACCTCCAGGAAGAACAGTTCTCCACATTATCGCCTACGCAGCAATGGCACCGCACGAAAAAGGGCCCACTTCCCCCGAAGTGGGCCCTTGGGCTAGCCGTATTTAAGCAAACGTTGGCATTATGGCGTTGCGACACCGGCGAGCTTGACGCTGACGTTATAGGTCGTCGGGCTGTTCTCGATGGATTTGCCGTTAACGCAATCCGCGTCGGTTCCTTCCATCCAAATGTAGACGTGAACGGCAATGCCCTTGTAGCCAACACCAGTTGCAATGGGGTTAGTGTCCGCAGCAACCGAATAATCACCGCTCGTGCCCTTAGTGGCAACCCATCCGTCCGTGCCGCCAGTATAGATGTGCCTATAGGTCGCCTGCGCGAGCGTCGGCTTACCATCAATGTTCTGGATGCTCGTCCAGCCAGCAATGGCGGTTGCGTCGTTACCCTTGCCCTTCTCATCGCTCATGGCATACACGACGCGCAGGTCCTCCGGACCGGTGCCCGACTTACCGTTATCCCCAATCGCCTGCGTGGTAATCGCAACGCGCAGAGAACCAACCATGGTCTCCGAAGCTTCGCCGCCCACGGGCTCAATCGTTACGGGCGCACCATCAGATGCATCGAGATAAACATCAGCCGTACCAGTATCGGTAATGGTGTAGACGATGTAGTCGCTTTTAATGAAAGCGTTGTACTTCTTGCCAGCAACCTCATACTCGCCCGGCAAAGCCTTGGCAGTCGTTGAGAAATTGGGCGTTGAATAGTCGGTTACCAGGCCTTGGTTGTCCCAGCCGTTGCAAACGTACCAATTCTTAAGGTCGTCAGTCGAGGACGGGCTGAGCGTGGCACCCATGGTCTGGGCCTCAAGCGACTTCTGCTCGCCACCATGTTGGGCGCCGTTCTTGAGTTCATCGATCTGGAGGATGAAACCATTGGTCGTCGCGCTAATGGTTGACGTGGTTGCGGAGACCTTTGTATTCGCAACGTACCACGCATAGGTCGCTGCCGACAGGGCAAACGCAGAGAGGACCACGCTAACGGCGGCCGCAACAAGTTGTGTTTTTAGGCTCTTAGACGATTGCACGTAATCCTCCTTTCAAAAACAAAACGGCGCATAAGCCGGCCTCCCGTTAAAACGCATGGGATAGCTTAGTTTACCTAGTGACAGCGTTGTTTGCGCCCGCCACGTCTTTGCCCTGGGTGTTGACCGGGGTGGCGGTAAACGAGATATTCACACCAACATTCTTAAGAAAAGTGAAGTTATCGGTGTAAACTTTTTCGGCAGAGCCGTCATAGAAGACATAGGCCGTAACGTTAACAGAGCCACCAGCGTCAATCGCGTCGGCAAGAACGCCGTCGGTGTTGTTACCAGTAACCGCAGTGTTGTCGAAATAAGCGCTTACCAGCGCGCCATTCTCCGAGACCTTGTACACGCCCCACTTATCACCGCACACCAGCAAAACGGAGACGGCGTCTTTGAGACCATTTTCGTCGGTCGCGCCAGAGCCCGTAACTTCAACCTTGGAGACTTTAAGACTCTTGAAAGAGCCGGCCTTTGCATCACTGGTGCCAATCTTAAAGGTTTCTGCGATGGCAAACTCTCCGTCAACGGCGGCCTTAGGATCGCCAACATCATAGCGAGAATGCTCAAGAATCGTAGCTTCGCCCTTTTTCTGCGCATATGCAGACTGGAAAAGCGGCTTGGTAGTTTCGGTAACGAGAGAGCCTTCCTTACCATTCACGACCTGCGATGGGTACAGACCCTTAGCCGCTGCGCCGGCAACCGCGAAGGAAATGCTCGTGTTGTTGAGCTCTTCGTCGGTCTTAGCAATCTTCAGGAACGGAGCGTTCGACTGGGCAGAGATCGTTGCGGTCTCGGCCTTAACCGTGTTGTTGCTCACAAACCATGCGAAGGTGGCGGAGCCGAGGGCTACGGCTGCCACGAGGACCATGGCGATGGCGGCGCCCATCTGCTTTTTTAATGCCTTGGTATCCATGCGGACCCCTTTCTTTCCCCATTCATCCCAGATGACCCTCGAGAAGCCCGGAAGGGGAGCCCGCGCTTTCGTGTTGGATGTTGCTTGCCCATCCTTTAGACATGGAATTGAGAATACCATAATTCTTACGATTTCCTTATGAGTTTTCGGCAGCCCACATTCCGGCAGATTCATAGGTCTACCTCGGGTTATATGTGGTGCCATGTGAACATCGTTTACCTTATTTGATCTCTATCCCGCAAAGCCGTAAGTCCCTCTTAAGCCTTGCGACCGCAGCGCCACGTCATCGCATACATCCACTTTCCGCCAAGCTTCGCCCTAGCCCTTCCCCACTCGCTATACTGGTGTGGCACGTGTCATTTTTGCCTGCTAAACGGGCTATTTGTTGGGAGGGCTCATGCCTGCCGCCACTCAACCCAAGGGAAGCGTTTCCGTCGGATCGATCAAGCCGGTGACGCGCAAAGCCGTCCGCTGCCAGCGCGAAGTCGCCTGGTTGGTCACGCAGGCGGCCGGCAAGCTCGTCGCCACCACCGACGACGTCAACGCCCCCACGCCCAGCTTTGTGCTGGCGGCGACGTTGTCGTACACCCGCGAGCAGGAGCAGACCGCCCAGGAGGACGGACACGCGATTGACTACGAGGCCGTCATGAGCCCCGACCTTGCGAGCTTTTGTGCGGCCGCAGGACTGCCCGCAGCACCCAACGCGCTTTCGGACGCGGGCTACATGTTCACCCTCTCGGGCGCGGACCTCATCCGCGACGTTTACGCCTACTGCAGCGACCTGGGTGAGCGCATGGGAGACGCGGTGCAGGTCAAACCGGGCTACGCGATCAAGCTCGCGCTGCGACTGTTCCTGCTGGATGCCGCCACGGGCAACGGCAGCGCCTCCAAAGACAACACTTGCGCATAGCAAAAGCGCCGGGCCGGGAAATCGATCCCGGCCCGGCGCTTGTTCGTTCTACTTGTCGCCATCTTTCACGGGCGAGTTCTTTTGGTTGCGACGGTTACTCCAGGTCACGTTGTGTTCCTTGTAGTAATCGGGCGCCTCGTTGCCGCTCGCGCTAATGGGGTCGTTGCCGGTCAGGGTGTCGGCAATATCCTGCACGAACTTAACAAACAGGCTCGAATCGTCAGTCTCAGACGAATCGAAGTCAAAACCGAACTCCACCGCGCCGCCAATAATCTTGTCCACGCACTCCGGGTCGTCGCCGTCCAGCCAAATGACCACGGTGTACTTGTCCACGTCGCCCACGCGGAAGTTCGCGTGGCTGATGGTCGTCACCACGTCTTTGGACGCAAACGGCTCGGTGTTGGGCTCGGGATTGCCGTCGGCCGCGGCAGCCGCGTAGGTGGTGGGCTCGCCATTGCGATACACCCTCACGCGCGCCGCCTTCTCCACGCCCTTGCTGGCGCTAACCACCTTAAGCTTGGCACTGTAGCCCAGATCGGTCTTGCCGGCGTTACGGATATAGAAGGTGTACGCCACGTAGTTTTTGCCGTTGTGGCTGCCGTCGACGTTATCCAGGTTGTCGGGCAGGTCGTCGGCGGCGATATTGGTGCCGTTGTCCACGGCGTCGGCCGCCAGGCGCGCGGTGGCGTTGTTAAAGTCGCCGTTGTCGGCAATGGCCACGCCGCGGCGGAACAGCTCCAGGCGGTTGAGGTTGATGGTGAAGTTGCCCATGTTTTCCTGCATAAACGACAGGGCAAACAGCACGCCAAAGGCAAGCGCCAGCACCACGAGGGCCTTTTGCAACTTGTCCATGCGCAGCAGCGCCGTGCCGATGCGCTCCATGCGACGCTTGGGCATGTACATGGACACGACCGCGTCGGGGTCGATGTCGTCGAGGTCCTGGTCGGCCAGTGCCTGCTCCAGCTCCTCGATGCGTACGACGCCGCGTAGGTCGCGCTTGAGTTTGGGCTTGCGTTTGGGTTTGGGCTTGCCAAAGCGCTTGCGGGAGGCGGGGGCCTGGTCGGGCGCGGAGTCCTCGCCGGGCGCGTTCTCGGCATTGGCGGCGGGCGCGTCTGCCGACGTGTCCACGGTCTGGCGCTCGGCCTGGCGCTCGGCCAAATTATCGGCCACGCCCTCGGCTTGGTCCTGCGCCAAATCCTCGGCCAAATCCTCGGCGGCTTGATCTTTGTTGTCGTTACGCTTGAACAGTGCCATGGCGATCAGATCTTATATTTGGTGCGGATGTAGCCGACGTATTCTTTGACGAACTCGCGCTCCATGTCGTCGGCGTAGCGGAACTGCAGGCCGCAGACGTTGCGATACAGGCTGCCCTTGGGCGCGCGGCGCACCCAGCACACGATGCCCAGCTGCTCGGGCAGCTCGTGGCGCTCGCCCTGCAGGCGGATCGTGGGCATTTGTACGGCCAGGGCCTCGCCCACGTCGGGGTAGTCGTTGAGGTAGACGGCCAGGCCGCCGGCCGAGACGTCGATGGTCATGGCGTCCTCGGGCTCAGGGGTCGGCGCGTTGTCGCGCTGGTAGGTCAGGCGCATGGCGACCTTAAAACGCTCGTCGCGGCGCTTGACGAAGCTGCGCTGCTCGGCGACTTTGCGCATTTTCCAATAGGTGCGGATGCCCTTTTTCTCGACTGCCTCGGGATAGCCGGCGAGCACGAACGTCTCCTCGCCCACTTTGTATTGCAGCAGCAGCTTTTGGTTTTCGTCCATGATGAGCGGCTTGCCGGCGAGCATGGGCGCGCTCATAAGGAAGTACGCATCGTCCAGGTTCTCTTTGTACGTGGCGAGCATGTTGAAGTCGGTTTTTTGGCCCATGGGCACGTCGAATGCCACCTGAAGCTTGGTCCCCGGCGTTATCTGTTGCTCTGCCATGTTGTCTCCCCCAGTCGCGGGCGCCGATACCATCGTCGTGCGCGATGCACATTGGGCTATTGTACCTGCTTTGCCGCAGGTTTCGATGTGCGCTGCGTGAAATGGCGCGGATGTGAGGCGCGGCAGCCGCTAGCGCATCTGCCCTGCACGCCCTGTTAGTCGATACTTGCGGTTACGGCTCGTCGTCGCGGCCGTAGGCTCTAGCTTGCCCTGCGCGATAAGCGCATTGACGCGCGTCCTAACCTGGGAGACGGTGAGTCCCGTGCATTCTGCCAGTTCACGTGTTCCCAGTTCGCCGTTGCGCTTGAGTGCCGCCACAATTAAGTCCCCGCCATGATCGATTTGCTCAACCTTCGCTCGGTAGAGGACAACCTTAAACCGGTCGAAACCCGGGCAAAACAATGGCTCGGCCAGACCGTGCGCACGCATGGCATCGAGCATCATTGGAATGCCCGATCCGTTGCCTTCGGCAGGAGAGCCCGCACCGTCGGGCAATGGAACAAGCGACATGAGCTTCACAAGCGTCGCATTGCGACATCGGGAGCTGCCGTCAAACAGGTTCTCGCGAGTCTTTCCTCCGTATAGGCCGCCGGGGTTCACCACCTCGATACGATCGTCAAAAACGTCGACGGCGATCGATTGCCCACAGAACCGATCCCCGTATTCCCTGTGGATAACCGCGTTGGCGATTGCCTCACGCAGGACCTCCTCGGGAATCTCCAGCGAGTCGATACGCGAAATGCCTTGGACGGTCACGGTGCGGCGCAGGTTTTTGGCGACAGCCGCGACAGCATCCGAAATCATCTCGCCCAACGTTCCCTCGCAGATCGTACGGTCCATGAACCTCAACGACCCCGCCGCGCCCTTCTGCGTTCCGGCATAGACCGCCACATCGATAAAGAGCTTGGGATAGAACTGCTGAGGATAGGCACCCGCAGCCAGGAGCCCGGCTTTAGTGACATTGCCCTGGGAGTCGAGGAAATTCAGGCGCTCCAGCTTCGTTTTCTTGTC
>UQWQ01000105.1 GCA_900544755.1 uncultured Collinsella sp. | reverse complement strand
TGGTAGATGGCAAAATTTATTAGCTGGGGACGCAGCGTGGGCTCATATCGAAACATCTTCACTACCGAATTAATAAAAAAGAAGTACCGCTTGGGGGCGGTACTTCTTTTGGTGCATCGATATGTGGCTGCAGCTTTTGCCGTTGGCTTACAGGCCGCAGGCTGTTTTGAGCTCTTCGACTCGGTCGGTTTTTTCCCAGGTGAAGTCGGCGTCTTCGCGGCCGAAGTGACCGTAGGCTGCCGTCTTTTCGTAGATGGGGCGACGCAGGTCTAGGTCGCGGATGATCGCGCCCGGGCGCAGGTCGAAGGTCTTCTCGACGGCCTCGACGATCTTTTCCTCGGCAACATGCGCAGTACCGAAGGTGTCGACCATGATTGAGAGGGGCTTGGAAACGCCGATGGCGTAGGCAAGCTCGACTTCGCAGCGGTCGGCCAGACCGGCGGCGACCACGTTCTTAGCGACCCAGCGCGCGGCATACGCGGCAGAGCGGTCAACCTTGGTGCAGTCCTTGCCGCTAAAGGCGCCGCCGCCGTGACGGCCGTAGCCGCCGTAGGTGTCGACGATGATCTTGCGGCCGGTGAGGCCCGTGTCTCCCATGGGGCCGCCCACGACAAAGCGACCGGTGGGGTTCACGTAGATGTCCGCGTTGTCCCACGGCATGTTCTCGGCGGCCATGACCGGGGTGATGACGTGCTCGATGAGGTCGGCCTTGATCTTGCCCATGTCTTCGATCTCGGCGGCGTGCTGCGTGGAGATGACGATGGTTGTGACCTCGACGGGCTTGCCTTCCTCGTAGCGCACGGTGACCTGTGTCTTGCCGTCGGGACGCAGATAGGCGAGGGTGCCGTCGTGGCGCACGGCGGCCAGGCGCTCGGCCAGGCGGCTTGCCAGGTAGTGCGGCATGGGCATGAGGGTCTTGGTCTCGTTGGAGGCATAACCGAACATCATACCCTGGTCGCCAGCGCCGATCAGGTCAATCGGGTCGGTGGTGGCGCCGGTCTGGGTCTCGAAGGATTCGTCGACGCCCTGGGCGATATCGGGCGACTGCTCGTGGATGAGGCTCATAACGCCGCACGTGTCGCAGTCAAAACCGAACTTGGCACGGTTGTAGCCAATGCGGCGGATGACGCCGCGGGCGATTTCCTGTACGTCGACGTAGGCCTGGGTGCGAATCTCGCCGGCGACGATGACGGTGCCGGTGGTCACGAGGGTCTCGCAGGCGCAGCGGACGTTCTCCACGTTGGCAGGCACGCCGTTGGGGGCGATGTAGCCCTGCTCCTGGAGCTCTATTTCTTTGGCGAGGATTGCGTCGAGGACGGCGTCGCTGATCTGGTCAGCGATCTTATCGGGATGACCTTCGGTCACCGACTCCGACGTAAAAACAAAGGACCCGTGTTGGGGTGGGATGGAACGAAGTTCTTCTGACATGATTGTCCTTTCAAAAACGTGTCCCAGCGACCGTTACCATTCCGCCGGGCTCTCTATGCAAGGGCACATCATAGCGCGTAAATCAAACATTCACACCCTTTCCGCACCTACTCATTGGGGACAGACTTAAATGAGTAGCCTCAAACTAAGAATGTCTCCAGCGACTGGTCATTTAAGTCTGTCCCCAATGAGTGGGTCGGTGCCCTTTGTGCGGAGGTGGGCATTGTTGCTTTATACTGATGCGGTTAGACATCCATCCTGCAATCGAGGAGATTTCCATGGCATCAGACGTTCGCGTCCGCTTTGCACCCTCACCGACGGGCAAGCTGCACATCGGCGGCGCCCGCACCGCTATCTATAACTGGGCTTTCGCCCGCGCAAACGGCGGCACGTTCATCCTGCGCATCGACGACACCGACCCCACCCGCTCCACCGACGAGAACACACAGATCATCCTGCGCGCCATGCGTTGGCTGGGCCTTGACTGGGACGAGGGCCCCGAGGTGGGCGGCGACTTTGGCCCCTACGCCCAGACCGAGCGCCTGGACCTGTATAAGCAGGCCGCCCAGAAGCTTTGGGACGAGGGCAAGGCCTATCCCTGCTTCTGCACCAAGGAGCAGCTCGACGCCGACCGCAAGGCCGCGCAGGAGCGCAAGGACCCCTTCCAGGGCTATCAGCGCCGTTGCCGCGATCTTGATCCCGAGGAGGCCCGCCGCCGCATCGAGGCCGGCGAGTCCTACGTCCTGCGTATTAAGGTGCCCGAGGACCGCGGCGACGTCGTCATCCACGACGCCGTCCACGGCGAGGTGACCTTCGACGCCAAGGAGCTCGACGACTTTGTCATCTTCCGCTCCGACGGCACGCCCACGTACAACTTCGCGACCGTCGTCGACGACGCCATGATGAAGATCACCCACGTCATCCGCGGCGACGACCACCTTTCCAACACCCCGCGCCAGGTCATGGTGTATGAGGCTCTCGGTGCGCCCGTGCCCACGTTCGCCCACATCTCCATGATTCTGGGCGCCGATGGCAAGAAGCTCTCCAAGCGCCACGGCGCCACCTCGGTGGAGGAGTACCGCGATGCCGGTTACCTGCCCGACGCGTTCGTCAACTACCTGGCGTTGCTCGGCTGGTCGCTCGACGGCGAGACTACGATCATCCCGCGCGATGTCCTGGCCAGCAAGTTCTCGCTCGACCGCATTTCCAAGAACCCGGCGACCTTCGACCCCAAGAAGCTCGACTGGGTCAATGCCGAGTACATCAACGGCATGTCCGATGCTCAGTTTGCCGACGAGATCATGGTTCCCGAGCTGCACGAGGCGGGTCTCATCGAGGGTAACGTCGAGTACGGCGAGGACTGGATTGACGCGCTTGCCGCTATCGTCAAGCCGCGCACCAAGATGCCGGCCGACGCCGTGACCGTTGCCGCCCCCATCTTTGCCACGGCCGAGACGCTCGAGTATGACGAGAAGTCCGTCAACAAGGGCCTGGCCAAGGAGGGCATGGGTGCCATTCTGGACGCCGCCAAGGCTGCTCTCGAGGGCGTGGACGAGTGGACTGCCGAGGCCATCGACGCCGCGCTTGAACCGCTGCCCGAGCAGATGGACCTTAAGAAGCGCGTGGTGTTCCAGGCCGTGCGCGTTGCCGTCTGCGGCAACATGGTGAGCCCTCCGCTGGGCGAGACCATGGCGCTCGTCGGCCGCGACGACTGCCTGGCGCGCATCGACCGCGCCCGCACGATGGCGCTGTAGCAGCTGCGTATACGCATGTATCCGAGCCCCGTTCCCCCCGAGCGGGGCTCTTGTTTCTGTAGACGTATGGGATAGGAGGTGCTGGGGCCATGGCCGAGCAACTGTCACTGTTTGGTTCGCCGGAACCTAAGGAAGCTCCGAAGTCCGCGGCCCCTGCCGCCGCCCCGGCGCAGCCCGAGCCCGCACCCGAACCCGTCGCCGCCTATGCGAGCGTGGTCCTCGACATCCCAACCCGTGCTTTGTCCGAGCCGTTTGCCTACGGCATCCCTGACTCCCTTGCCAACGAGGTCCAGATCGGATCCACGGTCCTGGTTCACTTTGGTAACCGTGCCGCCGCGGGCTATGTCGTCGACATTGCCCCTGAGCTGGGCGACCTGCAGGGCAACAACGCCCTCGACCCCGCGCGCATTAAACCCATCGAGGCCATCCTCAGCAAACCGCTCTTTACCGCCGAGGCTGCCCACATCGCACGCTGGATGAGCCGCGAGTATGTCGCGACGCTTTCCGAGTGCCTGCGCCTGTTTTTGCCCCCGGGCGGCAGCCCGCGTGTGGTCAAGGGCGACGACGATGCGTGGACTGTTGAACGGCCCGCCGTCAAGCCTATCCAAAATCGTTGGGTGATGCTTACGCCCGAAGGCTTTGACTATACGCCGCCCAAGACCGCGGTCCGTCAGCGCCAGCTCATCGAGGCGCTGCAGTGCGGCCCGGTTACGACTCGCGACCTTAATCTTCTCTATAACAGCATGTCGGCGACCATCAAAGCGCTCGAAAAGCGCGGCGTCGTGGTGGTGGAGGAGCGCCGCGCCTGGCGTGGCTGCAGCGAGCAGACCACGCTGTCCTCGGCAAGCGGCAAGGCGCCGGTCTCCCTTACCAACGGCCAGCAACAGACACTCGCGCAGATTGAGCGCGCCCGTCTGGACGCTCATGGCGACGTGGTGTTGGTCGACGGCGTCACCGGCTCCGGCAAAACCGAGGTTTACCTCTCCGCCATCGAGCGCGTGCTCGCAGCCGGTCGCTCTGCCTGCGTGCTGGTGCCCGAGATCTCGCTGACGGCCCAGACCGTCGGCCGCTTCCGCTCGCGCTTTGGCGAGACGGTGGCCGTTTTCCATTCGCGTCTTTCTGCTGGCGAGCGTCTCGACCAGTGGGATATGGTCGCCAGCGGTGCGGCCCGCGTGGTGGTCGGCGCCCGCTCGGCGCTCTTTTGCCCGCTCAGCGACTTGGGCCTCATCATCATCGACGAGGAGCACGAGACTAGTTACAAGCAGGGCTCCAGTCCGCGCTACCATGCGCGCGAGGTGGCAGCCGAGATGGCGCGCCGCTATCGCTGCCCGCTCGTGCTGGGGTCGGCCACGCCTTCTGCCGAGGCCCTCGACCACTGCCGCCATGGAACGTATAACGGCACCACTTGGACGCGCGTCGAGATGCCCGAGCGCCCGGGACACGCCGTGCTGCCCGAGGTCCGCATTGCCGACCTGCGCCGCGAGTTTTCGCACGGTAGCCGCTCCATGTTCTCAAAACCCTTGATGGAGGGATTGGAACGTGTGGCCGAGCGCCGCGAGAAGGCCGTGTTGCTGCATAACCGCCGTGGCTTTGCGCCGTTCCTGATGTGTCGCGAGTGCGGCTGCGTTCCCACCTGCAACCACTGCTCCACAGCGCTTACGTATCACGAGCGCACGCACACGCTGCAATGTCACACCTGCGGTTCGTCTTGGCGCGTGCAGCCGTATCCCGCGCCCACGAGTCGTTGCCCCAAATGTGGCAGTCGCTACCTGGCAAAAATGGGGCTGGGCACGCAGCAGATCGAGGACGCACTGCACCAGATGCTGCCCGAGGACGTCGCCATCATCCGCATGGATGCCGATTCCACGCGCGGCAAGGATGCGCACAAAAAGCTGCTCGAGCAGTTCGATGCGGCCGATTGCGCCGTGTTGCTGGGCACCCAGATGATCGCCAAAGGCCTCGACTTTCCCGAGGTCACGCTCGTGGGTGTGGTCAATGCTGACTTCGCCCTCAAGCTGCCGGATTTCCGCGCAGGGGAGCGCGCCTACGATTTGCTGGAGCAGGTCGCCGGTCGCGCCGGTCGCGGCGATCGCCCTGGCGAGGTCATCATCCAGACGTATCTCCCCGAGGATCCGGTCATCCGCGCCGTCGCCGAGCACGATCGCTCGATCTTTACCGACTACGACCTGGACCAGCGCCGCGACGCACTGTATCCGCCGTTCGTGCGCCTGGTTAACATTTTGGTGTGGTCTGCAAACCGCGACGATGCGCAGGATTATATCGGGCGCATCGCAAAGCTTCTTAAGCGCCGCTGGCATGCCGCCGCGCCCGATTTTTTGCGGGCGGGGAGTGCCGTGCCGCAGGTGCTGGGCCCGGCTTCGTGTGTAATCGAGAGAGCCAAGGACCGTTACCGCTTCCATCTGCTTGTGAAGTCGCCCGTGGGGTACCATGTCTCTGATGATATCGACGCCTGCCTCAAAGAGGTGGGCTCCGTGCGCGGCGTGAGCGTGAGCGTTGACGTCGACGCCTATGATTTGATGTAACAACCTGAAAGGATGGCCATGGAAGCCAACGGAATCGTACTGTCGCCCGACCCTCGTTTGCGCCAGGAGTGTGCCGTCATCGAGGAGATCACCCCGGCGATCGAGGCGCTTGCCGAGAAGATGAAGAAGATGATGTTCGACAACGGCGGCTGCGGCCTGGCTGCTCCGCAGATCGGCGAGCTTATTCAGCTCGTCACCATCGACTGCGACTACAGCGACAAGAACGACTACGACCCGTACGTGCTCATTAACCCCGTCATTGTTGAGCAGAGTGACCATCTGGTGCCCTTTAGCGAGGGCTGCCTTTCCATCCCTGGCATTAGCTGCGAGATCGAGCGTCCCGACCATGTCGTCGTCGAGGCGTACGACTTGGATGCCAACCTGATTCGCTACGAGGCTTCGGGCGACCTGTTCTGCGTGTGCCTGCAGCACGAGATCGATCACCTGCATGGCAACACTATGTTCGAGCGACTGAAGCCGATGCAGAGGATCAAGGCAGTCAAGGAGTACCAGGACGCCCTGGCCCGCGGCGCTCGACCGGGCGAGACGGAGTAGGTTTGTCCGTCCCCGGGGCGCCCGCCT
>UQWQ01000104.1 GCA_900544755.1 uncultured Collinsella sp. | reverse complement strand
GTGGCCTTCGTCTTGCATAGGACTGTTTGAAATTTGGAGGAAATACCCCGGCGACTCGGGGCTTCCCCGGCCTCGCAGCTACGAGAGCGACGTTCTCAGCAACTCGTTGAAGAGCTTGGGGTTGCCCTTGCCGCGGCTTGCCTTCATGCACTGGCCCACCAAAAAGCCGATGACTTTCTGGTTGCCGTCACGATACTGCTGCGCCTGATCGGCACAGTTTGCCAGCACCTCGTCCACGATCGGCTGCAGCGCGCCGGCATCGCTCACCTGACGCATACCGCGCTCGTCGACGATCTTGTTGGGGTCGTCGCCGGTCTGGGCCATGGCCTCAAAGACCTCGTGCGCTTGGTTGGAGCTGATGGCATCGGTCGCCAGCAACTTGGCAAGAGCGGCCACCTGAGCCGGCGCGATGCCGGACTCGGCCAGCGAGACGCCCGCACCCTTAAGGTAGGCGATCATCTCGTTCACCAGCAAGTTTGCGACCGTCTGGGCCTCCTTGCCAGCCATACCGGCAGCGGCGGCCTCAAAGAACTCGGCGAACTCGGGGTCGCCAGCAATCTGCTCGGCGTCCGCCGCCTTAATACCAAAGTCGGTCTCAAAACGGGCGCGCTTGGCATCGGGCAGCTCGGGGATCTCGCCACGGCAGCGGTCGATGAACTCGTCGTCCAAATCGAACGGCGCCAGGTCGGGATCAGGGAACAGACGATAGTCGTCTGCCGTTTCCTTCACACGCATGACCACGGTGCGCTTACGGCTGGGCTCCCAGTGGCGGGTCTCCTGATAGATGATGCCGCCCTCCTCGAGCACCTCGGCCTGGCGGCAGATCTCGTAGGCAAGGCCATCGTGCAGGCTCTTGAACGAGTTGAGGTTCTTGAGCTCGGTCTTGGTGCCCAGCTTGGTCTCGCCGCGGCGGCGCAGCGACACGTTGCCGTCGCAGCGCATGGAACCCTTCTCCATGGAGCAGTCCGAAATGCCCAGCGTCACAAAGATGCGACGGAGCTTTTCCATAAACAGGCGTGCTTCCTCGGGCGTGCGCAAGTCGGGCTCGGTGACGAGCTCGATCAACGGCGTGCCGCAGCGGTTGTAGTCGACGAGCGACTCGGCAGCGGCGGTAATGCGGCCCTCGGCGCCGCCCACGTGGACCATCTTGGCGGCGTCCTCCTCCATGTGGATGCGCAGGATGCGGATGGGCACCGTGTAGGAACCGTCCTCGCGACGCTCGGGCATCTGCAGGTTGGACGCATCGTAGCTGGCCAGATGGCCGGCACGCTGGTTGCCCTCGCGCATGGTCGACGTCATGGACGTGGACAGGCCCTCGGCGTTGGCCGAGGCGCTCGCCAGGCTCTGGGCCTCGGCCTCACCAAACGCGCAGTCGGGGCGCTCGGCGGCACCGCGACCGGTCACGTCCAGGTCCAGGTGACCGTACATGGCAAAGGCGACCGGACCCTGCGTGGTCTGGAAGTTCTTGGCCATATCGGGATAGAAGTAGTGCTTGCGGTAGAACATCGAGTGGCGTTGAATCTCGCAGTTGGTGGCGAGACCAGCCTTGACGATGCTCTCGATGGCGCGCTTGTTGGGCACCGGCAGGGCACCGGGCAGGCCCAGGCACACCGGGCACACGTTGGCGTTGGGCTCGTCATCGTGGCTGAGCTTGCAATTGCAGAACATCTTGGTATCGAGTGCGGTGAGCTCGGTATGGATCTCCAGGCCGATCACGGCCTCCCAATCCTGCAGGACCTCGGAAAGCTCCTTCATTACAGCTCGCCTCCCTTCCCGGCAAAATCGGGCGCGACGGAAAGCGCGGGCGCACCCGTGGCAGCATCGGCAAAGCCGCGCTCCAGGGCGCGGGCAAACGTGAGCAGTTGACGGTCCTTAAACGCCGGACCCACCAGCTGGGCAGAATCGGGCAGATGAGTATCCTCGCCCAGGCCCAGCGGCACCGAGATACCGCCGTTGCCGCAAATGTTGAGCGAGATGGTGTACAGGTCCGAAAGGTACATCTGCGTGGGGTCGCTGATCTCGCCAAACTTAAAGGCCGTGCGCGGCGAGGCGGGCATGAGGATGGTGTCCACCTTGGCATACGCGGCGTCGTAGTCCTGCGTGATGAGCGTGCGGGCCTTTTGCGCGGCGTAGTAGTACTTGTCGTACACGCCCGAGCTCAGCAGGTAGGCGCCGAGCATCTGACGGCGCTTGGCCTCGGCGCCAAAGCCGTGGGCACGCGACAGCGAGCTCTGGTCGGACAGGTTGGCGCAGCCCTCCTCCTGATAGCCGTAGCGAATGCCGTCGAAGCGAGCCAAGTTGGAGAACGCCTCGGCCGGGCCGATGACGTAGTAGGCGGCGATGGCGGCGTCCAGGTGCGGCAGGTCGACCTCGACCAGCTCGGCGCCCTGGTTCTGCAGCTCCTGGGCGGCGCGCTGAACAGCGGCCTTGACCTCGGGCGTCAGGCCCTCGGCCTCCATAAACGCGGGGATGATGCCCACGCGCTTGCCCTCGATGCTGTCGTTGAGATGCTCGGTAAAGTCGACGGCGCAATCCTGGCTCGTGCAGTCGTACGGATCGTGGCCCGCGCCGGTAAGCGCGTTCATGGCCAGCGCGACATCCTCGACCGTGCGGCCAAAGGGGCCCACCTGATCGAGCGACGAGCCAAAGGCAACCACGCCGTAACGGCTCACGGCGCCATACGTGGGCTTAAAGCCCACCACGCCGCAGAGCGCCGCCGGTTGGCGAATGGAGCCGCCGGTATCCGAGCCCAGCGAGAGCGCGACCTCGCCCGCGGCGACGGCTGCAGCGGAGCCGCCCGAGGAGCCGCCGGGCACGCGCTCGGTATCCCAGGGGTTGTTAGTGCGATGGAACGCCGAGCTCTCGGTGGAGCTGCCAAAGGCAAACTCGTCCATGTTGGCCTTGCCCATGGGCAGGCAGCCGGCGTCGAGCATGCGCTGGACGCAGGTGGCGGTGTAGACGCTCTGGTAGTCCTCGAGCATACGGGAAGCGCAGGTGGTGCGCGTGCCCACGAGGTTCATGTTGTCCTTAATGGCCAGCGGCACGCCCGCGAGCGGGGGCAGCGGCTTGCCTGCGGCACGGTCGGCATCCACGCGCGCGGCGGCCTCGAGCGCAAGCTCGGGCGCCACCTGCAGGAATGCCTGGACCCCGCCCTCGCGTGCCTCGATGGCCTCGAGCGAGGCCCGCGCGACCTCGGTAGCAGAGAAATCGCCGGCGGCAACGTGCGCAGCCAGCTGCGCGGCGGTGAATCGATCGAGATTGAGCTTCATTACTCGCTCTCCCCCTCTCCCAAAATGGACGGCACGCGGAAGTAGCGGTCGCGCGCGCTGCCGGCGTTTTCGAGCGCGACGTCGAGCGGCAGGTCGCGCTCAGGCTCGCGCAGGTCATCGCCCATCACGTTGGACAGGCTTCCGATGGGATGGAACGTGGGCTCCACGTCGGGCAAGTCATATTGCAAGACGGGCTCGAGCATCTGGACGGCGTCGTTCATGTAGGACGTCATCTGGGCGAGCTCGTCATCGGTCAGTGCGATCTTTGCGTACTCGGCGATGCCGCGCACGTCTTTCTCGCTGAGTGCCATAGGCGCTCCCTTCCGCATAACAGATAAACCGCTCTAGTATACAAGGCAACGCCGCTTGGAGCAGGCGCTTTACCCAAATGCAGCGAAAACGTAACGAGGGCGGCGGGCTGGCAGGCGGCGGGCTGGCGATTCTGCAGCGAAACCGCACCGTCCATAGCGAAAACCGTACTGCCCACAACGAAAAGCATCTCGCCCGAAACGAAAACCGTCCCGCCCACAACGAAGACCATCACAACATTCGACGCTTATCGCCAAAATCGCGATTTTCATCGAATGTTGTGATGGTTTGGAAGCCCCGACCACCACAAAGGTGCCTGTCCCCTTTGTGGTGGTTCTGAAGAATGTCTTATGCCGAGGCCTTGGCCTTGCGGCGCTTGCGGACCGCGTGGATCACGATGTCCAGCAGCAACAGCACAATGGCTACGACCACGATGAGCACGGCAAACTCGCGCTTGCCCCAGTGGCGGCCGGCCAGCGACTTTTGCTTGTCGACGTCCTTCTTGTTGTACTTGGTGCGCACGCAATGCACCAGCAAACGATGGTCGTTCACGCCGTAGGGCGTGCAGGTGACGAGCGTCACCTTGTCGGCGCCGGGCTCGATGGTCAGCGACTCCATTTCCTCGGGCAGCACGACCTCGGAGTCGACCATCTTGTAGGCGAGCGTCTTGTTCATGGTGTGTAGCAGCACCAGGTCGCCGGGCTCCAGCGAATGGATGTCGTCGAACATGCTCAGGTTGCGCATGCCCGAGTGCGCGGTAAGCACGCAATGCGTCGAGGTGCCGCCCACCGGCAGGCTCGTGCCCTCCAGGTGGCCGACGCCCGCCATAAGGACTTCCTCGCTCGTGCCGTGGTAGATGGGCATGCTCACGTCGATGGAGGGGATCTCGACCCAGCTCATCATGGGGTCGCGGTCAAAGATGAGCTGCTGAGCGTAGGGCTCGATCTGATCGGCGGGAAGCTCGGTGGCCTCGCCCGCCAGCTGCTCGTTATAGGAGCGCGCCTGGAGCAGGATGCTCTCGCGCTCCTCGGCAGACAGCGCGTCCACGGTGCTGGACACGGTGCTGATCTGGTTGAACACGCCCGAGGCCTCGAGCCGGTCCAAGATCCACGGCCAGGTCATAAGGCCCACGCCAATAAGGATGATAACGATGGTGATGAGGCGGTCGGCCCAGCGCGGCAGCCGCTTGCGACGGCGCTTGGGCTTTGGTTGAGGTTTGGGCTGGGGGCTTGAGCCGCCGTTGGCCGCGGCGTTATTGCTCTTCATATGTTTGGCGCCCTGCACCATCGCCGGTCACTCCTCTACAGCTCAGGTTGTCTAAACAAATAATAGCCGATTAGCGAGCCCATGCGCCGGACAACGCAGCTAGGACCGAAACGCCGCCTACGGTTCGAATTCTTGGAGACCTTCTACAGCGCTTCTTGCCATGGATATTCCTTTCCAAACATGCGATCGACTTCGAGTTGAATTCGCTCATCGTCGATTGCCGCCAAAGATAGCGCAAGCGAAATGTCATCGACACGGGAGGAGTTGGCAAACACGGGCGCATAGCGCCACACTTGGATCATCGCCGTTTCGTTATCCGGCAACTCCCCGTCTGCGACTTCGAGGTCGCTCAGTTGACGCCATGCACTTCTTAAGACGGCCTTTTGTTCCATACCCGGCGCAGCGAGCATCGAACGCGCAGCGAGCGCCGTCTCCCCGGCGTCAACAAGATACTCGATCTGCGGCGTCTTCCTTGCAAAAAAGACCTTCGAGACAGGCGAGGAGAGCTCTGCCATGTGCTCGCTGAGCAGAAGATCAACGGCAACAGGGAACACGAAGACACGTCGCTCGCGACGCTCGCGTCTCGCGAGCCCCCTGTCAACAAGCTCGGTTATGGCCTCACTCGCGCGGCTTGCCGAGATCCCAAGCGCACGACAAAGGTCATAGGGACGATATGGCTCCTGGGCTGCTCCCCAGATTGCGGCAGCCTGCGCGTTGGGTGACATCTTGGTCGCGTGATTGCGAAACCGGGCACTGCCCCTCTCCGTGCAGGCCGTGCCCATAAATGGAAGAAAAGCCTGTCTGCCGGGGCAAACAAACGGAATCCCTTGTGCGACCAATGCTTTGCGCTGACGTGCATCGGCATCAGGAAACGAAACGACAACGGGAGTCTCCGCGCGCAAGGCTAGCTGACTATAGACTCTCTTAGCCTCGGGAAGCCCGACGCCAGTAGGCAAACTTGCAAGCAAAAACGAAAAACCGTTTGCGTCAACAGCGCGGACTTCAATCGCCCGCAGATGCAGCGGCAAGCGTGCGGATCCAGGCCAAGTTTTGGTCTTGGCGGAGAGGCCTAGTGCTTCTTGTAAGTAGATTAACGCTTCGTTCATTTCCATTGTTTTCGTTCGATTCCAGTTTGTATTGATCAAGAATAAGCGTCGGACGTTTGCTTTTGTCACTTCTGTCATCGTCACAGGCATCAAACTTACTGCTGTCGATATCATATAAAGCCATAACGCCATTGATGGACGAATAAGTATGTGCATAACTGTAACTGCTGAAAGCGCCTTTACCTTGAGTCCAGGAATTATTGTCTGAATTCTTCTGTTGGGAACCTGTATAGCTCATAACATCCAGATCCCCGGTCAAATATAAATGGTAGTTCCCGGCAGAATCTTTACGATAATAACCTTTGGTGGCCGAGGCCGTTAACTGCCGAAAATAAGGATCTTCGGTTAAATCGCCGGTCAGAGCGGCTGCTTCCGCCTGCTGTTTGCAATTTAGTTTGCAGCGGTAATAGCCGAGATATTTGGTCGGGTCGGTT
>UQWQ01000103.1 GCA_900544755.1 uncultured Collinsella sp. | reverse complement strand
GCGCGAAAGGCGCGTTACTTTGGGATGGCTGGGGAACGTGGTTGTTGCGGCAACTGGTCCCCGTCAGAAATTACCCTCGGCGTACTTGCGCCTTTCTTCCCTCGTGCTACACTTGCAATTGCTGTTTCAGGGCGGGGTGGAATTCCCCACTGGTGGTAAATCGGGCGGTGTCAAAGGGACGCCGCGGCGCAGGTAAAGTGCCTGCGACCGAGCCGATGAGTCCGCGACCCGTGTGTGCGTTGGTTCGTATGCCGGCTGAACTGGTGAGATCCCAGTACCAACGGTTAGAGTCCGGATGAAAGAGGCAGGTGATCTTATGTCTGAACAGTCGCAGCATATCCATTTTGAGAACACGAATAGGTGGAGCACCAAACAGCTCGTTACCATGGCGCTGATGTGTGCCTTGGGCGCGTTGTTTATGTATGTGCAGCTACCCATCCTTCCTTCGGCGCCGTTTTTGACGTATGACCCGTCGCTGGTGCCGGCGATGGTGTGCGGTTTTGCGTATGGTCCTGGCGCCGGTACTGCTGTTGCCGCTATGGCGATTGTTATCCATGCGCTTACCACGGGCGATTGGGTCGGCGCACTTATGAACTTGGTGGCTACGCTGGGCTACATTCTGCCCGCGGCTATCGTGTACCAGAAGATGCATACCTATAAGGGTGCCGTGATTGGCCTAGTGTTCGGTGTCATTGCCGCTACGGCGCTGTCTATGGTCGCTAACCTTACCATTGGCGTATGGTTCTGGTATGGCTCGGTCGATGTGATCGCCCCGCTCATGATTCCTGCCGTGCTGCCGTTCAACCTCATCAAGACCGTGCTCAACTCGGTGTTGACGTTGGCGGTGTACAAGGCGGTCTCTAATCTCATCACGCCCAAGAAGGACCAGGTCAAAGGACGCGCATGATTGAGTGTCGGGGCGTTTCCTTTAGCTATGACGGTGCCGTGTCGGCACTCGACGGTGTCGATCTGAACATCGAGGACGGGGAGTTTTTCTGCATCCTCGGTGGCAATGGGTCGGGCAAGTCGACGTTTGCCAAGCATCTGAATGCGCTGCTGCAGCCCGATGCGGGCACGGTACGTATCAACGGTATGGATGCGTCCGATCCCGAGCTGGTCTACGACATTCGTTCGACCGCAGGCATGGTGTTCCAGAATCCCGACGACCAGCTGGTGGCAACGCTTGTCGAAGATGACGTTGCGTTCGGTCCCGAAAACCTTGGCGTGCCATCGGCGCAAATTGCGCAGCGCGTACGCGAGGCGCTGAAGGGCGTGGGCCTGGTGGGCTTTGAGCGCCACGAGACCCACGCGCTCTCGGGTGGCCAAAAGCAGCGCGTGGCGCTCGCCGGCGTACTTGCCATGGAGCCGCGCGTGCTTATCTTGGACGAGGCCTCCTCGATGCTCGATCCGCGCGGACGCAAGGGCCTTATGAAAGCGTGCCGCGCGTTGCACGATCGCGGCATGACCATCGTGATGATTACGCACTTTATGGAAGAGGCCGCCGAGGCCGATCGTGTCGCGGTGTTTCGGGCGGGGCGCGTTGCCATGCTCGGTACGCCCGAGGAGATTCTGACGCGGGCAGATGGGCTCGTGGAGCTCAACCTGGATATGCCGGCGTCGTGCTGCTTGGGCATGGCACTTCGTGCGAAGGGCGTGCCCGTTCATGCGCAGGTGCGCGAGGCGGATATGGTCGCCGAGATTGCGCAGGCATATGCCGACTGGAGTGGGGAAGACGCCGCAGAGCGGCCTTCTGCACCCGATTCTCGTGTGCTCGACAACGCCTCCTCTGCAACCGATGGGACCGCCGCGTCGGAGCCTGTCATCGAGATTTCGCACCTCTCGCATAGTTACTCGCTGAGCGCCCGTGAGCGTCGCCGTTGGCACAAGCGCTCAGCCGCCGAGGGCACATCGAACAAACAGGCCCTCTGGGGAAACGACCCCAGCAGCCCGTGGGCGCTGCGCGATGTATCGCTGACGGTGCGTCGCGGCGAGTTCCTGGGCTTAGCAGGTCATACCGGTTCGGGTAAGTCGACGCTGGTCCAGCATCTCAACGGTTTGATTCGCCCCCAGGAGGGATTCGTCCGCGCGCTGGGGCTCGATCTGTCAAACAAGAAAGACGCCGCCGCGGTTAAGGCCAAGGTCGGCGTGGTGTTTCAATATCCCGAGCGTCAGCTGTTTGCCGAAACCGTGACGCAGGACGTGGCGTTTGGCCCGCACAACCTTGGCTTGTCGCAGGCCGAGGTCGCGCGCCGCGTTGAGTCATCGCTCGCGCGCGTGGGCCTCGACTTGGCCACGGTGGGCGACAAGAGTCCCTTTGAGCTTTCGGGTGGCCAACAGCGGCGCGTGGCGTTTGCTGGCGTGCTTGCCATGGAGCCCGAGGTCCTGGTACTCGATGAGCCCATGGCGGGGCTCGATCCGGCGGCGCGCAGTGATTTCCTGGAGCTCATCGATCGACTTCACCATGGGGGCCTGACCGTCGTCATGGTCTCACACAGTATGGATGACCTGGCCAATTGCTGCGACCGCATCGTCGTGATGAACGAAGGTGCGGTGTTTGCAGAGGGAACCCCCGCGCAGGTGTTTGCACATGCCGATGAGCTCAAGTCGATCGGCTTGGGCGTACCTGCTGCCCAGCGCATGGCGTTGGCGCTCGCGGAGGCGGGCGTGCCGCTGCGTTGCGGGCTCTATACGGTTGAGTCGCTGGCAGACGAGTTGGTGGACCTGCTAATCGGTCGCTCGGACGGTCCTTCTAACGTCGCGGACATTGCTAAATCCAAGACGGTCGCGCGAGAGGAGGGCTGCTAATGGAGGCGTTTTCGTTTGGCAGCTACTATCCGAGCGATAGTGCGATCCATCGCCTGGATCCGCGCACCAAGCTGCTCCTGGGCTTTGTGTTTTTAATCACGACGCTGACCGTCGGCGGCTTCCGCGGACTGGCTCCTGTCGCAATTTTCGTCGTGCTGATCTATGCCGTGTCCCGGGTGCCGGCTCGTCGCGTTCTGTCGTCGATGGCGCCGCTGCTGGCAATCGTCGTCGTGGTCGCGGTGCTCAACTTGTTTACCGATCAGAGTGGGCGCATCCTGTGGCAGCTCGGCTTTTTGCAGATAAGCGAGGGCTCGCTGCATTCCGCCGTCTTTATGGCGTGCCGCCTGACCTTGATGATGGCCGGCATGAGCGCCATTACGCTCACCACGCCTACGCTCGACCTCACCGCGGGCTTTGAGCGCCTGCTCGCACCGTTTGCGCGCGTGGGGCTCCCTGCGCATGAGCTCGGCATGATCATGGGCATCGCGTTGCGCTTTATGCCGCAGTTTGCCACCGAGATGAAGCAGACGGCGGACGCGCAGGCAAGCCGCGGCGCACGCGTAACGGGTGGCCCGCTCGGCGGCGTGCGTATGCTCGGCAGTGTGGCGATTCCACTGTTCACGGGCGTGTTCCGTCATGCCGAGACGTTGTCTGCCGCCATGGATGCACGCTGCTATCACGGCGAGCAGGGCCGCACGCGTCTGCATGCACTTGCATTTCGCCGCGGGGATGCGCTGGCTGCGGTTGTGACGATGCTGCTGCTTGCGTGTGTCATCGTCGTCAACCTTCAACTTGTTTAGGCGCGATTCGAGCGCAAGAAAGGGGCCCCTATGACCGACAACGACCGCACGGCTCAGCTTGAGCGCGCCTGTTCGTATCTCAGGCGCATTCCGGCGTGGTATCTGGCCACGACCGATGTGACCGACGGGCATCAGCCTCGCGTGAGGCCGTTTTCGTTTGCCATGGTCGATGACGGTAAGCTGTGGTTTTGCACGTCGCGCGACAAGGATGTGTGGGCGGAGCTGAGTGCGAATCCCAAGTTTGAGCTCTCGGGCTGGAAGCCGGGGGAATGTTGGATCGTGTTGACCGGCGAGGCCGCACTTGAGGACGACGCGGTTGCGAGCGACAAGGTGCGTCAAGCGGGTTTTAAGCACATGGTGGGCATCGGCGAGGAACACGAGAGTGCCAACGACGGCCGCCTTGCTTTCTTTTCGGTCCGCAACATTGCCGCGCGCTTCTGTGATATCGACGGCAGCGAGGAGCGCCTGGAGCTCTAGCGCGTCTCAAATTAACTACCCGTTCCGAATTAGCTAGCGCCAGGAGGACACATGGACGGATTGAATACGGTGTTGGAGTATCTGACGTCGGTGCCGGCATGGTATTTGGCGACGAGCGTTGACGGACAGCCTCATGTGCGTCCGTTTTCGTTTGCGCAGATCCAGGATGGCAAGCTGTGGTTTGTAACAGCGCGCACCAAAGATGTGTGGCAAGAGCTGCTGCAAAACCAGCGCTTTGAGGCCACGAGTTGGTGGCCGGGCCATGGCTGGCTTATCTTGCGCGGGCGTGCCGGCTTGGATGACCGGGCTTTAGGCGAAATGCGCGAAGCCGGGTGGAAGCATCTAGAGCACCTGGGCGAGCACTATGAGGGGCCTAACGACCCCACGCTCGTCTTCTTTAGCGTCGAGGATCCCGAGGCTTTTATCTGCAATCACGACGAATGGGTGCCGGTCGAGCTCTAGCCAGCTGGCTCATCCTAACAACTTGGTTTTCGCATGGGCGGGCCCCGTATTGCCCGGCGCCGTTAGGAGCGCCGGTCAATACGGGGCCCGCTCCATTTGTCAATTCCTTCAAGCGAATGTGTCGGGAATGTTTCAATGCATGAATATGCAAGCCATTTACGTAATCATGCATCTTTTGGTGCTAAAGTTTCAACCCACTTCATAACGACCGCTGCGAAATGCGCATCGGTGCATAAATCGCAGACAAGGAGTCTGGTATGTCTTTGAAGGTTGGAATCGTCGGCGCGGCTGGATATGCCGGAGCCGAGCTCATTCGCCTCGTCCTCGGTCATCCCGAGTTTGAACTTGTTGCCATTACGTCCAACGCCGATGCCGGCCAGCCGCTGTCCGCGGTGTATCCGAGCTTTGCTGGTGTGAGCGATCTGGTTTTCACCACGCATGACGCCCCCGAGCTCAAGAGCTGCGATGCGGTTTTTCTTGCCGTGCCGCACACGGCTGCCATGGCACAGGTGCCCGCGCTGCTTGCATCGGGCGTCTCCTGCTTTGATCTTTCGGCCGACTACCGTCTGAACGACGCGTCCGTCTTTGAGACATGGTATGCCGCCGAGCATACGAGCCCCGAGCTGCTCAAGACCCGTGCCTTCGGTCTGCCCGAGCTGTTCTGCCAAGACTTGGAGACCGCCGCATCCGACCATGCCGACGGCAAACCCGTGCTGGTCGCCTGCGCCGGTTGCTATCCCACCGCAACGAGCCTTGCCGCCGCGCCCGCCGTGCGCGTCGGCTGGGTGGCCGAGAACGGTCCCGTGATTGTCGATGCCATTAGCGGCGTGACGGGCGCCGGTAAGTCCTGCAACGCCCGCACCCATTTTTGCAGCGCCGACGAGAACTTGGAGGCCTACGGCGTGGGCAAGCATCGCCACACGCCCGAGATTGAGCAAATCCTTGGCCTGACCGATCGCGTCGTCTTTACCCCGCACCTGGCACCGCTCAAGCGTGGTCTGCTCTCCACGGTGACGCTGCCGCTTACGCCGCAGGCTATCGATACCTTGACCCTTGAGGACGTTGTCGACCATTACAAGCAGTTCTACGCCGGTCGCACCTTCGTACGCGTACTCGATGCCGGTCAGCAGCCCAAGACGGCTTCGGTCGTCGGCACCAACGCCGCCCAGATCGGCCTCGCGCTCAACAAGCGCGCGGGCGTGCTGGTGGCGACGGGCGCCATCGACAATCTGTGCAAGGGCGCTGCGGGCCAAGCAGTCCAGTGCGCCAATATCGTCTTTGGCTTTGACGAGCGACGAGGCTTGCCCACAGTGGCGTGCCCGGTGTAGCACATTCGATTGTTAACGATTTGGTAGTCGGGCATCGAGTGGGGCGCCACTCTTAAGCTGGTCTCATGATCACGACTGGCATGGCGCACCAACCGATGTCCGTTTTTTGTTTGACATAAGGAGTCATAAAGACGATGAATACCGAGCTGTTTGATATCAAGATTCGCGCCGTCGAGGGTGGCGTTACGGCTGCGGCTGGTTTTAAGGCTGCAGGCATCCACGCTGGGTTCCGCAAGAACCCCGAGCGTCTGGATTACGCGCTCGTCGTGCCCGATAAACCCTGTCCCGGTGCTGGCGTGTTTACCACCAATCGCTTTTGCGCGGCGCCCGTGCAGGTGAGCCGTGCCAACCTGGGCGGTACCGACAAGGGGTACGGTATCATCGCCGGCATTTCGGTCAACTCTGGCAATGCCAACGCCGCCACGGGTGAGACCGGCCTTGCATGCGCGCGCGAGACGTGCAGCATCGCATCGCAGGTCATCGGCTGCGAGCCTCAGCAGATTCTGGTTGCCTCCACGGGTGTAATTGGCCAGATTCTGCCGATCGACACGTTTGAGACCGCCATTCCTGCTGCCTACGAGG
>UQWQ01000102.1 GCA_900544755.1 uncultured Collinsella sp. | reverse complement strand
CCCGTCGAGGGCTTGGGAGCTGCCATGGGACGGGCAGGCTTGGCGCCCATAACAGGCTTTGACGTCACCGAGGGACGCGAGGACTTTTTTGCGGCCGGACGATTACCGAGCTGCGAGCCGACGACCGGACAACTGGTCTGTCGAGCATGCCCGACAGACTTAGAGTGCGCGACGGTATTGCGTTGAGGTTTGGCAGGCGCGCCGGAACGCCCTCCGGCGCGGCGGAAGGTGGGTTTCGATGCTCTAGAAGCCGAGGAATTTAACTTCCGGTCTGAGCTCGATGCCATACGCCTCCCTCACCTTTCCGTGCACATGTCTGATAACCGCGGCAACGTCATCGGCCGAGGCAGTTCCGTTATTAACGATAAAATTAGCGTGAACGGGCGAAACTTCCGCGCCGCCAATCGAAAAACCCTTTAATCCACAATCCTCGATAAGCTTGCCCACACTCGCATCGGGCGGGTTGCGAAAGACAGACCCGCAGGATGCGCGACCCATGGGCTGCGTACGCTTGCGCCTTGTAAGGTACCGCTCCATGCGCTCGCGAATGTCGGCCTTGGGCGCCGGTTTAAGCTTGAGCACGCACTCGAGGATGATCTCATTGCGGGGAAGGCTACATTCGCGGTAGCCCCAAGAGATCTCGGACCCCGCATAATGCTTGATACCGGATGCCGGGTCAAACGTTACGACATCCTCAACCAGCGAGCCAATCCACTCGGTCCGCGTGCCGGCATTCATAGATATCGCACCGCCGACCGAACCAGGAATGCCAACGGCAAACTCAAGGCCCGAGAGGCTACGCGACAGGGCATCGTTGACCAGGCGCGCAAACATCACGCCCGCACCGACCGTCAGCGTACAACCGTCATCGGCAACAACCGTGCGCTGGAACTCACGTCCGAGCGAAATGACGGCACCGCGATAACCGCCATCGGCAACCAGCAGATTGGAGCCCTTGCCGATGATGACCCACGGCACCTGCTCGCGATCGAGCACCGCCACGGCGCGGCGGAGGGCATGATAGCTATGGCACGTCACAAAGAGGTCGGCCTTGCCGCCGATACGATAGCTCGTATGACGCGCAAGGCGCTCGTCCTCGATCACATCCGTGTCGATCATGCCCGAGAGCGCCATGACGGCGTTAAACAGACCCATTAGACTTAAGCGTCTTTCTTGGCAGTCAGATACTCAATGAACTCGGGACCGACGGTCGTAACGTCGCCGGCACCCATGGTGAGCAGCAGGTCGCCCTCGCCCACCATCTGCTCGAGCTCCTGATTGAGCTCAAGACGGCTGGAGCAGTACACGACCTCCTTGCCAGGATGCTTGGCGCGCACGGTATCGGCGAGCATCTTAGAGGTGACACCCGGAATGGGCATCTCGCCAGCCGAGAACACATCAATCAGCAGCAGTTTATCGGCATTGGCAAATGCATCGGCAAAGTCGTCGCACAGGGCCTGCAGGCGCGAATAGCGGTGCGGCTGGAACACGACGTCGACGTGCTTGTAGCCCAGCGACGAAGCGGCAGCAAGCGTCGCCTTGATCTCGGTGGGGTGATGGCCGTAATCATCGACCACGGTGATGCCATCGATATCGCCCACGTGGGTAAAGCGACGGCGGACGCCCTCAAAGCTCGAGAGCGCCTTGGCGGCGGCGTCGATGTCAAGGCCCAGGACATGGGCGACGGTGAGCACCGCCGTGGCGTTGAGCATGTTGTGGCGACCGGGATTGCTCTTGATCTCCACAGCGCGCTCAGTGCCGTCCTCAAAGCGAACGAAAAAGTCACTCTGGATGCCCTTGACATCCGGGTGCATGCAGACGATGTCGTTGCTCTCGGCAAAGCCGTAGGAAAGCACGTGACGGCCCGTCGACTTGGCGAGCTCGACCAGATGCGGGTCCTCGCCGCAGACGATGACGGTGCCGTCCTCGCCCACCAGGCTCATGAATTTGGCGAAAGTTGCCTCGATCTCCTCGATACCCGAGTAGTGATCGAGGTGGTCGGCCTCGACGTTGGTCACAATGACCACGTTGGGGTTCAGGAACAGGAAGGAGCTGTCGGACTCGTCGGCCTCGGCGACAAAGTAGTCGCCCGAGCCGTTCTTGCCGTTCGTGTCATAGCCCTCGACGATGCCGCCGATCAAGAAGCTCGGATCCAGACCCATGCGGTCGAGCATGGTGGCGCACATCGAAGACGTGGTGGTCTTGCCATGCGTGCCGGCAACAGCGACGGTGGTGTAGCCGTGGCCCAAAGCAGAGAGCATCTTGGCACGGGGCCACACGGGAATACCAAGCTCGCGAGCGCGCACGAGTTCAGGGTTGGACTCCGGAATAGCGGTGGAGACAACAACCACGTCGGGCTTGACCTCGTCGATCGTGGCGGCCTCATGGCCCACATGCACCTTCACACCAGCGCGGGTAAGCTGGCGGATATAACGTGACGTCTTAAGGTCGGAGCCGGTAACGGCATAACCGCGCTCGTGCAGAACAAGGGCGATGCCGCTCATGCCGGCGCCGCCGATACCGATAAAGTGGGCGCTCTTAAACTCGGGCGCGGAGGTTGCAGTCTGGGAATCAGCCATGTGCTCGTGTACTCCTTGCGTAAACACTGCCTGTAACCCGTTAACTGTACCGCACCTACCGCATCAGCGCGAGGGCGACCGAAGATATCCCGTCTAACTAACGCAAACCCTCTACCGCATCCGCCAGAAGAGCGGCGGCTCTATCCTGAGCCAGACCACGCGCCGCCTGACGCATGGCGTCGCGCGCCGCCGCGTCATCGACCAGGTGCAGCAGCTCATCGGCAAAGGCAGAACCGTCGATATCGGCATCGGCGCAGAGCACGCCGGCCCCGGCGTCGACCAGATAACGAGCATTGGTGGTTTGGTGGTCGGCCGTCGCATGCGGATACGGCACGAGCACCGAGGGCACGGCGAGCGCAGCGATCTCGGCCACGCTCGATGCACCCGAACGCGAGAGCACCAAATCGGCAGCAGCCAGCATATCGCCCATGTTGTCGATGTAAGGCTGGACGCGGTAACGCTTCGCCTCCTCGGGCGTCAGCGCCAAAGCGCGCTCGGTCTCCTCAAAGCCGTCGGCACCCGTCGAATGCAACACATAGAGGTTCTTGCGCGAAAGCAGCTCATTTTTGAGCGAAGTCACGCGCTCGTTGAGGTGCTGGGCGCCAAGTGAACCGCCAAAGACGAGCAGCAGCGTAGCGTCCTCGGGAACGCCAAGTGCCTTGCGGCCACGAGCGCGATCGCCCTCGATCACCGAGCGACGTACGGGGTTGCCGGTCATGAGCACGTGGTCAGGGTCACCTTCGCGCTCAAAGACCGAACGCGCTGCCGGCACCGAGATGCACACGCGGGCGGCGTGGGAGTTCATCATCTTGTTGGCCAGGCCCGGAACAGAGTTCTGCTCATGCAGCAGATACGGAACGCCTGCGCCCTTGCACCACCCCAGCAGCGGAACCTCGACATAGGCACCAAAACCGATGGCGGCATCGGGCTTGCCGACCTTTGAGAAATGATTGGCGAGCGCACGCTTGGCCTTATTGACACGCCACAGCGAGGTCAGCGCCGTCCAAGGACGGGAGCGGTCGAAGCCCGTGACCGTAATGGGCACAAAATCAAACCCAGCCTCGGGGACCAAACGACCCTCGAGCTTGCGCGACTGGCCCACGAACACAACGTGGTGGCCACGGTCACGCAGTTCTTCGGCCAAGGCGAGCGCGGGGTTGATGTGTCCTGCCGTGCCGCCGGCTGCAATAGCAACGGTCATTTTATCGGTCATGGTAGTCCCTTCGTACACGCGGTCCCTGGTCGTCGGTGCGCAGACGCGCCGACGGGTCCGAGTTCAAATCGATTCGATTATATCCGCCGCCCGCGTTGCGAGGGCTGGGGCGCTGCGGACGACCTTGCGGAGCCGTTCGCGAGCGTGGACGAGCTGCCGGCTCGGATGCAGAACCATCCAGAACGGTAAAGCCGCTACGCGAAGGTCGTTCACCGCGCACATGGGCCACGCCGGCGGTGCTCTCGTCCATAACGGCAAAGCTCTCACGGCGGCGGTCATACTCATCGCGGCGGGCGCTCTCGTACGAAACGCGCAGGATCAACCCGGCAAGCATAAGCGACACAATAATCGACGAACCGCCGTAGCTAATAAACGGCAACGGTTTGCCCGTCATGGGAAACACGTTGAGGATGCCCAGCGCGTTAATCAAAAACTGCACCGCGAGAATGACCGCGGAGCCAGACGCCATAAGCGCGCCCCGACGATCGGTCGCCTGCTCGGCAATGCGAAACGCCGAGTAGATCAGCATCGCAAACACCAAGAAGAACAGCACGGTTCCGACAAAGCCGACTTCCTCGCCAATGATGGCCAGGATGTAGTCATTGTGCGCCTCGGGCAGATACGAGTACTTCATGGTTGAGTTGCCGATGCCACGGCCGAACAGACCGCCCGAAGCAAAGGCCATGATGGCAAGCGTGGCCTGATAGCCGTCACCATACTCGTCAGCCCAAGGGTTCAAGGCAACCTGAATACGCACCATACGGTACGGCTCTGCGACAAGTGCAATCACGATCACGAGAATGCCGAAGATTAGCACGCCGATGATAAATCTCGGGTCGAGACCCGCAAACAACGCCATGCACATGAGGGTCAACAGGATGATCAGGACAGTACCGAAATCGGGCTGGATAAAGATCAGAAAGAGCGAAATACCCAGGTAGATGCCCATCTTGCGAAGGAATTCGTTGATGTTGCCACCGGGCGAAAAGAAGCGATCAAGCATGATGGCCGAATACGCAATGGCAAATGGCTTTAAAAACTCGGAAGGCTGGAACTGAATACCGGCGATGTTGAGCCAGCGCGTGGCGCCACGGCTGCCGCTGCCCACCAAGAACACCAGAAACAGTAGCCCTATCATGCCGATAAGGAAGATCCTGAGCACGTCTTCCCCAAACCAACTGTCCGGCAAGATGCGCACGATGGCAACCATAGCCAGCACGCCAACTCCGGCAAACGAGGCCTGTCGAAACAGAAAAAACGTCGCCGAGCCATTCTCGTGCAGCGCCTCGACCGAAGACGCCGAGTACACCATCAGCAGGCCAAAGCACACCAAGGTAAACAGGCAGGCCATGAATATCAGACGGGGGCGCATGATACGGGCGGGAACGCCGGCAATATAGCGTTCGCTAAACGACTGCCTGCCACGACCGGAACGCGGTGTGCTGCGCCGCGAGGAAGCACGGTCCGAGTCGGGCCTCCTCATACCTTGTCGGGGGCTCTCCTCTCTCACCGGCAACCCCTATTCCATTTGCGATTTCGCTGCAGCGGCAAGCTGAGCCACGTAGTCCTTAAACACGCGGCCGCGCTCCTCATAGCCCGAGAACTCATCGAACGAAGAGCAGGCAGGAGAAAGTAAGATCACGTCGCCACGGCTCGACAGCGAACGGGCAACGTCCACGGCATCGCGTAGGTCATCCGCTTGCGCGATATCCACATCGCCATCGACATCGGCCTCGTCCATAGCGGCGGTAAAGCGCTCGCGCGCATCGCCAAAGCAGACGACCGAGCGCACGTTATCCATAACGACGCGCGCGAAGTCCGTGAGCGGCGTGCCCTTATCGTGGCCGCCGAGCAGCAAGATCACGTTGTCATCGGGAAATGCCGTCAGTGCCTTCTCGACCGCGTCGGTGTTGGTCGCCTTGGAATCGTTGACGTAGCGCACTCCGTCAATCTCGCCGCACGGCTCCACGCGGTGCTCGAGCGGCTGGAACGAGGCCAGACCGCGGCAAATGCCCTCGGGATTGGCACCGACGGCCAGGACAGCCGTGGCAGCGCACAGGGCATTGATAACATTATGATGGCCCGAGATCTTGAGCTCGGATGTAGCGATGAGCGGGGTCTCGACGCCCTTCAGGCGCACGATCATCTTGCCATCGCGCACAAAGGCGACATCCTCACCCTCTGGCTCGTCAAAGGCAACCTTGCAGATGCGACGACCCGGCGTGTAGATGTACTCATCGAACTCGTGAATGCCGGCGTCTTCGACGTCGACGACCACCAGATCGTCATCGACCATATTGTCAAACAGTTTGATCTTGGCAAGCGCATAGTTCTTATGGCTCTTATGCCAGCCCAAGTGGTCGGGAGTGATGTTGAGCAGCACCGCCACGCGAGGGTGGAGCTCGGTGGTCGTAGCAATCTGATAGCTCGAGAGCTCAGCCACAAACCACTCGTTGTGGGCTCGGCCGTCAATCTCGTTGATAGGCGGCTCACCGATGTTGCCGACAGCTACACTGGCCTCACCGGAAGCCTTGAGCAGATAATCGGTCAGCGACGTGGTGGTCGTCTTGCCGTTGGTGCCCGTGATGGCAATCCAGTTATCGGGCGACAGGCGATAGGCAAACTCGGGCTCACCCATAATCTGGGCGGCATGCTCGCGCCCGGCCTTAAAGAAGCCCGAGAACTCCGAGATGCCCG
>UQWQ01000101.1 GCA_900544755.1 uncultured Collinsella sp. | reverse complement strand
CCCCGGGGACTACGTTGACGCTGCTTGACTCGCCCGGGTGCCGTCGGGCCAGGGAAGGGCGTCTTCGCTGATAGGTGCTTTGTTGGGAGGGCTGCTTTTATGCGGCTCTTTCTTTGTTTTTGGGTATATTTGTCTTTGTTGAACTGTTCTTGCGGCTGGGTGCGCTTGCGACCTGGAACGCTTTTTTGTAGCCGTCTCGGCTCGTTATTGAGAGGAGACTAACTTTTATGCGTATTGTGTTTATGGGTACGCCTGATTTTGCTGTGCCTTCTTTGACTTCGCTTGTTGAGGCTGGGAACGAGATTGCGCTCGTAATTACTCGTCCCGATGCTGTTCGTGGGCGTGGTAAGAAGCTTGAGCCGTCTCCTGTTAAGGCCAGGGCGCTCGAGCTTGGTCTGCCTGTTGTTGAGGCCAATCGTATGACGCCTGAGGTTGTTGAGGCGCTCCAGGCTGCGCAGGCTGATATTTTCTGTGTGGCTGCCTATGGTTGCATTTTGCCTGATGAGGTGCTGCATATGGCGCCGCTTGGTATTGTGAATGTTCATGCGTCCTTGCTGCCTCGTTGGCGTGGCGCCGCTCCCATTCAGCGTGCCATTCTTGCTGGTGATGAGGTTGCTGGCGTTTCCATTATGCGCATTGGGCATGGCGTGGATACGGGCGCTTATTGTGCGCAGGCCTCTACGTCGGTTGCCGGTAAGCATGCCGAGGCACTGACCATGGAGCTTGGTGAGCTTGGCGGTAAGTTGCTTGCCGATACGCTTCCCTCGCTTGCCGATGGCTCGGCTGTTTGGATTGAGCAGGATGAGTCGCTCGTCACGCATGCTGCCAAGATTTCCAAGCAGGAGATGCGCTTGGATCCGCAAATGGCGGTGCTTGATTGTGTGCGTCATGTGTTGGCCTCGTCCGATACCGCGCCTGCTCGTTGCGTGATTGCCGGCAAGACCGTGCGTGTGCTCGATGCTGCGCCGGCCGATGTGTCGCTTGGCGAGGGCGCCGTTGCCGTTAAGAGCAAGCGTGTTTACCTGGGCCTTTCCGATGGCGCGGTTGAACTGCTCGAGGTTAAGCCCGATGGCAAGCGTGCCATGGCTGCTTCTGCTTGGGCTGCCGGCCTGCAGGGTGCCGATCTATCGTGGGGTGTACTGTCATGAGCAAGTTGTCTCCCGCGCGCAAGCTTGCGCTCGATGTGTTGATGGAGGCCGATCGCCGCGGTATGTACGCACGCGACGTGTTGTCTTCCCGTGCTTCCGCCAAGGCCATTGACCAGCGCGATTCTGCTTTTGCCGTCCGTTTGGCGCTCGGTGTTGCCGCCACGCAGGGCATTTTGGATGAGTTGCTCGATCAGTTTTTGGATAAGCCCAAAAAGGTCGCGCCGCGCGTTCGCATGGCGCTTCGCATCTCGGCCTTCGAGATGCTTTATCTGCATACGCCTGGCCGCGTTGCTGTGAGCCAGGGTGTTGAACTGGTGCGCAGCGGTGCTAAGTCTGCCGCCGGTCTGGCGAACGCGGTGCTGCACAAGGTTGCGGACAACGTTGAGGACTTCGCCACGGCATCCGACGTGGATGAGTCCGAGCGCCGCCTGGTTCGTCTGTCTCGTTTGATGGGTCTTCCTCGCTGGCTGTGCGCTCGAATTATGGCCTCGTTCGATACGCCCGAGGGCGCGCTGAACTTTGCCGGCAATCTGGCGCCCGCGCCGCTTGCCCTGCACGAGAATGCGTTTGCAACGAAGGCCGATCCGTATATCTCGCAGCTCGTTGCGCCTGTCTTCCCGGGCTGCCATGCTCCGGTCGATGCGCAGGTCACGGTTGCATCGGGCGTGTTTGAGCGTGCTGCCGCGGTTGCCTCAGACCTCAACGCTCAGCTTATCGCTACTGCCGCGACACGTCCCGGCCGTTGCCTGGAGATTGGCGCCGGTCGCGGCACCAAGACCTATGTGATGATGTGCCAGGCCAAGCGTGCCGGGTACGAGCGTCAGCATACTGCGCTCGATCTGCACGACCGTAAGTGCGATCAGAATCTCGCGCGCCTGCACAAGGCGGGTATCGCAGGTGTTCGTACGGTGTCGGGCGATGCCTGCGAGCTCAATGAGGTGCTCACGTCCTTTGACGCGATGCTTGGCGAACCTGCCCTGTTCGACACCGTGTTTATCGACGCACCGTGCTCTGGCACCGGCACCATGCGCCGCCATCCCGAGATACCGTGGCGTCTGACCGAGAACGACGTTACGACTGAGCTGCCCCGTCTGCAGCTGACGATGCTCAAGGAAGCAGCCGCGCGCGTGGCTGTCGGCGGTGAACTTATCTATGCCACCTGCTCGGTTTTTGATGAAGAGAACACGCAGGTCGTGGATGCTTTCCTGGCTTCTCCCGAGGGCGCCGGCTTTAGCGTGGCACCGCTCTCCGAAGCCCAGATTCTGCAACTGCCCGATTTCGCACAGGCCAAGAAGCTGGTAGCCGTCCGTCAAAACGACCGTGGCCTTTTCCAAAGCGTGCCGGTAAACGCCGACTCCTACGACGGCCACTTCTGTGCCCGCCTGGTCCGCCAGTAACTGCTAAGTTGCGGTGAAATAGGGATTGAATAGCGGCATCTACCCGCCAAACAGTCCTTATTTCACCGCAACTCATAAGGAAACCTGGGTAGCTAAAGAAGCAGCCCCGCGATCGGTTTCGGTCGCGGGGCTGCTTGGTTTCTAGTGGTTGTGCGGACAGTTGGCGCAGCAGCCGCTGGTGGCGTTGGTGCTGGAGCCGCCACTGCGCTGGTCGGTGTTGTAGAAGCCGCTGCCCTCAAACTTGATGCCGCTTGCCGAGAACGTCTTGGCCGCCAGGGCACCGCAGCTCGGGCACACGACCTCGGGGGTCTCGGACATGGGATGCTCAACCTCAAACACGTTGCCGCAGCTCGAGCACTTGTAATCGTAGCGCGCCATAATACTTCCTTTTCAGCACAAAGCGGGCAGATCGCTCTGCCCGCATAAATTCAAACAGCAGTAACTGTACCCTATATCGGGGGTTTTATCACGCTTCGCCCCAGAATCTATGGGTGTTGCGCAGGAGCTGTGCAGTTTTGCCCTCGGCGGCCGCAACGTCGGCCTCATCGGCCTGCCAGGTCCAGTTGCCCGTGGCCACGCCCGGCACGTTCATGCGCGTATCGTCGCCAAGCCCCAGGACATCCTGCAGCGGCATCATCACCAGGGGAGCGTCGCTTGCCAGCACGTCGCTCATCAGCTTGGCCGCCACCTCAACACCGCTCGGCTCGTCGCCGCCAGCAAAGGAGCGCGTGCACCAACCAGCGAGCGTCGACGTGTCGTGCGTCGAGGTGTACAGGATCTTGCCCGGTGTGGGATGAATTCCGCAGCGAACGTCGTAGTCGCTAAACTCCAGCACGTCCATGCCGGGGAAGCCGCAGGTCGAAGCCATGGCGCGAACGCCAGGCGTCAAATAGCCCAGGTCCTCGGCGATAAAGTTGAGCGGCCCCAGCTCGTCATAGGCGGTCTGGAACAGGTCCTTGCCCGGGCCTGCCAGCCAACGCCCGTCGGCGCAAGCCTTTCCTGCGGGAATGCTAAAGTAGCTGTGGAATCCCAGGAAGTGGTCCAGGCGCACGCGGTCGTAGAGCGAGAACGCGCGACGCAGACGGTCCATCCACCAGCTATAGCCGTTCTGCTTCATGTGGTCCCAGCGGAACGACGGGTTGCCCCACACCTGACCCTCGGGCGCAAAGTTGTCAGGCGGCGCGCCGGAGATCTCGATTGCCTTGCCGGTATCGGACAGCCAGAAGTTCTCGGGCTCGCTCCATGCGTCGGCCGAATCGTCCGAAACGTACATGGGAATGTCGCCGATGACCTCGATGCCCTTCTTGTGCGCATAGTTCATGAGCTCGCACCAGGCCAGGTCAAAGCGGTACTGCATGTACGCCTGCAGCTCTGCCTCGTCGTGGAAACGTTTGTCGTCAATCAGATGCTCGTTGTAGCGCGCGACATCGGCCGGCCAATCGTGGCGCGACTCGCCCTCAAAGTACTTCTTGACGGCCATGTAGACGCAGTACTTCTCGAGCCAATCAGCGTTGCGATGCTTAAACGCCGTGTAGAGCGGGTCTGCATCCTCACCGCCACGGGCCTTCCAAGTCTCAAAGTCGGCCGCCAGCTCCTCTTGGCTTTCGGGCAGTAGATCGATATTGCCTGCAAAGGCCGAAGGCCCGGCGTAAGGGGAGCGGAAGAAGTCCGTCGGGTTAACGGGCAGGACCTGCCAGTAGCGCATGCCCATGGCGGCCAGATGGTCGATAAAGCGACGCGTGGGTGCGCCGATCGTGCCAGGCTTGCCGTCATCGGTCGGCACCGACGTGATGTGGCACACGACGCCCGCGCCGTGATCGAGCGGCTCCTGCAGGCGCTGCTCGGCATGGTGATAGATGATCGACGAGCCCAGCGGATACAGATCGAGCGTGACCGTACCGTTGTGGATCTCGCACTCGTGACCGCTGATCACGTCACTCGCGCATTCGCCGAGCGCCGGAATCGTCACGCGGTGCGAATTGCGCAGGCTGCGGTTGATGATAACCGTCGCGGACTCGCCATTCTTGCCCGTGCGGTTGTATGCCAGCACCTCGTCGTTGAGCGCGAAGGCCTTGATCTCGCCGTCGATCATAAATGGCAGTGCGCGGCGTACGGCGGAGGCGTTCTTGACAATAGCCAGCGTGTCGAAGTCGTGCAGTTGGTCCTTGTTCGGTAGGGTGCGGCGGTTGCCCGGATCGGTAAGGCCCTCCAGGCCGTATTCGTCGCCGTAGTAGATCGAAGGCACGCCGGGGAAGGTCATCTGCATGAGCGTGGCGAGCCAAAAACGGCTCTTGGCCAGGCCCATCGAGTTCTCGTCCAGACGCCACTTGCTGCGCTCGCACTCGGGTAGCTGCGACTCGTCGGGGCCGCCGCCGAGCACCGAGATGATACGTGGACGGTCGTGGCTCGAAAGCAAATTGAGAGCGCAGGACAATGCCTCGCTCGGGTAGTTCTCGCGCAGGGTCTCGATATCCTCGGCAGCCTCGTAGGCGTTCTTGTATCCCATCAAAAAGCCGATGACCATGTCGCGGAAGGGGTAATCCATAGCAGAGTCCAGCTCGGAGCCCTGCAGGTAGCGGCGCAGATGGCCGTAGCTAATCTTGTTGGAGGCGTCTTCCCAGACTTCGCCGAACAACAGTGCGTCAGGCTTTTCGGCAAGTACGGCCTTTTTGATCTCGGCCAGGAAGTCGTCGGAAAGCTCGTCAGCGACGTCCAGGCGCCAGCCATGAGCGCCGGCACGTAGCCATTTACGGATCACGCCGTCCTTGCCCAGGAGCCGCTCGCGTACCAGCTCGGAGCTCTCATTGATGGCGGGCATGTTGCCCACGCCCCACCAGCAGTCGTACGAGCCGTCCTCGTGGAAATAAAACGCATCGCGCCACGGCGAATCCTCGCTCTGCCACGCGCCCACGCCGGGGTAGTTGCCGTAGCGGTTGAAATAGATCGAGTCGTCGCCCGTGTGGTTGAAGACGCCGTCCAGAATAATGGAAATGCCGAGCTTCTCGGCTGCCTCGCACAGCTCCGTAAAGTCCTGCTCGGTGCCCAAGATCGGGTCGATCTTGGTGTAGTCGGCCGTGTCGTAGCGGTGGTTGCTCGCGGCTTCAAAGATGGGGTTGAGGTAGATGGCCGTAAAGCCCAGCTCGGCGATGCGAGGCAGGTCTTCCTGGATGCCCTTGAGCGAGCCTCCGTAGAAGTCCCAGGTCTTGATGGAGCCGTCCTCGGCGCGCTCGTACACGGGCGGCTCGTTCCAGTCCTCGATCATGCGGCGCTGGATGCCGTTGCGCGGTTTTTTGACCTCGGCCAGCGTGCGCTCGCGCCAGTTCTCGTCTCGGGCATAGCGGTCGGGGAAGATCTGGTACACCATGCCGCGCTCGTACCAGGCGGGGCGGTTCTCGCGGTGCTTATAGACGGTAATTTGGAAGGACGGCACCTCGGCGTAGTCGTAGGTTACGCCCTCGCCGCCGGTGCGGCCTTGCGGCGCGCCCAAGCGAACCTCGGGTTGGCCCTCGATATTGCAGATAAAGCTGTACCAGATAAGACAGGGCTCGGTGCACTCAAGCTCTACGGTAAATATGCCGTCGCCCTCGTGCGTCATGGGATACCGAGACTCACCGATCTCATCGACCCAGGTGCGCAGCGTAAGCGTTGCCTGGTTGGGATCGGCATCCTCCAAAATCACCGAGAGTGCAACGGAAGTTCCAGTGGTCACAGCGCCAAACGGAGTGCGAAACTGCGGCAGGCGGCTGTTGTGAATCAATCTCATAGTACGGTCCAGTTCTATACAGTCATGGCCAACGGGCCATGGGCTTAACGCACGGTACTTAAGTATATCGTTGCACTTTAGTTGTATAAACTACAGCCGCTCATTATCGGCGAACGGTTGTCCTAGAAAATCGTTTTACCATCCAAATTATCGCGGCATTCGAAAACGCACATACCGATACTATTTGTAGC
>UQWQ01000100.1 GCA_900544755.1 uncultured Collinsella sp. | reverse complement strand
GGGTGGGGGAAGGGGTGGGGAAAGGTGTTGAAAAATGGGGCGGTTCCCCATATTATTGATGACGTCGACAGGCGGGGTGGTTCCCCGCGTACGTGCCATCTGAGTAACCGAGGGGAGGGCGCACATGGGAATGACTGGTGCATATGAGCGCAATCTCGATGCAAAAGGTCGTCTGTCCCTGCCTGCACCCCTTCGCGAGGAGCTTGGAGAGCACGTTCGCGTGTTCAAAGCCCTGGATGTCGATGCTCTGTACGTGTTCTCTGCCGAGGCCTTCGATAAGTGGGTCGAAGGACTCTTCGCGGGTCGTGAGGGCCACGAGGGTTTTAACCCGCGCGACATCAACGACCAGAAGCTCATGAGGGCGATCAACAAGCGCACCACGTCGATGGATGTGGACAGCGCGGGTCGTATCGGTCTTTCTGAGTCTCTCCGCAAGCAGGCGAACCTCGACCGCGAGGTCACGGTTGTGGGCAACTACGACCACCTTGAGGTTTGGGATCGCGCCGCGGCCGATGAGGACGATGACGATGAGGCCCTGCTGGACCTCTTCTTCTCGTAAGGGCAAGGCACGGGTAACGGATGGAGCGTGGGATCTTGACACAAGAATATCGGCATGAACCTGTCATGCTCGGCGAAGTGCTTGAGTCGCTGCAGCTAAAGAGCGGCTCCGTCGTCTGCGACTGCACCCTTGGCGGTGCCGGCCATTCGGTAAAGATGGCCGCGCAGGTGGGGGAGACCGGCCTTTTGCTCGGCGTCGATCAGGACGACATGGCCCTCGAGGCCGCTGGCGCCCGTCTGGACCGCGAGGTTCCCGGCGTACCGCACCAGCTGCTGAAGGGCAACTTCGGCGACTTGGACGAGCTGCTTTGCTCGGCCGAGGTGCCCGGGGTCGATGGCTTCCTGTTCGATTTGGGCGTTTCGTCACCGCAACTCGATATCCCTGGCAGGGGCTTTTCGTATAACGAGGACGCCCCATTGGACATGCGGATGGATCCGGGCAATAACACCTTAAACGCAGCTGAGGTCATCAACACCTATAACGAACGCGACCTCGCCCGGATTCTACGCGTCTACGGCGAAGAGAAGTTCGCCTCGCAGATTGCGCGCGAGATCGTGCGCCGCCGCGAGCAAGAACCGATCGAAACCACCGGCCAATTTGTCGAGATCATCAAGGCGGGTATCCCGGCTGCCGCTCGTCGGCATGGCGGACACCCGGCCAAGAAAAGTTTCCAGGCCATTCGCATCGAGGTCAATCACGAGCTCGATGTGCTCGAACGAGGGCTTGATGCCGCCACCAGGTGGCTCAATCCGGGCGGACGTATCTGCGTCATCTCGTATCACTCGCTTGAGGACCGTATCGTAAAGAATCACTTTAAGGAGATGAGCCAGGGGTGCACGTGTCCGCCGGAGATTCCGGTGTGCGTGTGCGGCAACGTGCCGATACTCAAGGTCATCACCCGCAAACCCTTGGTTGCCCAGCCTGATGAGGTTGAGCGCAACCCTCGGGCGAGATCAGCCAAAATCCGCGTGGCGCAGCGTCTGTAGGCGCGACCGCGCGATATTGGACCTCCCGCTCGCACCATAAACGAAGCTTAAACACACTACCAACGTACTCGGGATGGGAGGCGGCATATCATGGGCTACAACACTTCAAGCGCAGCACTCGCCTATGATATGAACGCCATGCCCGCCTATCGTGAGACGCCGCAGGCCCCCGTTGCTCCCCGTGAGCAGCGCACGCCGCGCTTTGATGTCTACACGGGCGCGGGCCGTCAGGCAAACCAGGCGGTAAGCCCGGTTTTCATGAGCGTTCTTAAAACGTTTTGCATCATTGCGGCTATCTTCATGACGATCGGCGTCGCCCGCGTGGCGCTCGCCGGCGTTACGGCCCAGGTGCTCAACAGCAACGCCGAGCTTACCAACACGCTCGAAAAGGCGACCGATGAGAGCTCCGACCTGGAGGTCATGCATTCGGTCTATGGCGCCGACACGCGCATTCGCGACCTTGCGGGCGCTTATGGCATGGTGGAGCCCAGCGAGAGCGTTACACTTGACTTTTCGCAGGATGCAGCCGCGGGCGCCAACGCGACCGCGACCGCTCAGTAGCAAGACGGTAGCTGAGTATGACAAATGACTATCGCCGCGGTTCCGATGGGGGCCGCGGTTCTGGACGTCCCTCGTCGCGGGGACGTTCTGGTTATCAAGGAACGGGTCGGCAATCTTACAACGCCGGGCAGTCCCGTGGCAACGACCCGGCGTCGCGACTTCGCGGCTCGGGCGGCCCTCAAGTGCATAACACCAGGTCGCGCAAGAGTTCGTCGACCGAATGGCTCACAGGCACGCCTCTGCCTCGCCGCAAAGCCGTCATGGGCCTCATTGGGCTTGGCTTGGGCTTGGGCGTCTTTCGCCTTGCCGGCTATCAAATTGTCGAAGCCGATAAACTGCGCGAGCGTGCCGATGCGCGCCGCCTGCTTGCGCAGACCCTCTATGCCAAACGTGGCACCATCTACGACCGCAACGGTAACGTGCTGGCGTCGTCGGTCGAATGTCGCAACATCGCCGTGAACCCCCAGCTTGTCGAGGATGTTGACAAGACGGTGTCGGCGCTGGTCAAGGCAACTGGAATCGATAAAAAGACCTGCCGCAAGCTCGTTGAGTCCGATGGAACCTGGGTGTATATCAAGCGCCAGGTGGACGAAGACGACGCTGCGGCGCTGGAGAAGAAGAACCTGTCCGGCGTGCTTTTTGAGCAGGCCATGAAGCGCGTATATCCATACGGCAATCTGGCATCGCAGGTGCTGGGTGTAGTGAATGTAGACAACGACGGCTTGACGGGTCTCGAAAAGCAATACAACAAGCTTCTGACCGGCACGAACGGTTCTCTCGTACGCGAGCGCGCGAGGGACGGCAGCTATATCGCGGGCGGTGCCTATAAAAAGGTGGCTGCGGTCGACGGCGTTGATCTCGTGACGACGCTCGACGTCAATATCCAGCGTGCGGCCGAGGATGCCCTGGCAGAGGCTGTCGAGAAGACAAAGGCCAAGAACGGCTCGGCGCTGGTCACCGATCCTACGACAGGCGAGATCTTGGCAGCCTGCTCGTATCCGACCTACGACCAGACCAATTTGGAAAACGCCAAGACCGAGGATATGAACCTGCGCCTGGTCACCGACGCCTACGAGCCCGGCTCGGTCTTTAAGACGCTCGTGGCGGGCGCCGGCTTCGACTTGGGTGTCGTGCGGTCGAGTACGTCGTTTGAGGTGCCGGCGAGCATCAAGGTGGGCGACGATACCGTCACCGATGCCGACAAGCGCGACTACGCCATGACCATGGATGTGCGCGAGATGATGCGCCGTTCGTCCAACGTGGGATTTGTCCTGGTGGGGCGCAAGATCGGTGCCGACGACTTTGCCGCCTATGTGGACAAGTGGGGCATCGGTCACAGCTCTGGTGTCGATTTTCCGGGCGAGAGCCTGGGCATCGTCAAGGAGCGTGACCAGTATGACGGCGCCACGCTGGGCTCGATGAGCTTTGGACAGGCGCTGTCTGTCTCGCCGATTGAGATCGCACGTGCCGTGGGCGGCATCGCCAACGGCGGCGTGATGATGACCCCGCACTTCTATAAGTCCAGCAAAGGCGACGAGAGGGACTGGGGCGAAGGCGAGCGCGCGATTTCGGAGGACGCCGCATCCCAGGTGACATCGTGCATGCAAACGGTCGTGTCGGAGGGAACGGGCGTTGGCGGCGCGGTTGACGGCTATGACGTGGCGGGTAAGACCGGTACGGCCGAACGTGCCGACGAGAACGGCGGCTACCTCAAGGAGAACTACATGTCGTCCTTTATGGGCTTTGCACCGGCACAATCGCCCAAAGTACTGTGCTATATCACGCTCGACGGAACGCCGAGCGGCTCAGATGCCGCTGCGGTGCCGTTCCAGTCCATTATGGCCAACGCGCTCGACGTGCTGGGTATCCCACACACGAAGTAGGGGGTTACAATCTTTGGGGCGTGGTTTGTTGTCCCATATGAGGGGTGTTCACATGCCCTGCACCACGCATGCGCGGCGCTGGGATACAATACGCCGATAGCATTATTTAGGTTTACAGGGGAGCTGCAATGATAGAGATCGCCGTCAACAACCTCGCGGCCGCAACAGGGGCCCGAACCGTGACGGGAGAAGTCGATCGGGTATGCCGCGGGTGCGTTATCGACTCGCGCCAGGTCGAGGAAGGGACGATTTTCGTCGCCTTTCCCGGTGAAAACGTCGACGGCAATGATTTTGCTTCCCGTGCCGTCCAGTCGGGTGCCGGCGCCGTCGTGATGACGCGTGAGCCCGAGGCCGAGCTGGTCTCGCTGGCGCAGGACAAGGGCTGTGCCATCTTGCTGACCGATGATCCCGAGGAGTTTCTGCTGCGTTTGGCGCACGCGTATCGCCTGGAGCTTGGCTGCCTGGTCGTTGGCATTACCGGTTCCATCGGCAAGACGACGACCAAGGACGTTCTCGCCGCTGTGCTCGCCAAGCGCTATCGTGTCTGGGCCACCAAGGGCAATTTCAATAACCTGATCGGCATGCCGCTCACGGTGCTTTCCGCTCCGGCCGATACCGAGGTCCTGGTGCTCGAGATGGGCATGAACCATTTCCACGAGATCGAGCGCCTGTCCCAGTCCGCCAATCCCAACCTTGCCATCGTGAGCAAGATCGGCACCTCTCATATCGGCATTTTGGGCAGCCGCGAGAACATCGCCCGCGCTAAGGCCGAGATTGTCCAGGGCATGTGCGCCGCCGGCGACTATTTGCCGCTGCTGGTTTTGGGCGGCGAGGACGATTTTACGCCGTTCATTCGCGATACGTTCGCCCGGCCTGCTGGTATCGACGTGATGCTGGCCGGTGTCTCTGACGATGATGAGGTCCGCGCCCGCGACGTTCGCGTTGATGACGAGGGCCGTCCGGTCTTTACGCTCGATTTTGGTCAGGGCGAGACAATCGATACCATGCTTGCCATCCCCGGCGTGCAGTCCGTTCCTAATGCCGTTAAGGCCGCCGCGGTTGCCTATCGCCTGGGCGTGACGCCCGAGCAGATCGATGCTGCCTTTAGGGGTCTTACGATCACCGGGCACCGCCAGGAGATCAAGCGCGCCAAGAGCGGTGCACGCATCATCGACGATTCCTATAACGCCAGCGCCGAATCGATGGCAGCCGGCCTCGATCTGCTGCGCTCGCTTTCATGCACGGGGTCTCGCATGGCGATCCTGGGCGAGATGGGCGAGATGGGCGATGAGGCTCCTCGCATGCATGAGCTCGTGGGCGCCTATGCCGCCGCCAAGAAGCTCGACATGCTGGCGTGCGTGGGTGGTGAGCTGGCCCAGCTTATGGCCGATGCCGCGCGCATGATGGGCATGGACGAGGACCGCATCCAGGTGTTCTCCGATTATCAGCAGGTGCTCGACCGCATGGGCGGTGCGCTTGAAAAACATGATGTTGTACTGGTCAAGGGTTCCCGCTTTGTTGAGCTCGACCGCTTTGTGGAAGGTGTGTGCTAGCCCATGTTCGGCAATCCCTCGTATCCAACGTATCAGGCTTTTTTGGGGCTTGGCATCGCCGCAGCCATTGCGCTGCTGCTCATGCCGTGGTGGATTAAGCTGCTCAAGGTCGAGGGTATCGGCCAGCAGGTTCGTGCCGACGGCCCCAAGCGTCATTTGGTTAAGCAGGGAACGCCCACCATGGGTGGTGTTGTCATCCTCGTCGCGATCTCGCTGACCTGCCTGCTGATGGGAAAGCTCACCACCGAGCTCGTGCTCGTGCTGCTCGCCACGCTGGCGACCGGTGTGCTGGGCCTGATCGACGACCTGACCTCCGTTACGCATGGGCGCTCGCTCGGTCTGACGCCTCATGCCAAGATGATCGGCCTAACCATTATCTGTGTCACCTTTACGGTGCTTGCCGTCAACTGGTGCGGCGTCGCCCCCGAGATTCGTTTTCCCGGTGGGTTGACGATTGACCTTGGCGCGCTTTCGACTACCATCTGCGGCTATTCGTTCCCGTGGCTCTATATTGTCTTTTGCTGGCTGATGATTGCCGGTCTTTCTAATGCCGTGAACTTGACCGATGGCCTTGACGGTCTTGCTGGCGGCACCTCCATGATCGCCATGCTCGCCATGGCTGCCATGGCGTTTTTGCACGGAGACGTGAACCTGTCCATCTTCTGCACCGCGTGTGCCGGTGCCTGCCTGGGCTTTCTGTGGTTCAACTGCTATCCGGCGAGCATCTTTATGGGTGATACCGGCTCGCTTGCTCTGGGCGCCGCGTTTGCCTGTACGTCCATCATGACTAACACCGAGGTCGTCTCCCTCATCATCGGTGGCCTGTTTATCGTTGAGACCCTGTCGGTCATGATTCAGGTTGTCTACTTCCACTTTACGCACAAGCGCGTCTTCCTTATGGCGCCCATCCATCATCATTTCGAAAAGAAGGGTTGGGCCGAGACCAAGGTCGTCATCCGTTTTTGGATTATCGCTGCGGCCTTTGGTGCCGTTGGCCTTGCCCTGTTCTTCCAGTTGGGATAGTGGTCTTTCATGCCTCTTGCTGATGTCTTTAGCCTGCTCGTTTTGGGTCAGGGCA
>UQWQ01000099.1 GCA_900544755.1 uncultured Collinsella sp. | reverse complement strand
TCAACCTCGACGAGCGAGACATGACCAAGGACCCCGATATCGAGTCCATTATCGGATCGCTTAACACCTTTCCGATGGGCAGCGAGTTTCGTCTGGTAATCCTCGATGGCTGCTCAAAGCTCGCCAAGGCGGTCTCGGAGCCGCTCGTTGGGTATCTGGCGAGTCCCAGCCCAACAACGGTCTGCCTCATCATCGCTGACTCACTTGCCAAGAATACGCGCCTGTATAAGGCAATCGCCAAGATCGACAAGAAGGCTATCGTCGATTGCTCGGGTACCAAGCGCTGGGAACTGCCGCGCCGTGTTCAGCAGATGGCGACGCAGCGCGGTAAGTCGATTTCGACGGCGGCCGCCGAGGAGCTCGTCTCGCGTTCGGGCGAAAACACGCGCATGCTCGATAACGACTTGGCCAAGCTTGCCCAGATGGTCGAGTCGCCCCAGATTGAACTTGCCGATGTTGATCGCTGGATTGTACGTACGGCCGAGGTCCAACCCTGGGACTTCCTCAACGCCGTCTCGGCTCGCGATATGCGGCGTTCGCTCGAGCTCTTTAAGCTCCTGCCCTCCAAGAGCTACGTGTGGACTTACACATTGCTGTGCGGTCGCATTCGCGAGCTTATCGTCGCCAAGGCGCTCGACGCGCGTGGGCAGGGTCGCGAGCTGGCCGCAACGCTCAAGCTCCAGTCCTGGCAGGTCAAGAATCACCTTACCTGGGCGCGTCGTTTTTCGATGACCGAGCTCGTCGCAGCGCTCGAGGGTGCCGTTGATGTGGAGCTCGCGCTCAAGGGTTCGGCAGATTCCGAGACCGCGCTTTTGCTCTGGATTACGAACATCTTGAGAAAATCGTGATGATACCTGCCTATTTGACAAATTCGTTCTATCCCTTTGAGGGGGAGCGTGCTATAGTAGGCGCTTGCATGACCTCACCGTGTCTCAGAGGTGTCATACATTTTTTGCAAGGAACTCGAAAGGAACTCCAGAAGTGGCAAACATCAAGTCTCAGAAGAAGCGTATCCGCACCAATGAGGCAGCTCGCATGCGTAACAAGGCTGTCAAGTCCGAGCTCAAGACGCTGACCAAGCACGTCCAGTCCGCCGTCGCCGAGGGCGACGCCGAGAAGGCCCAGGCTGCCCTCAAGACCGTCACCAAGCGTCTCGACATGGCTGCCGCCAAGCATGTTATCCACAAGAACCAGGCTTCCAACCGCAAGTCCGGTCTTGCCAAGCTCGTGAACAGCATCAACGCCTAAGTTGTAAATTTCACACCACACAGATTACGCGCATAAATGGAGCCTGTTTTATGGAACAGGCTCCATTTTTTGTACCGCTCGGGTAAGATAGTCCGCATGAATACTTCAATTGACATTTCCCACATCCGCAACTTCTCGATCGTTGCGCACATCGACCATGGCAAGTCCACGATCAGTGACCGCATCCTCGAGCTCACCCATACCGTCGACGAACGCGACATGGAGTCGCAGCTGCTCGACACCATGGATATCGAGCGCGAGCGCGGCATTACGATCAAGTCCAATGCCGTCCGCGTTTCCTATGACGCCGACGATGGTGAGACGTATCAGTTCAATCTGATCGATACGCCGGGCCACGTTGACTTTACCTACGAGGTCTCGCGTTCTCTGGCCGCCTGCGAGGGCGCGGTGCTCGTCGTCGATGCCACCCAGGGTGTCGAGGCGCAGACCGTCTCCAACGCGACGCTCGCCATGAACGCCAACTTGGACATTGTTCCGGCCATCAACAAGATCGACCTTCCCTCGGCCCATCCCGGCGAGGTTAAGACCGAGATCGAGGATGACCTGGCGATCCCTGCCGATGATGCCGTGTGCGTCTCGGGCAAGACCGGCGAGGGCATTCACGATCTGCTGGAGTCCATTGTCTTTTTGATCTCTCCGCCCAAGGGCGATGCGAACGCGCCGCTCAAGGCACTCATCCTGGATTCGTACTTCGACGAGTATCGTGGTGTCGTCGCCACGGTGCGCGTCTTTGACGGCTCTATCAAAAAGGGCGATACCCTGCTTATGATGCAGGTCAAGGGCGACTTTTTGGTCGACGGCGTGGGCGTCAAGCGTCCTGCCGAGACCCCGGTCGACGCGCTGACGGTCGGCGAGGTTGGCTATGTGGTCACGGGTCTGAAGGACCCTGAGGCCGTACGTGTGGGCGACACCCTCACGTGGGCGTCCAGCCCCTGCCCCGAGCCGCTTCCGGGCTACCGCGAGGCCAAGCCCATGGTCTACACGGGCCTGTTCCCGATCGACAACAAGGACTACGAGAACCTGCGCGACGCGCTCGATAAGCTGCACGTCAACGATCCGTCGTTGGTGTGGGAGCCCGAGACGTCGGTGGCGCTCGGTTTCGGCTTCCGCGTGGGCTTCTTGGGCCTGCTGCATATGGAGGTCGTCAAGGAGCGTCTGGAGCGCGAGTTCAATCTGGACCTTATCGCCACGAGCCCCTCGGTGGACTATCACGTCTACAAGACCGACGGCGAGATGATCGATGTCCGCAGCCCGCAGGATCTGCCCGAGGCCACGCGCATCGAGCGTATCGAGGAGCCCTACCTCAAGGCCAAGATCATCTGCCCGCCCGAGTATACGGGTGCCGTCATGCAGCTCGCCATTGAGCACCGCGGCGTTACCACCGACATGATCCACCTCACGAGCAAATCGGTCGAGATGCGCTTTGACATGCCGCTCGCCGAGCTCATTCTGGACTTCTTTGATCAGCTCAAGAGCCGCACCAAGGGCTATGCCTCGCTCGACTACGAGTTCAACGAATATCGTCCCTCCGAGCTCGTCAAGCTCGATATCCTGCTTTCGGGCGACGAGGTCGACGCGCTTTCGTTTATCGTGCACAAGGACAAGGCCTATGGCCTGGCCCGCGGTCTGTGCGACAAGCTCAAGGAGATCATCCCGCGCCAGCTGTTCGAGGTGCCCATCCAGGGTGCTATCGGCAACAAGATCATCGCCCGCTCCACCGTCAAGGCGCGCCGCAAGGACGTTTTGGCCAAGTGCTATGGCGGCGATATCTCGCGTAAGCGCAAGCTACTCGAGAAGCAAAAAGAGGGCAAGAAGCGCATGAAGGCCATCGGCTCGGTCGAGGTCCCGCAGGAGGCCTTTATGGCGATCCTCAAGGTGGACGAGTAGGTCCATGGCGCTTTCTGAATACAGCACGCGGCTGCTGGGCGCCTATGCCGAGCAGCCGTTCCTCATGGCCCCCATGGCGGGCGTGACCGATCCCGCCTATCGCATCATGTGCCGCCGCCGTGGTGCCAATCTTGCCTATAGCGAGATGGTGAGCGTTGCGGGCCTTGCCTATGCCAGCAATAAGACGTGGCGCCTAGTACTGCCGGCCGACGAGGAGCAGCAGATCTGCGTGCAGCTCTTTGGGTCCAAGCCCGATCAGTTTGCGAGCGCTGTTGCTGCCGTCGAGGAGCGCGTGGGCGATCGTCTGTCGCTGATCGACATCAACATGGCCTGCCCGGCTCGCAAGGTCGTTACCAAGGGCGAGGGCTCGGCGCTGATGCGCACGCCCGATTTGGCTGAGAAAATCGTCGAGGCGGCGGTGGGTGCGGCGCACGTTCCCGTGACCGTAAAGATCCGCAAGGGCTTTTACGCTGAAGACCGCAATGCCGCGACGTTTGCCCAGATGCTCGAGGGGGCGGGGGCTGCCGCAGTCGCCGTGCATGGTCGTTGCGCCACGCAGCTCTACACGGGCCAGGCCGATTGGTCGGTCGTCGATGAGGTTGCCGACGCTGTCGAGATTCCCGTGATTGGTTCGGGCGATGTGTTCTCGGCCGAGGACGCTGCTGAGCATCTGCACGGCTCGGGTGCCAGCGCGGTGTTTATCGCGCGCGGCATCTACGGCAATCCGTGGGTGTTCGGCGATGCCCGAGCCCTTGCACTCGATGGCACGCCGGTTCCTTCTCGCTCCTCGGTTGAGCGCCTGGAGGCTCTGCGCGAGCACCTGACGTTGACGCACGAGCTTCTGCCGCTCATGTCGCGTGCTCGCACGTACGCAAGCTGGTACTTAAAGGGCATGCCCCATGCCGCCGCCTGGCGGGCTCAGGTGGTGCGTTGCTCTACGTACGAGGAGTTCATGTCGCTGGTCGATGATATCGAGCGCGATGTGGTGGCCTGCGAGGCCGCGCTTGCCGCCGGCGAGTCGGTGCCTGCTCATCCGCTGGAGGCCTAACGGTGGCCGTTACCGCGCTGTATGTGCACGTGCCGTTTTGCGCTCAAAAGTGCCGGTACTGCGACTTTGACTCGCGCAGCTTTGCTGCGTGTGATTTGGATGCCGCGCTTGATTCCTATTTTGAGCAGTTGTATGCGCGCCTCGATTCCTTTGGCGACGCCGGGGCGCTTGCGCAGGTCCGCACGGTCTATATTGGCGGCGGCACGCCGTCGCTGGCTGGGGAGCGCCTGGTGAAACTTGCCCGTCGTATCTCCATGTGGTGCAAGCCCTTTGAATTTACTTGCGAAGCCAATCCTGAGTCGCTGACCGTCGAGCTCGCCACCGCGCTTGCCGAGGCGGGTGTCACGCGCATCTCTCTGGGCGTGCAAACCCTCGACAATACCGAGTTGGCTGTCATTGGCCGCATCCATGATGCCGAACGGGCGCTTGAGGCTATCGCGACGGTGAAGGATGTTGGGCTCGATGTGTCGTGCGACCTTATGTGTGGGCTTCCCGGACAGACTATGGCGAGCTGGCGGCACACGCTTAATGGCGTGCTTGCGGCGGCCCCGCACCATGTGTCGGTCTATCCGCTCACGCTCGAGGAGGGCACGCCGCTGTACCGTATGGCGTGCCGTGACGAGTCGCTTGAGCCCGATGAGGATTTCCAGGCCGCATGCATGGACGTCGCGCGCGAGCGGTTGAGTTCGGCGGGCTACCATCCGTATGAGGTGGCGAGCTACGCGCTCGATGGGCATGAATGCGCTCATAATATCGCTTACTGGACTGGTCGGGGCTATCTGGGTTTGGGTCGTTCTGCCGCGGGTATGCTCGATGCCGAGGATTTCGATCGCTTGGCTGGACTGTTTCCCGGTGTGGCCCCCCGTGGTGACTTTCACCGCGTTCGTCTGGTGCAACGCAACGATGACGCGACGGCGTTTGAGGCCGAGTACCTGACGCATCGCGAGGCGGCAGCCGAGGATCTGATGCTCGCTTGTCGCATGACGCGCGGTGTCACGTCCGACCTGTTGGTTCGCGCGGCTCGTGTCATCCCTGCCGATGAACTGACGGCGGCTTGTGACCGCGCTCTTGAGCTTGGGCTTGCCACTTGGGTGCCCGAGCACGGTGATACCCATGCGGGGCCTATCGCCTCTGTCGATGTCGTCGCCGGCCGCACCTGTGCTCGCCTGGCGCCGACCCACCTAGGCTGGCTCGATGGAAATGTGCTGTTCGAGCTGTTTTGGGGTCTAGCTTAGGCCGCTCGGGTAGAATTACCGCAATATATACGCTGCTGTGAGCAGGAGGTTGCCGCGCATGGCGACGATGAACGAAAAAGATTACTACGAGATTTTGGGTGTCTCCAAGGACGCCACCTCGCGTGATATTCAAAAGGCTTTCCAGCAAAAGGCCCGCAAGCTCCATCCGGACGTCAATAAAGAGCCAGATGCCGAGGAGAAGTTTAAAGAGGTTTCCGAGGCCTACGCCGTCCTCTCGGACGAGCAGAAGCGTGCGCGTTACGATGCCATGCGGTCGGGCAATCCCTTTGCCGGTGCACCGACGGCTTCGCCCTATGGCGGTGGCTATGCCGGCAGCGCCGGTTACGGCAATCCCTTTGACGGCGGTTTCCCCTTCGGGGGCGCCTGGGGCCAGCCCCGTCGCGGCCAGGCGGCCTACAACCCCGAGAGTGGCGCCAACGTGGTTGTCGATATCAAGCTCGACGCCAAGGAGGCCAAGAGCGGTGCCCGCAAGACCGTTCGCTACACCCGCTTTGACACCTGTGGACATTGTGGTGGATCGGGCTCCGTTTCGTCAGAGCATGCCCACACCTGCCCGAGCTGCGGTGGTCGCGGCCACATCGATGTCGACCTGTCCTTCCTGTTTGGTGCGGGCACGTTCCAGACGGTTTGTCCTGAGTGCGGCGGTTCCGGCAAGGTCGTTGCCGATCCGTGCCCCGATTGCGGTGGCAGCGGCCGTACCCGCGTAACCTCCGAGCAGACGATTGAGTTTCCCGCCGGCACGCATGATGGCGACGAGGTGCGCATTCCCAACATGGGCCACGCCGGCACGAACGGCGCTTCGGGCGGTGACCTGGTCGGTCGCGCGCACGTTGAGGCCGAGCGCCTGGAGGGTAAGGCTCGCACCGGCTTCTACCTCATGGGTATTATCGCGCCGTTTTTGGTACTGTCGGCCATCTCGGGCGTGTTCTCCGCCTTTGCCATGATGTGCTTCATTCCGTTTGCCATGGGCTTGTTCATGGTGCTGTCGGACGGCGTGCTTCATCGCAGTCTGCTGTGGTGGAAGCGCGGTGCGATGCAGTTTGCCAATGGATTTGCCAACGGTTTTATGTTCGCGCTCGTTTCGGTTTGGTTCGCGAGCTGCTCGCAGCGGGCCGTGCTTTCGCCGTACGGAATTCAATAACATCAAGCCCTCTGTTTGCGCCCGGCCCAGCTTGGGTATAGGACGCACTGTGACAATAATGAAAGTTGGAAGGATTCGGTCGTGTCGGAAAAT
>UQWQ01000098.1 GCA_900544755.1 uncultured Collinsella sp. | reverse complement strand
CATTCCGCAGGACGAAAGAACCCCCGCCGCACGTAGTGCGCAGCGGGGCCTCCGACATGTCCGAGGACGATTCTGGGGCTAACGGGCGGGGCCCGCCGGCTCGTTGTCGTGGCGGGCGCTGTTCGGAAGAGCTCGATGGGTCATCTCGCTGGGTAAATATTTGTGCGTGATGGTATCGTTGTTGGGGCTTTTACTGATTACGGGATGTTGACTTTGGAGTTGTGGATGGTGTCCCAAATGGATTCTACGCTTGGTTTTATTACTGACCAGCTTAAGACGCTGACTTCTATTGCTTCGCCTACGGGCTATACCCGTGCGGCGACTGATTATCTGATGGAAACGTTGCGCGAGATGGGGTTTGGGCCCGAGCGTTCCAATAAGGGCAACGTGTTGGTTGAGCTTGGTGGCGAGGGTGAGCCGCTCGTACTGGCGAGCCATGTCGATACCCTGGGCGCCATGGTGCGCTCCATTAAGGACAATGGTCGCTTGCGTCCCACGACGCTCGGCGGGCATCAGTGGTCTACGGCCGATGGCGAGAACTGCACCGTCTACACGCGTGACGGCAATGTGTATACGGGCGTGGTCCTCAATACCGAGCCTTCGGCGCACGTGGCCGATGAACCGGTCAAGACCATCGAGAAGAACATGGAAATCCTGCTCGACGAGAACGTTGATAGCAAGGATGATGTGCTCGAGCTGGGTATTCAGACGGGCGATATCATCGCCATGGATCCGCGCACCACGGTGACGGAGAGCGGCTACATTAAGAGCCGCTTTCTGGATGACAAGCTGTCGGCGGCGATTCTGCTGGGTCTGGCCCGCGCCGTTGCTGACGGCGAGGTGTCGCTTTCGCGCAAGGTGTCCCTGCTCTTTACCGTGTACGAGGAGGTCGGCCACGGCGGCGCTTTCGTGCCGGCCGACACGCGCGAGATGATCAGCGTTGACATGGGCTGCGTGGGTGACGACCTGGGCTGCACCGAGCGCATGGTGTCGATCTGCGCCAAGGATTCGGGTGGCCCCTACAACTACGATCTGGTGACCACGCTGTCCAATATCGCGCGCGAGCTTAAGCTCGATTACGCCATCGACGTGTACCCGCATTACGGTTCCGACGTCGAGGCCACGCTTTCGGCCGGCTATGACATTCGCCATGGCCTGATCGGCCCAGGCGTGTATGCGAGCCACAACTACGAGCGCAGCCACATCGACGGTGTGCGCAACACCTACGAGCTCGTTCGCGCCTACGTCCAGCGCTAGGGAAGTAGTTTGCGACTCGGCTGACCAATCGCTAAGGCCCGATTTCTCGGGCCTTTTTTCGCCTTAGGTCGTTTAGTATTATGATGTATGTAATATGTTAACTAAACGCGTAAATTACTTAACGAGGTGATGCGGCATATGAATACATCTGAGTACTTATCTATGGGTGATGCCGCCCGCCTGTTGGGCGTTACGAAAGCCCGCATATCGCAACTTGCCGCATCGGGAACGCTCGCGTGCGATATTGTGGGCGGCCGGAAGATGGTCGAGTACAATTCTGCGATTGCCTACCAAAAGGTCCGCAAGCGAGGACGCCGTCCTGCGGCCGATGTTGGACGCAAGTTTACGCTGATGTCGGCCGACCATGAGGTCGCTCATGTCTCATTTGATCCGACGCGCGAGTTTCCCTTCGAAATCGCCGAGGTCCTCGATGCGCAACGAATGCCGTTTGGCACGTGCTCGAGTTCTTCTCCTACGGTGAATAAACGGGAGCTCAACGTGTGGTGGAGCCATCGGTCGGTGCCTGACGTCCGCCCCGGACTCGTCTCGCGCTATCGTGAACTGGGAATTGCCAGTGGCATTGAGGTGCCGGTTCAGTGCCTGGGCCTATCGCTTTCGGATTGCTATTGGCTGCGGCCGGCCGATTGCGCCGAACTCAAATGGCAAAACATCAATTACTTTGAGAACGAATTTGAGCGATCGGCACCCGAAGAGCGTTCGGGTTGGCTGGAAGGCATCGGTCTTAAAAATCCTGATAACACGTCCGAGGGCGAGCTCCCTAAATCGTGGATGATTCGCAACGGTGTTCGCGTTCTGGTCAAGGGATGCGGCATGGACGACCAACGGCCCTTTAACGAGGCGGTTGCAACGGCTCTGCATCGTCGCTTGCTGTCGGAGGGCGAGTTTGTTCCTTATACGGTTGAGCGGATGTTCGATGGCCCTGCGTGCCTGTGCGAGGATTTTCTTGACGGACGCGAGGAATATGTTCCGGCTGTTTACGTTAAGAACGCCCTTGGTGGCCAGCGAGGAAGCTCGACGTACGACCGGTACTGCCGCTTTCTTGGTAAGCATGGAGCAGACGAGGCCGCTGTGAGAAGGTCTATGTCGCAGATGATCGTTTGCGATGCCCTTTTGGCCAACAGCGATCGCCATTGGCGAAACTTCGGCATCATCCGCAATGTCGACACCCTGGAGATAAAACCTACTCCGCTGTTCGATAGCGGCAACTGTCTGTGGTACAACGTGCCAACTGCCGTGCTCGCAGCTGGGGAGTTTGGGTTTTCCGCTAAGCCGTTTGGGCCCGACCCTTCCGTCCAGCTGGCGCTTGCGGATTCGCTCGATTGGTTCGATTCATCGCGGCTCAACGGATTTGTTGATGAGGCGATCGAGATTCTTTCGCAGAGCGAATGGGCCACGGCGGAGGGTCGACTCGAGGCCATCCGCCGCGGCCTCGAGCGTCGCATAATCGAGGTTGGTGCCGCTGTTGAGGTACTTCGACACGTGCAACGATAAACCCGCGGCTACTTAAGTGCGCCGGTCACGGTGCCGCCGCCCAGGACGATGTCGCCGCGGTATATAACGACAGCCTGGCCGGGGGCGATGGCGCGCTGCGGCTCGTCAAAGGTCAGCAACATTTGCCCGTCTTCGCCGCGCGTAAGGGTCGCTGCCTGGTCCTTTTGACGGTAGCGGTACTTGGCGCCCACCTGAATGCTGCTGGCATCGAGCTCCGCCTCCATGTGGTCGGCAGGGGCGCTCCAAATCCAGTCGTTGGCCGTGAGCGCCGTGGCCGTCAGGTCCTCTGCCTCGCCCAGATGCACGATGTTGTTGACGGCGTCGACACTCGTTACGTACACGGGATGCGCCATCGCGACGCCCAGGCCCTTGCGCTGGCCGATGGTGTAGCGCAGCGCGCCGTTGTGGTGCCCGACCACGCTGCCGTCGCGCCATACGATATCGCCCGGTTCGGCGGCATGTCCGCAGCGGCGCTCGATATAGCCCGCGTAGTCGTCGTCCGTGATAAAGCAGATGTCCTCGCTTTCGGCCTTCTTGGCGTTGGCAAAGCCCTGCTCGGCGGCAATGCGGCGCACGTCGTGCTCCTTGTCCAGGCCTGCCAGCGGAAAGATCGTGTGCGCCAGGCGCTCCTGCGTAAGCGAATACAAAAAGTAACTCTGGTCCTTTTTGGGGTCCTCGCCGCGATGCAGCTGCCAGGTGCCGTCTGCCGCCTGGCTTGTTTTGGCGTAATGGCCCGTGGCGATGTAGTCGCAGCCCATGTCCAGCGCTGCATCGAGCAGCGCGCCAAACTTAATGTGGCGGTTGCAGATAATGCACGGATTGGGCGTCAGCCCCTCCTGGTAGGCGTTCACAAAGCGCTCGATTACGTTACGGTCGAAGGTTTGCTGCAAGTCGAGCACATGGTGGGGAATGCCTATGCGCTCGGCGACGGCCTCTGCGTCGGCGATGTCGCGGTCGACCTTACTCATGCCCGTGGCGGGGTCGGGTGCGGGGCAGGTGAGGCGCATGGTGGCGCCGACACATTCGTAGCCCTGGCTTTTGAGCAGATATGCGGTCACGCTGGAATCGACGCCGCCGCTCATGGCGACGAGCACGCGCTTGTTGTGCATGAGGAGGTTCTCCTTGGTGGCATGTGGCCAAAAAAGAAAAGCGGCGCGGGAGGCTGGTTCCGCGCCGCAGACATTGTAGCAAGTTCGGACGTCTCGTGGGGCATCCTGTTGGGATGAGCTCAGGCTGCCAGAAGAGAGGGGAGACCGGCGTGCCTTGGACTCGTTCTAAGAACGAGAAGCTCTAGTCCTGGAAGAGCGCCGTGGACAGGTAGCGCTCGCCGGTGTCGGCGAGCAGCGCCACGATGGTCTTGCCTTCGTTCTCGGGGCGCTTGGCCAGCTGCAGAGCGGCCCAGACGGCGGCGCCGGACGAAATGCCCACGAGCACGCCTTCCTTGTGGCCCACGGCGCGGCCGGTGGCAAAGGCATCGTCGTTCTCGACGGGGATGATCTCGTCATAGACCTGGGTGTCGAGGACGTCGGGCACAAAGCCGGCACCGATACCCTGGATCTTGTGCGGGCCGGCCTGGCCCTTAGAGAGCACCGGGGAGGTGGCGGGCTCGACGGCGACGACCTGAATCTCGGGGTTTTGCTCCTTGAGGAACTCGCCCACGCCGGTCACGGTGCCGCCGGTGCCGACGCCGGCGACGAAGATGTCGACCTTGCCGTCGGTGTCGTCCCAGATCTCGGGGCCGGTCGTGGCCTTGTGAATGGCCGGGTTCGCGGGGTTCACAAACTGGCCGGCGATGATGCTGTCGGGAGTTTCCTTCTGCAGCTCCTCCGCCTTGGCGATAGCGCCCTTCATGCCCTTGGAGCCGTCGGTGAGCACGAGCTGTGCGCCGTATGCCTGCATGAGCTTGCGGCGCTCGACGGACATGGTCTCGGGCATAGTGATGATCACCTTGTAGCCGCGGGCCGCCGCCACCGAGGCGATGCCGACGCCGGTGTTGCCGCTCGTGGGCTCGATGATGGTGTAGTCGCCACCGCGCACGAGCTTGCCGGCCTTCTCGGCCTCGTCAATCATGTTCTTGGCGACGCGGTCTTTGACGGACCCGGCGGGGTTGAAGTATTCCAATTTGACGAGCACACGGGCCTTGAGGTCCTCGTCGGCCTCGAAGTGGGTGAGCTCCAGAAGCGGGGTGTGGCCGATAAGCTGATCGATGGACGTGTAAACCTTGCTCATGGTGAACCTCCAAAGTGTTCAAGTGACTGGATACCGTGTGGTTTTACGGTGTGGGTAGCGGCGAAACCCACAAACCTTATGGGTTGTTCGTTTTGCTGTTGGCAAGCATAGTAGGCACTAAAGCCTAGTAATGCAATAGGAAATAGAAGATTATTACGAGTCGATTAACCATCTTGACGGGAATAGGTATTTTCAAAACCAATATTTCGGCTAGAATTTCTACGAATTAAAAGACCGAAAGGCGGCAATATATATGTTGGTTTCCACAAAGGGCAGATATGCCCTGCGCGTTATGGTCGACTTGGCCGAGCATCAGGCGGCAGGCCGTATTCCCCTCAAAGAGATCGCCGCGCGTCAGGGGATTTCGGAGAAGTATCTGGAGAACATTTTGGCCACGCTCGTCCGCGCCAATATGCTCTCGGGCATGCGCGGCAAGGGCGGCGGCTACGTGCTCACGCGCCCGCCCGAGCAGTACACGGTGGGCGAGATCCTGCGCCTGACCGAGGGTAGCCTAGCACCGGTCGCATGCCTGGACGGCGACTGCAAAGGTTGCTCGCGATCTGATGAGTGTCCCACACTCGATGTTTGGAAGAACCTGGACAAGCTCATCAACGACTACCTCGACGGCGTGACACTCGATACACTCGTTGCCCCCAACGAGGGCTACGACTACGTCATCTAGCCCCACCTGCTATTGGGGGACGGGGCAGAAATGGTAGATTTTCCTGCCCTCTGAGGCTCGACAAATGACAAGGCTGCCCATCGTTGCGATGGACGGCCTTCGTTTTGGCGTGTTGTGGCGGTCCGTATCCGGTCGCTTTAGTTTCTGGCGACGCTGTCGAGAATGCTGCGCATGATGGATACCAGGATGCTGCCCATAAAGGCCGATCCAAAGCTGGCGATGGAGATGCCCGCGCCCAGCAGATTGACCGACAGGTAGCTGGCCAGCTCGAGCATAAAGCTGTTGACCACAAGCTGAAAAATACCAAGCGTGATAATAGTGAGTGGCAGCGAGATGACCGTCAGGAACGGCTTAACGAGCGAGTCGACGATGTTGAGGAACAGTCCCACGAAGGCAAAGCAGACCCAGGCGTCGGCCATGCCGAAGGGCTGAATGCCGGGGACGAGAAACGTTGCGATCGCGATGGCGATTGAGGTAAAGAGCCAGTTAAGCATAAAGCGCATGGTGTGAATCCTTTCTTGCGCATGGTGTGGTGAGGGAGCGTGAGGGGCACATGCCTTTGCAACTTGGATGGGTGCGGGGCACGGCCCTGTTTGGGCGCCCATTGTCTCAGATATTCGTGGAGCTTGCGTGCGCATTCGGTTTCAAAACGGCGTTCGTCCTAGAAAACGCGCCGCTGGCAGAGAGTTTTGTCGCTTTAGTTTGGTGGTGTGCTAAACTGCTACGGGCAAAAGCCACAGGCGTTGCCCTATTGCATAGAACGGGCGAACGATGCCCGATGTCAGTATCAACTTCGATGCCTTTTGGCGGGTTTGGCGGTGATCGATGAATATCGAGAACATGTTTGACAAGCCTGATGTCAAGCAGCTGGTCCACGCATTTAGCCTTTTGGACGACGAGAGAGATATCCAAGCGTTTTTGACCGATATCTGCACGCCGCGCGAGATTTGCGATCTATCGCAGCGTCTGCAGGTCGCGCGTTATCTGGACGAGGGCGAGCCCTATGTCGAGGTTCAGGCGCGTACCGGCGCTTCGTCCACCACGGTGAGCCGTGTGTCCAAGGCGCTCAACGGCGAGTACGGTGGCTACCGCAAAATCCTCATTAAGCTGGAGGATGGCGAGTAAGCCGGGCCAAAAAAC
>UQWQ01000097.1 GCA_900544755.1 uncultured Collinsella sp. | reverse complement strand
CGTCATCGAGATTTAAGAAGGGGGAGGCCTCGCGGCCTCCCCCTTTTTTGCGTTTACGGGCTTTTGTCTCACATAGTAGCTGTGTTTTATAACCCTCGTTTGTCCCATCTTCTGTGAACGGGCTACAATAACTTAGTCTGTGCGATATGGAGGTGAACATGGCTGAAGCTGGTATCGGCGTTGATATCGTCGAGATTTCCCGCATGAAATCAATTCTTGAAAAGACGCCGTCGTTTGCTCGGCGTGTGTTTACCGAAGAAGAGCGTGCGTATTGCGATGCATCATCGCGTCCCGCTGCTCACTATGCGAGCCGCTTTGCTTCGCGTGAGGCGGTGCTTAAAGCTCTTGGCACGGGTTTTAGTCAAGGCGTGGGTCGCAAGGATGTTTCGGTAACGCGTGATAAACTCGGCAAACCGAAGGCTCTGCTTTCTGGCCGTGCTCTCGAAATCGCCCAGGATTTGGGTGTTGTCGAGGTCGCTCTTTCTATTACCCTTACGGGTGACTTGGCTGTCGCTAATGCCATTGCAATCACCGAGGATGCTCGACCTAAGCCTAAGGAAGAAAAGGTGAGCAACAAGAAACGCGTTGCGCAGACATTTAAAGAGGCTCGCTCTGTTTTAGATGAGCTTGAGCAGCTGCAGAATTCAGCATTGACGGAGCACTTGGGCGATGCTTCGCAAGATACGCTAGGAGCATAGATGAAACCGGTTTTGAGTACCGAAGAAGTCGTTCGTCTCGAGGATATCATCGAACGCGAAGGGACTTCGAAGGCCGAGCTTATGGAGTTAGCGGGTGAGTTTGCCGCCAACGAGGTCTTGAAGCTCAATCCCGATCGGGTTCTCGTTCTGGTCGGTTTTGGTAATAATGGCGGCGACGGTTGGGTTGCCGCCGATATCCTGAGCCACAAGGGTGTGGACGTGGATATCGTTTCTCCGGTTGAGCCGGATGAGATTCCTGCTGCTTTGGCACGTCATGTTGCTCGTCGAACTGCCGGCCGCGATGTGCACGTTTGCGTCGGTCCCTCGCGTGACGAACTCGAGGTTTTGATCGATAAGGCGGATGTTGTTGTCGATGCCATTTTTGGTACCGGTTTCCACGGGAATCTGCGTGCGCCGTTCTCCATTTGGATTCCTACGGTCAATGAATGCGCCGATTGTGTCGTATCCATTGATGTCCCCTCGGGCCTGAATGCCGAGACGGGCGTTGTTGATGACGACTGCATTCGTGCCGAGCGCACGGTGACGATGATTGCGCCCAAGATTGGTCTGTATAGCGCTGATGGCCCTGAGTATGCTGGCGATTTGATCTGCGGCAATCTTTACGACCGTCTTGACGAAGTCATCGATGATGTTGACCACGCCGCCGAGATTGTCGAGCCCGGTGACTTAGTTGATTACTTTGCTCCGCTACCATCGAATATCGATAAGTATTCCCGTGGCTCTGTGCTTATTGTCGCCGGATCGGCGCAATATCCTGGTGCTGCCATTATGGCGGCCAAGTCTGCAGCTCGCGCGGGTGCTGGTTACGTGGCGGTCGCGGCTCCTGACGCCTGCGCCAATCTTATTCGCATGGCACTTCCTTCGATTCCCGTCTTTGCTATTCCGTCTGATTCGCGCGGCTCCTTTGGCGCCGCTGCGCGCATGACGGTGTGCGAGATCGCAAAGAAGTACAGCTGTGTACTGTGCGGTCCCGGTATGACGACGTCTGCCGGCGCTATGCAGGTGGTTTCGGGCTTGCTCGAGCTTGATGTACCGCTAATTTTGGACGCCGATGCACTCAACTGCCTTGCTAAGATTGCCATTGACGGTATTGATAGTAACCCCGAGATGTATCGTCGCGAGCAGCCGTTGGTTATGACGCCGCACTATCGTGAGCTTTCGCGTCTGGTTGCCGGTGACGAGGTGAACGACCTTGGTACCGCGATTGCAGCTGCGCAGAAGGTTGTCTGGGCTGCGGGCTCCGACAATCTGGTGGTCATAGCCAAGGGGCCGACGACGGCTATCTGTGGCGTTGAGCGCGTGCTGCTGCCACTTTCGGGTCCGGCTTCTCTGGCAACTGCCGGTTCGGGTGATGTTCTCGCGGGTATTTTGGCCGGCACGCTTGCCACCATGCGCGACGAGATGGATCGTTGGGAGTTGCTGTATTCGTACGCCGTCGCACTTCACAGCTACGCCGGTTTTGCCGCGGCGACGGAGTATGGTGAGAAGAGCGTTATCGCGACCGATCTTATCGACTTGATCGGTCCTGCCATGGAGCTGGCGGCAAAGGATGCGCTCGAAGATCTGGGAATCATGGACGAAGGGTCGGATGACTAATCATGAATAAAGCCGATTTGACGCGCTGGTCCTGGGTCGAGATCGACCGCGGGGCGCTCCGTCGCAACACGAGGGCCTATAAGAACTTGTTGAATCCGCGTCAGCGCCTGTGCTGCGTGGTCAAGGCCGATGCTTATGGTCATGGAGCTGTTGAGTGTGCCAAGATCATGTATTCGGCCGGTGCCGACATGTTTGCCGTGGCGACGGTCAACGAGGGCGTTGGGCTCCGTCAGGGCGGGATTACTAAGCCCATCCTGATTCTAAGCGAGCCGCCTATCGAGGCTATTCCTGCATTGCTCGAGTTCGATATCATGCCCTCGGTCTATACGTCCGATTTTGCTCTCGCGTATGGCGAATGCGCCGTCGCGGCGGGCAAGGTGGGCAAGTACCATCTTGCCATCGAGACGGGCATGAATCGTATCGGCGTTCACTACACACAGGTGCTCGACTTTGTACGCGGCATCAGTTTCCATCGCGGTATCCAGTGCGACGGCGTATTTACGCACTTTGCCACGGCCGATGAACCTTCGGGTTGGGACTACAAGCTGCAGTGCCAGCGTTTTACCGAGGCCGTTCAGGCCATTAAGGACGCAGGTTTTGAATGCGGTATCGTGCATTGTGCCAATACGCCGTCCTCGATGCTCGATTCTTCAATGCACTTTGACATGATTCGTGCCGGCATCGGTTTGTATGGTCTGCAGCCATGTGAGCTGAGTGGTCGTGTGATGCAGCTTGATCCCGTCATGAGCGTCCACGCGCGTGTGACGCGCGTGGCGCATCCTGCGATGGGCGAGGGCGTGGGCTACGGCTTTACCTACCGCGTACCGCGCACGCGCGTTCAGATCTGCACCCTTCCGATCGGTTATGCCGATGGCCTTTCGCGTACGCTTTCCAATCGTATGGACGTGCTGTATCGCGGCGAGCGTGTGCGTCAGGTGGGCAATATCTGCATGGACCAGTTTATGGTCGCCATTCAGTCTAACCCGGCGCATGAGATTCCCGAGGCCGAGTATGGTGACGAGATGATCATTGTCGGCCGCGATGGAGATGCCGAGATTACCATGGACGAGATGGCGCGCCTACGCGGCACGATTAACTACGAGGTCGCTTGCGGCTTTGGTATGCGTCTCGACAAGGTCTACGTGTAGGAGTCGCTATGGGCGTCATGCACATTCCCGGCCATAGCCATCAGGCGCCGCGTGAGGTCGCACTCGAGGAGATCGAGGCCGTTCTGGGCGATTGTCACCTTTGCCAGCTTTACCAGTCGCGCCATAACATCGTGTTTGGCGTGGGAAACCCCCACGCTCGCGTGATGTTTATTGGCGAGGCGCCGGGCCGCAATGAGGATTTGCAGGGCGAGCCCTTTGTGGGGGCGGCAGGCGAGGACCTCAACGGCATTTTGTCGCTGGCGGGGCTCAAACGCGAAGACGTCTACATTGCCAACGTGCTTAAGTGCCGCCCGCTGGGAAACCGCAATCCGCGTCCCGAGGAAGTGCTGGCTTGCTCGCCATTTTTGCGTGAGCAGATTCGAAGCATCTGGCCCGATATTATTGTGACGCTCGGCAATCCCGCGACGCACTTTGTGCTTAAGACCGAGATCGGCATTACTAAGCTGCGCGGCAGGTTCCACCAGATAGGGCATTTTGTAGTAATGCCCACGTTCCATCCGGCAGCAGCGCTACGCAATCCGGCGTGGCAGGAGCTGCTGGAGGAAGACTTTAAGATGCTGGGCGACTATCTGGAGCGACATCCCGCGCCAGAGGACGCCTCGGAATAATAAGGAGCATATATGTCCCTGGAGCGCCTGGGGGTAGGTACTTACAAAACGACTTGCGCTGCCGATACGGAGTACTTTGGCGAGCTAATTGCACCGTGCCTTGTGGACGGCGATGTGCTCATCCTGACCGGTGGCCTGGGAGTGGGCAAAACTCACTTTACCAAGGGCGTCTCGCGCGGGCTGGGCGATGGGCATATGGTTACGAGCCCTACGTTCGCGCTCATGGCTGTTCACGATCAAGGTCGTATTCCGCTGTTTCACTTTGATCTATACCGCCTGGAGCATGCCTACGAGCTCGAGGATACGGGCATTTTCGATGTGCTGGGCTATGAGGGTGCTTGCCTGCTGGAATGGGGCGAACAATTCCAGGACGAGCTGACGGATGAGTATCTTTCGGTGACGCTCAAGCGTGATGAGGGCGACAGCGATGTGCGAACGATAGCGCTTGAGGCGCACGGTGACCGCGCAATGGAGCTTTCCCATTTGATTGATAAGGCTGTACAAGATGAGCTTGCATAACGACAACGCGCTGGTGGTGGCGCTCGATACCTCGACCGACATGCTTGCCTGCGCGGCAAGCTGGATTGATGGGCAGACGGGCGAGACGAAGCTCGTGAGTGGCGACCACATGTGTCGCCGTCACGCCAACGTTGAGCTCGTGAATACCGTTGATGGCGTGCTGGCTCAAGCCGGTCTGGATCGCAGCGATGTTGGTTGCTATGTGGTCGGCCGCGGCCCGGGGTCCTTTACGGGTGTGCGCATCGGCATCTCCACTGCCAAGGGCCTCGCGCGTGGTGCCAATGTTCCGCTGCTGGGCGTGTCGACGCTCGACGCTTGCGCTTGGACGGCGTGGAAGGCTGGCGTGCGCGGCAAGCTTGGTATCTTGGCCGATGCTATGCGCGGTGAGGTATATCCGGCGCTGTATATGCTGGTCGATGAGGGTCCCGAGCGTCAATTTGAGCGCGAACACGTGGTCAAGGCCGCCGTGGCGCTCGATGAGTGGCGCCAAGCAGCGGACTGGGGCCAGGTTCAGCTGACCGGTGACGGTCTCGTGCGCTATGGCAAGCTGCTGGGTGAGGACGAGGCCGCCCGCTGCGTGGAGCGCGACCTGTGGTGGCCTTCGGGCGAGGGCTTGCTGCTCGCGCACGCTGCGGGTGACGGCGATCCGGCCCGCGTCCTGCCGATTTACACGCGCCTTTCGGATGCCGAGGAAAACGAGCGCAAGCGTCTTGGTCTTGCCGAGAGTGCGCAGAGCGAAATTACGGGTGTTGCCGATGAGCTCGCCGGTCGTCATCTGCAGTTCCGTCCCATGGGCGCGGCGGATGCCGAGGGCGCGAGCGCGCTGGAGGCTGCCTGCTTTGAAGGTGCCGGACACGAGACATGGACGCCGGGCATGTTCCTGTCCGAACTGGGCGAGGACGTCGCTGCGCCGCGTAGTTGGTGGGTGGCACACGACGACGGCAAGCTGCTGGGCCTTGCCGGCGGTATGGTCGTGGACGGTGATGTGCAGATTCTGGATGTCGCCGTCGACCCGGCACATCGCCGTGAGGGCATTGCCCGCAAGCTGCTGTCGCACGTGAGCTATGATGCCCAGATGCTCGGCTGCACCACGGCTTCGCTCGAGGTCGAGGACGGTAACGAGGGAGCGATCGCGCTTTATAACGCTCTGGGCTTTACCGAGGCTGGCCGTCGCCGCGGCTACTATGGTGCCGGCAAGGACGCCATCGTCATGACGGCTCCGCTGCCCCTGGTGCTTCCGGTCGACAATGCTTCGCCCGAGCCGACGGCGGCAGAGCAGCGCGTATGGCCGCTGCCTGCGCCTGGGCGCTCCGAGGGGGAGCGTGCCGAAATTGAGCGCCGCCGCCTAGTGCTCGCTATCGAGAGTTCCTGCGACGAGACGGCCGTGGCGATTATCGATGCGGATGGCAATATGCTGGCCAACCAGGTGTCGACACAGATTGATTTTCATGCCCGCTTTGGCGGCGTGGTGCCCGAGATCGCCTCGCGCAAACACGTTGAGGTGATTGTGAGTGTCGTGGATGCGGCGCTCGAGGATGCCGCAGCATCGCTTGGTCTTGAGGGTGGAGCCATCGCGCCGAGCGAACTCGCCGCTGTTGGCGTGACACGGGGTCCGGGCCTGGTGGGTGCTCTGGTAGTGGGCGTCGCCTTCGCCAAGGGCTTTGCCTATGCCGCCGGCAAGCCGCTCGTGTGCGTCAACCATCTGGAGGGCCATCTGTTCGCCAACCTGCTGGCGCAGCCCGATCTCAGGCCGCCGTTTATCTTCACGCTCGTCTCGGGCGGTCATACCATGCTCGTGCACGTGAAGGCATGGGGCGACTACGAGGTACTTGGTGAGACACTCGACGATGCTGTGGGCGAGGCCTTCGACAAGGTAGCCAAGGCGTTGGGTCTGGGCTATCCCGGTGGCCCCATCATCTCCAAGCTGGCCGAGACGGGCAACCCCCGCGCGATCGATTTTCCTCGCGCGCTTAACAGCAGGGGAGACTATCGTTTCTCGCTTTCGGGCCTCAAGACGGCGGTGACGCTCTACATCGAGCAGGAGACCAAGGCTGGGCGCACGATTCACCTGCCCGATCTGGCGGCTTCGTTTGAGGCAGCCGTCTTTGACGTTCAGTACAAGAAGGCCAAAAACGCCCTGCATGCCACCGGATGCAAGGAATACTGCATCGGCGGCGGCGTCTCGGCTAATCCGCATCTGCGCGAGATGATGATCAAGAAGCTTGGGCGCCAGGGCATCCGCGTGACGGTGCCGCCTCTCTCGGCATGCACCGACAACGCCGCCATGATCGCGGAGGTCGCCCGCCGTAAATTCGACCGAGGTGAAATCTCGCCGTTCGACGTCGACGCCGATCCAAACATGACGCTGTAGCTGGTACGGCGCGGTCCCCGGACGGAGGGGCCGGATATAAGGTTTCCTGCTCTACAGTCCTGCGCAAGACGAAGGCCACATTAAGTGGCCTTCTTTGCGT
>UQWQ01000096.1 GCA_900544755.1 uncultured Collinsella sp. | reverse complement strand
CCACGGGGAGTCGCTGGCCCGCGAGCTGGGCCCCGACGTGGGCTGCGTCATCGCGCTCGGCGGCGACTGGGACGGCGCAACTGTGCCCGCCTTCCTCTCCGATGCCAGCAAGATGCCCGAGTTCCAGAACATGCTTTCCAAGCACTTTGGCAAGACCGTGATGCAGAAGCTCTGCAGCGATAATGCCCTTGCCTTCTTTGAGCGTTATTAATTTCACATCCCTTGAGCGGGCCGGCATGCCGAACGGTCGATATGCCGGCCCGTCTCCAATCTGAAGGACCGCTTTTGACGCAGCAATTTACGATTTCCGTCTCCCGACCGGATGGGACGTCCTTGCCCGTCGTCGTTACCAAAAAGCGCGTCAAGAACTTCAACCTACGCGTCACATCGAGCGGCGAGGTCCACGCCAGCGCACCGATCGGCGCCAGCCGCGAGCGTATCGAAGCGTTTGTGAAGCGCAACAGCGCCTGGATTATCAGCCGACTTGCCCAGCGCGAACAACGTCAGGCGACGGCGCGAGAGCCGCTCAGCTCCTCGTCCATCATTGCACTTTGGGGCAAGCCCATCACGGTACAGGACGCACTCGATCACAACTTTGCATCACCCGCACCGCGACCCAAACAGGCCACCTTCGCAAGTTTTATGGGTACCGATGAATCGGACGAAGGCCCGCAGGCCAAGCGGCACGCAATCCTCGACGGCCTAACGTCCGACGAGCTCCAAGCCCACATCGACCAGCTCTACGCGTCCGAGGTCACCGCAGCGCTACGCGACATCGTGCACGCGTACGAAATCGCAATGGGCGTCACCGTGGCCCGCGTCTCCGTGCGCAGCATGAAAACGCGCTGGGGCTCCTGCACACCCAAAACCGGCGCCATTCGCATCGCGCGCGAGCTCGCCGCCTACCATGTCGAATGCCTCGACATGGTTGTCGCCCACGAGCTCGTCCATCTGCTCGAGCCGAGCCACAATCAGCGCTTTCACGCCCTGCTCGACACGTACTGTCCCAACAATAGAGCACTGTCTCAGCGGCTCAAGCAGCCACCCCTCAACAAGCTCTAGCGTCGACTAGCGCACGCGCTCGATCTCGACGCCGCAGCTTGCCAGGGGCAGGCCAACAGGAGCCCACGGCTTATCGAGCTTTATGCGCACACCAAGCAGCGAGGGATAACGGCGCAGCAGCATCTGGGCTGTCCCCTCGGCTGCCGCCTCGATGAGCTTAAACGTATGCTCGCGCAGATAGCCATCGACATCGTGGCACACCGAGCCGTAGTCAATCGAGGCGTCCAGGTTATCGTGCTCCCCCGCCGCGCGCAGGTCGGCATAGAGCACCAGAGAAACGATGAACTTCTGACCCAGCGCGTTCTCCTCGGGATACACGCCATGGTTGGCAAAAACCTCAAGACCGTCAATGACAATACGATCGGCATGGCGCAAATCGTCATAGCTCACGTGAGGCACCGCCGTTGCGGTGGATATTTCGCCCCTTCCACGGCGGGCGAGCTCGGCGCCTTCGGTCTTGGTTGCATTCTCGGGCAGTTTCTTGTTACTCAACGCGATCGTCTCCTTCGTTTAGAACCCCGACCGCGCAAACTAACTACACGCGAATCGACAGGTTCTTTTTATCATCGCTCCAGTTGCAAGCGTTGCGCGCGGGGCATGCAAAGCAGGCACGCGACGCTTTGTCGGCTGCATAGAGCAGACGCTCAAGCGGTTGGCTGTTCACGCGCAGCTTTCGATGGCCCAGAATGGCCGTCTTAATGGCTGCGGCATCGGCCGGCTCAAACGCCACGTCATCGGGCATGCCGCCGAGAATCGCATCAGCGACGCGTTCGCTTGCAACATCATGGGATATACCCGATTCATACTGTTCATCTTTGCCGATATCGTGAAGAAGTGCCGTGGCGTAGATGACCTCGCGGTCAAATTCGAGCTGTTCCTCGAGATTCTTGATCCACATAATGCGAGCGACATCGAGCAGATGGTCAATACCGTGGCGGCAGAAGATGCGCCCCGATTCCAACTGTACGATGTTGCCCAGGTGCCGCCGGAACAGCCCGTTGGCACAAATGTAATCAATGCGAGGCATGGCACCAAAGGGGGCCAAGCCCGAAGCCATAAAGCCGCGACGCGACGTCCCCTCATCGGTCTTCGATGTAAAGTCGTTGACGACTCTCATGGTTAGCGGCCCAGCATCCTAAAGAAACGCTCCTCGAGCGCGGGATCGGTCTCAAAGACGCCGCGGCGAGCAAGCGTCACGGTCTTGGTGCCGGGCTTTTGCACGCCACGCATCGTCATGCACATATGCTCGGCCTCCATCAACACAATCGCTCCCTGGGGAGCGAGATAATCCATGAGGGCATCGGCAACCTGTGCGCACAGTTGCTCCTGCAGCTGAAGACGGCGGGCATAAACCTCAACCGTGCGGGCGAGCTTGGAAAGCCCAGCCACCCGACCGTTAGGGATATAACCAATGGCGGCCTTACCATAAAACGGCAGCAGATGATGTTCGCACAGCGAGTAGAACGTGATGTCGCGCTCGATAACCAAATCGTTCGAAGCGACGGCAAAGGTTTTGGACAGGTGTTCCTCGGCACTCTGGTCCATACCGCCGGCGATCTCACCATACATACGGGCAACGCGCGCCGGGGTCTCCAGCAGGCCCTCACGAGTTGGGTCCTCGCCTATGCCCTCAAGCAACAGCTTAATGGCGGCCTCGACTTTTTCCTGATCGACCATCTGGGCCTCACTTTTCCGATTTCACGTTCGCGCTATGGTACCACGCCCTTCGGCATCGACCACAAGCTACATAGTATGGGTCGAATAGACCGGATCATCACGCCAAAGTTCAACCGCATCACAAAGCGCAACGCCCTCGCGCTCAGCACGGGCGCGCGTAGCGTTCATATCGATCACGCGCTGGTTGCTCGAGCCCCTAAAGCGCAACGAGATATCGTACAGGTCCTGAACAAACGGGCCGTCCACCAACATGTCAAGGCAGGCAAGGATGCGATCCGTCACCTCGGTATGATGGCAACCGCCCGGCATAAGCTCCTCGAGCACATCGCCGGTAAAGCACCAAATAGTCTTCCCCGACTCCATCGGGTAAGCCGCACGCACGCGCTCAATGAAATCAACGAGCCCCGCCTGATTCTCGGGCTCCATAGGCTCGCCGCCCAGAATCGTCAGGCCATCGATAAAGGGATGATCGAGGCTCTCGATAATCTTGTCCTCGACGGCACGATCAAAGGGCTCGCCCGCAGCAAAGTCCCACGCAACAGAGTTAAAGCAATTCTTGCACCCACGACGGCACCCGCTCACAAACAGAGAAGTGCGGACGCCTTCCCCATCAGCAATGTCGAAATACTTAATGTTCGCGTAGTTCATAAGTAACCTTCCTGGGGGGTCTGGAGTATATCATTCCGTCCTCAAACATTCTCGGCCTTTGGCCTGCGAAACTGCGGGCGGAACGATATGTCCCGGCCTCATGCAAAAGGCAACTCAATGAACGAAGCGAACATCGAGTATAGGGTTCGAGGTCCAATAAAAACTGGGTTGCGGCTCAACCGCCATCGCAAGTAAATCGCAGCTGCAGCTCGAATTATTTCCGCTAAGAACTTCGAGGAGTGAGCAGACCGCATGCTGCATCTCAGCTACATCAACTTGGCCGCCCCGTAGCGAGGCCCCGGACCTTTGCTCGATATGAGTTCCGCACGAACAGGAGGCGCCAGTGGCGCCTCCATCGTGAGCCAGGACTGTCCGAAATAGCGAGTAAAGGTCCGGGGCCTCGCTACGGGGCGGCCTGGGATGACTATTAGAGATGCAGCACGCGGTCGCGGATCTCCTCGGTTCGACCCTGGTTCCAGAACTGGGTACCGATGTAGCCGCAGGTGCGGCGGGCAACATTCAGCTTGCTCTGGTCGCGGTTATGGCAGTGCGGGCACTCCCACACCAGCTTGCCGTCGTCCTCCACGATCTTGATCTCGCCGTCATAGCCGCACACCTGGCAGTAGTCGCTCTTGGTGTTCAGCTCGGCGTACATGATGTTCTCGTAGATGAACTGCATCACCTTGATGACAGCCTCAAGGTTATCCTGCATATTGGGCACTTCCACATAGCTGATGGCGCCGCCCGGAGACAGGCGCTGGAACTCGCTTTCAAACTTCAGCTTGGTGAACGCATCGATCTGCTCGGTCACATGCACATGGTAGCTGTTGGTGATATAATTGCGGTCCGTAATGCCCGGCACAATGCCAAACCGCTTTTGCAGGCACTTGGCAAACTTGTAGGTGGTAGATTCCAGCGGGGTGCCGTACAGCGAGTAATCAATATTTTCAGCGTTCTTCCACTCGTTGCACTTATCATTCATGTGCTGCATCACACTCAGGGCAAAGGGCTTTGCGGCGGGATCGGTATGGCTCTTGCCGGTCATATATTTGCAGCATTCATACAGGCCCGCATAGCCCAGGCTGATGGTGGAATAGCCGCCGTACAGCAGCTTATCAATGGGCTCGCCCTTTTTCAGGCGGGCCAGAGCGCCGTACTGCCACAGAATGGGTGCCGCATCGGACAGGGTACCCTTAAGGCGGTTATGGCGGTACTGCAAGGCGCGGTGGCACAGTTCCAGGCGCTCATCAAAAATTTTCCAGAATTTATCCGGCTCACCGCCGGAGGACAGGGCCACATCCGGCAGGTTGATGGTAACAACACCCTGATTGAAGCGGCCATAGTACTTCGGCTTGCCCGGCACATAGTTCTGGGCGTTGGCCACGTTGTTCCAGCCAGTGCCGGAACGGTCGGGGGTCAAAAAGCTGCGGCAACCCATGCAGGTAAATACATCGCCGTTGCCCTCGGTCTCACCCTTAGACAGCTTGTATTCCTTCATCTTCTTTTCGCTGATATAGTCCGGCACCATGCGCTTTGCGGTGCATTTGGCGGCCAGCTTGGTCAGATAGAAATAGGGGGTGCCTTCGCGGATATTATCGTCTTCCAGCACATAGATCAGCTTGGGGAACGCGGGGGTGATCCAGACGCCCTCCTCATTCTTAACACCCTGGTAGCGCTGGCGGAGCATTTCTTCCACGATAATGGCAAGGTCAGATTTCAGGCGCTGGTTTTCGCCCGCTTCGTTCAGGTACATGAATACCGTGATGAACGGTGCCTGGCCGTTGGTGGTCATCAGGGTAACGACCTGGTACTGGATGGTCTGCACACCGCGCTTGATTTCCTCGCGCAGACGGGCTTCAACGATCTGGGAGAGCTTTTCTTCACCGGGATCAATGCCCAGTTCCTTCATCTCCGCTTCGGTATCGCGGCGGATCTTTTTGCGGCTGATATCCACAAACGGTGCCAGGTGGGTCAGGCTGATGCTCTGGCCGCCGTACTGGTTGGATGCCACCTGCGCAATGATCTGGGTGGCAATGTTGCAAGCCGTGGAGAAAGAATGCGGTTTTTCGATGAGGGTACCAGAAATAACCGTGCCGTTCTGCAGCATGTCGTCCAGGTTGACCAGGTCGCAGTTGTGCATATGTTGGGCGTAATAGTCAGCATCATGGAAATGAATGATGCCATCCTCATGTGCCTTTACAATCTCGGCAGGCAGCAGCATACGCATGGTCAGGTCCTTGCTGACCTCGCCGGCCATATAATCGCGCTGAACGCTGTTGACGGTCGGGTTTTTATTGGCGTTTTCCTGCTTGACTTCCTCATTGTTGCACTCGATGAGGGACAGAATGCGGTCGTCGGTGGTGTTATGGGTACGGCGCAGGCTCTGCACATAGCGGTAGGTGATATATTTGCGGGCCACCTCATACGCATTGGTCTGCATGATGGCGTCTTCCACCAGATCCTGGATCTCCTCCACGTTCATGGCGTGGTTGCGGCTCTGGCATTCCTGCGCCACATCGTCGGCAATGGCCGTGATCTGTTCCTTGGTCAAGCGCTGGTTGGAGGCAACAACGTTGTTGGCTTTGGTCACCGCTGCAATAATTTTGGATATATCGAAAACGGCCTCGCTGCCGTTGCGCTTGATGATCTTCATGAACTGTTATCTCCTTACCTCAATAAAAGCTGCCGGGTTGATACCCCACGCCAAAACCGCTCCATGATTTTGGCGAGCGTATTTATCTTACCGCATCGACCCGGCAAAGTCAAGCTAATATACCACAATATATTGTATATAATTTGCTAATAGCACCCATATATGCGATATAGCGCGATGGGACGTTCAAAAAGATTTCAAAACAAAACGCCGAAAAAAGCGCTGGCTTTTTGGGTAAAATAGGCACTTTTTTCAAAGCTGCGATGATATGTGATTTTATTGTTCCCTGGCCGCTTGCTTTTGCCCGGCACGGCTGGTATACTGGTGCAAGGCACCTGCCTATTGTGATGATTTGCCGCAGCACTATACAAGATATAGTGTTGCATTTTATAAGGAGGCTCCCCGCGTGAACTACGCAACCATAAAATACTGTGATATTGCCAATGGCACGGGCGTGCGTACCAGTCTGTTTGTTTCCGGCTGCCGCCGCCACTGCCCGGAATGTTTTAACGCCGTTGCCTGGGATTTTGGTTATGGCCTGCCCTTTGATAAAGCCGTGCGCAATGAAATTTTGGGCAGCCTTGCCCCGGATTATATTGATGGGCTTTCCCTTTTGGGCGGCGAACCCTTTGAGCCGGAAAACCAGCGTGCGCTGGTGCCGTTCCTGCACGAAGTACGGGTGTTGTACCCCCACAAAACCATCTGGTGCTACACCGGCAATGTATACGAAACCGAACTTTTGCAACCCAGCCACGCCCGCTGCGAAGTGACGGACGAGATGCTGAGCCTGATCGATGTGCTGGTGGACGGCGAATTCATCCCCGCGCAGCACGATATTTCGCTGCGGTTCCGCGGCTCCGGCAACCAGCGCATCATTGACTTGAACGCCACCCGCGCCGCCGGGCACACCGTACTGTGGCAGGATGACCCGCTGTTTGCTGACCACAAGATGTAAGGCAGCGAGTTCGCGTTTTTGGATTTTGTGTAACTTTTAACAAATTTGACTTGTATTTCTGCCCCGCAGGGTGTTATACTGACACTAATTTAAGGCAACACCGCACAATTCCCGCCTGACGGCTTAAGCACCGCTCCGGCG
>UQWQ01000095.1 GCA_900544755.1 uncultured Collinsella sp. | reverse complement strand
CGGAGAGCACTTAATGTGCTCTCCGTGCGAGTCAGGACTGTCCGAGCAGGCGACCTTATATGTCTGCCGCCCGGCGGCGGGGCTCCTCGCCTCGTATCCCTAGGCTAGTTCTTCAGCGAGTTCAGCGGCGCCGGGAAGCGTCCACCGCGATGGGCAAGCACGGTGCCGGCGTTGGGGTTCACCGGCATGATGGGCGCACGGCCGAACAGGCCGCCGTACTCGACGCAGTCACCCACGCCCTTGCCGATGGCAGGAATCACGCGGACGGCCGTGGTCTTGTTGTTGATGACGCCGATGGCCATCTCGTCGGCGATGATGCCGGCGATGGTCTCGACCGGGGTGTCGCCGGGGATGGCGATCATGTCCAGGCCGACGGAGCACACGCAGGTCATGGCCTCGAGCTTCTCGAGCGAAAGCGCACCGGCTTCGACGGCGGCGATCATGCCGGCGTCCTCGGACACGGGGATGAAAGCGCCGGAGAGACCGCCCACGCTGGAGCTGGCCATGACGCCGCCCTTCTTGACGGCATCGTTGAGCATGGCGAGCGCGCAGGTCGTGCCCGGGCCACCGCAGGTGCCCACGCCGATGATCTCGAGGATGCGCGCGACGGAGTCGCCGATGGCAGGCGTGGGAGCCAGCGACAGGTCGACGATGCCCTTCTCGACACCCAGGCGATGGGCGGCCTCGCGGCTCATGAGCTCGCCGGCACGGGTGATCTTAAAGGCGGTCTGCTTAATCTTTTCGGCGACTTCCATCATCGATGCGGAATCGGGCAGCGTCTCCAGGGCTGCGGCCATAACGCCGGGGCCCGAGACGCCTACGTTGATGACGGCGTCGGCCTCGCCACCGCCGTGGACGGCGCCCGCCATAAACGGGGAGTCCTCGACCATGTTAGCAAAGCAGACAAACTTGGAAGCGCCGACGGAATCCTGGTCGGCCGTGAGTTTAGCGGCATCGATGATGGTCTGGGCGGCCATAAGCACGGCGTCCATGTTGATGCCGGCGCGCAGGCTGGCGACGTTGACACTGGAGCAGACACGGCTCGTGGTGGCGAGCGCCTGGGGGATGGACTGGATGACGCGGCGGTCGGCGTCGCCGATGCCCTTCTGGACGAGTGCGGAGAAGCCGCCCAGGTAATCGATGCCGAGCGTCTCGGCCGCGCGGTCGAGGGCATGCGCGATGGGGGTGAGGTCCTCATCCTTGCAGCACGCGGCGATCTGCGCCACCGGGGTGACGGAAACGCGCTTGTTGACAATGGGGATACCGTACTCGCGCTCGAGGTTCTCGGCGGTCTCGACCAGATGCTCAGCCGTGTGCGTCACGTGGTCGTAGATCTTCGTGCACATGCGGTCGAGGTTCTCGTCACCGCAACCCATGAGCGAAACACCCATGGTGATGGTCCTGATGTCGAGGTTCTGCTCCTCAACCATGCCGCGGGTTTCCGCGATTTCTGCGGGCGTGATCGCCATCCTTGCGCTCCTATCTGCCAAAACGAGCATAGTCTTATCTATTCTAACGTGCCGCACGTGCCAAGTGGCGCATGCGGCACGTTTTGGTGCTCGGTTGTTTCCGTTGTGTTACTGCCCAAAGACCTCTTCGGCGATGCGCGCGCTTTCGGCGGCATCCTTGGCGTAGTAGTCCGCGCCGATCTGCTTGGCGTATTCGGGGGTGAGCACGGCGCCGCCCACGATGATCTTGACGCCCGGAACCTCGGCATGGAGCAGCTTGATGGTCTCCTCCATGGCGACGACGGTGGTGGTCATAAGCGCCGAGAGGCCGACGAGTTTGATATCGCGCTCCTTGACGGTCTTGAGTACCTCCTGCGGATCGACGTCGCGGCCCAGGTCAAAGACGGTGTAGCCGTAGTTGTCGAGCAGCATTTTGACGATGTTCTTGCCGATATCGTGGATGTCGCCCTTGACGGTGGCCACGCAGATCTTGCCCTTGTCGGCAATCTCGCCGGCGGGCATCAGGCGCTTAATGGTGTCGAAGCCCACGCGTGCGGCCTCGGCCGAGGCCATGAGCTGCGGCAAGAAGAACTTGCCCTGGTCAAAGAGGACGCCCACCTCGTCGAGGGCGGGGATAAAGTGGTTGTTGATAAGGTCCATGGCGTCGTGGTCTGCCAGCAGACGCTCGGTCTCGGCAGCGATCTCGCCTTTGCGGCCCGAGACGACCATTCGACGAATCGGGTCGTCGTTGCCGTCAGTGCCGGCGGTGCCAGCAGCAGGCGCGGCATCACTCGATGCGGCCTGAGCCGCTGCCGGGTTGGCGGCGATCTTGTACGGATCGGTCCAGCCGGCATAGCGCTCGATGTATCCGGTCGAGCCCTCGTCCTCAACGCTCAGGACGCGATAGCTGTAGACGGTGTCCATAAAGCGCTTGGAGCCCGGGTTCATGATGGGGGCGTCCAGACCTGCACCAAAGGCGGCGGCCAAAAAGACCGAGCCCAGCAGCGGGCGAGCGGGCAGGCCAAAGCTGATGTTCGACACGCCGAGCGCGCATTTGACGCCCAGGCGCTCCTTGCACAGGGACATGGCGCGCAGAATCTGCTCGGCCTGGCGTTGATTGGTCGAGGCGGTCATGACCAGGCAGTCGATGAGGATACGGTCCGGGCCGATGCCGTAGCGGGCAGCCTCGGCCACGATGCGCTCGGCGATGGCAAAGCGGGCCTCGGCGGTATCGGGGATGCCGCCTTCGTCGAGCGTAAGGCCGACAACGTTGGTGCCGTAGTGGGCGACCAGCGGGAAGATCTCGTCCATGATCTGCTGCTTGCCGTTGACCGAGTTGATGATGGGCTTGCCGGCGTAGCGACGTACGGCGGCCTCGACGGCGGCGGGGTCGGTGGAGTCGATCTGCAGCGGCAGCAGCGTGGAGCCTTGGAGCTGCTCGGTGGCCTGTTGGATAATCTTGACCTCGTCGATCTCGGGCAGGCCCACGTTGACGTCCAGGATGTCGGCGCCCTGCTCCTGCTGGCTGATGCCCTGGCTCACCACGTAGTCCAGGTCGCCGTCGCGCAGGGCCTGCTGCAGGCGCTTTTTGCCGGTGGGGTTGATGCGCTCGCCGATGACGGCGATCTTGTGGCCGTCGCAGGGGAGGTCCACCACGGTCTGGGCGCTTGTGACCGACATGCTGGGCTTGCGGTGGCGCGGACTGGGCGTGTGGTTATCGATAAGCGTGCGCAGCGCTGCCATGTGCGCCGGCGTGGTGCCGCAGCAGCCGCCCACGACGCTTACGCCGTCCTCAATCATACCGGCGACGGCCACGGCGTACTCGGGCGCCTGGATATCAAAGACGGTGTTGCCGTCGTCGTCCACGTGGGGCAGTCCTGCGTTGGCCTGCACCATAACGGGCTTGTCCGTAACGGTGAGCATGCGAGCGGCGAGTCCTCGGAGCTCGGCCGGTCCCTGGCTGCAGTTGATGCCCAAAACGTCGGCGCCGATGGCATCGAGCGTGATGGCGGCAACCTCGGGACTCGTGCCCAGGAAGGTGCGACCGTCTTCCTCAAAGGTCATGGTGGCAAAGACGGGCAGGTCGGAGTTCTCGCGGCAGGCGAGGACGGCCGCCTTGATCTCGGCCAGGTCGGTCATAGTCTCGATAATAAAGAGGTCCACGCCCGCGGCGACGCCGGCGCGCACTTCCTCGGCAAAGAGGTCGTAGGCCTCGTCGAAGCTGAGGGTACCCAAGGGGCGAAGCAGCGCTCCGATGGGGCCGATATCGCCGGCGACGTAGTGGGCGCCGGCCGCGCGGGCGCAGGCGACAGCGGCGGCAAAGACATCTGCCACGGTGGCGGTACCGTCGAGCTTGTGGGCGTTGGCGCCAAAGGTGTTGGCGGTGATCACGTCGCAGCCGGCTTCGACGTACTGACGCTGGATGTCGGTAATGACCTGAGGCTCCTCAAAGTTGAGCAGCTCGGGCAGGGCGCCGGCCTTCATGCCGGCCGCCTGCAGCATGGTACCCATGCCGCCGTCGAACAGCAGGTGTCCCGTGCCCTCGATGGCGGCGCGCAGACGATCGTCCTTAATGCGAAGGTCGTCGATCGTGCGCGTCTTGTATGCAGCTCCGTTGCGGCGCGCAGCATCAACAGGCGCCGCCAGCGCGGCACCGTCCAGATCATGAGTGATAAGTATGTTTGAGCTATTCGCCATGTGCGTCCATTTCGTCTAGAGCCCACTGAGGAATTTCTATTTGAAGGGATTTGTCGGGCTCGATATCTTCGATTCGCTTGTTGTAGTGGGCAAGAAGCCGTGCGACATTTAATCGAATTAGGCCTCGCTTGTAGAACGATAATTCTTCAATATTGATGCCGATAAACGATTCGAGCGCGATAACCTGTACGCGATTGCCGAGTCCCTCACTTTCGAACAGTCCGTAAGCGAAGGAAACTTTATCGTGGGGGACAACGACGATGGGCCGAATGCCATTTCGAATGTTATCTCGGCATCGATCGGTCAATTTGGCCATTGGCGATACAGTCACGTGAAATGCAGCATCATTGATTTGGAAATCGCCAGAACGGTCTGTTTGCTGGTCGGCAGCGTTTGAGTTGTCCTTTCCGATTTCTATGGTTGGAAATAACATCTCTAGTTTTGCGCCTACCAGGTGCTGTGCGACGGTACCCGTTGGCTTATCGGACCGTAGGCTTGCTTCGGCTAGGATATCATCGACAATGACAGAAATTGGTTTTTGAAGATCGATTTCGACTTTGATTCTCTGCCGGTTAAAGAAATCGACCTGGATTCGCTCGACGAAGAAATTGGCGATTGCATTCGCAGCTTCAAGACGAGCGTCTTCGCAAGTGTCACTGGGTAGGGCAGAGTTGATAATTGTGGCAAGCTCAAGCGCCATCGGGAGTGTGCCGCGTGAGGTTCTGCCGCCCTCTGATGCGAAGGCACGCGTTTCCCCATGTCTGGCTAAAACTGTTTTGATGCATGCTCCACTTAGGCCTCGTACTTGGCTCCCCTTGTCCGATTGCACATAATCGTCGGTGAGCGGAAAACGGTTTTGCAACAGCTCGCTTATGCCTATGCCAACCGCCATGACGTTACGGTTGACATTGCCTCGCTTGCTGCGTTTGGATTCGTACCAGAGTTCAATGGCATCCAAGATATCTTTATCGGGCTCGTTCAAGGAGCAATTGGTCATTTCCATTATTGTTCACCCCGTTCCTTGAAGACATAAGCGCTGGTTTGACTGCATTTTTTATAAGCCAAGTGACAACTGGCACGGCAACTGCATCGCCGAATGCGTAGCGAATCTGAGCATCCGAGAAGCCGCTAAACTGACATGAGTCAGCACCTTGGAGACGGGCATATTCGGTTCCAGTCATCCAGCGAACTTCTATCTTTCCGTTTTCGCATATAACGACTGCCTGTCTTGATGAGCCGCCGCGAGCCGTTCTTAGACATCCGGCAATTTCTTCTTCACGGATTTCCCAGCGCACAACGCCTGATCGCGTGCGACGGTAAGCAGTGCGAACAGTTTTTTCTTTGGCATTTAAGAAGCGCTGAAGGCGCTCTGCTTGATGCGGTGCAAGCGAGTCGATAAATGCTTGTACTTGGTTTTTGTTCCACCAACGCTTGTCGCCCTCGGGAATATCTTCAACAACCGTTGCAAGGCCCGTCATGCGAAGTGGGCTCGGCTCGTTTAGGTGAGAGACGTGCGTAATGAGTGAAGGGTCGGAGTGAATCCAGGAGACCTTTTCAGGTCGAAGCGAGGAATCGAGTCGGCTGTTGGGAAGAGGGTCTTTTAATCCGACGACAAACATGCGGGGGCGTGACTGGGGAAGCCAGTGCCGTGCATCGATAAAATAAGCGTCGCATGAATAGCCTAAACGATTAAATTCCTGGCAAACGAGTCTAAAGTCATCACTGTTATTAGACGTGGCAAGGCCGATGACGTTTTCGAGAACAAGTGCCCGCGGGGCACGATCGCTCATTCCTTCGATGGCCTTAATAAAGCCAAAGAACGCACTGGACTCTTTGCCAGAGATAAGTCCCTCCCTGTTTCCCGCGAGAGATAAGTTTGTGCAAGGGCTTGACGCCCATGCGATGTCGGCTTGGGGTATTAGGTCGGGGTCGAGTGTGTGGACATCCTGCTCGACTAGATGCTCATCGCCCCAGCACTGGCTGTACATGGCGCATTTAGTACGGTCTATGTCATTTGCCCAGATTGTTTTGATTCCGGCTTTTGCCATGCCGGCACGAGCCAAGCCAATGCCTGAAAAAAACTCAAGCGCGGTTAGTTGTGGCGAGAACTGCAGAATGTTGTGCATGTACTGGCTTTCAGATAGTTGTTATTTGGCATCTTATGGTACTTGTTTGTGAGGACATCCGCTTACTTACGGATGAGATTCCCTCGATACCGTGCCATCAATTGACATTTTATTCAGAATGCGAATAGCAGGTGGTGTGGGCGGCGCGGAAGCGGCAGTGCTCGCGCATGCGGCAGATAGTGCAGGTGGGGCGGCTCTGGGCGTCGTGGACCTCGCCGTCGAACAGACCGATCACCGCGGTCACGCTCTTGGTGGGCATGAGCAGGTTGGTGGGTGTGACGGTAAGCCCGATGAGCCGCGTGGCGTTGAGCGCAGCCACGATTGAGCGCTGGGCCGTAAGCGGGCAGTCGCCATAGCCGGGGCTGAAGCGCCAGTTGCCGGTGAGCCCGTGTACAGCGGCCGCGGCCTTGACTTGCTGGTCCATCTGCTCGACGGCGGCCTCCACATAGGCGGAGCACGCGGCATCGAGCACGGCTCCCTCTAGGGGCTGCTGGGCTCCCGTGGTGCGCAGGCGACGCTCGGCGTCCATGCCGAGGGTGCATGCCATGAGTGCGGCAAAGCGGGCGTCTTTGAGATGGCGATAGATATCGCGACCTTGCAACTCAACGTTGGTGCCAACCAGACGGATGCAAGGCTCTCCCTGCTCGTCCACGCCCGTGGCATCGACGGTAAACACGCGCCGCACGCCGCGGGGCTCAATGTCCAGCTCAAGGCGCTCGACCACAAGCTCAATACGTCGTGACAGCTCGGGCTCAATCTGCTGGCCGCCGTAACCCAGATACCGCAGCATCTCGGCACGGTCGACACGGGGATGGTGCGCAGCATCGACACGGTAAAGCGCCGGCGACGCAAGGTCGGCCGGCACTTCG
>UQWQ01000094.1 GCA_900544755.1 uncultured Collinsella sp. | reverse complement strand
AAGTCGTGGCTTTCGACCTTTAGGAGCGGGCGGCTCCGTCGACGGGGAGCACGGCACCCGTAACATAGGAGGACATGTCGCTCGCCAGGAAAACAAAGGCGTTGGCGACATCCTCGGGCTCGCCCATGCGACCCAGCGGAATGGTGGCGATGATGGGCTTAATAACCTCTTCGGGCAGGTTGGCGACCATGTCGGTCTTGGTCACGCCGGGTGCGACGGCATTGACGCGAATGCCCATGGGGGCGAGCTCGCGCGAGAGCGACTGGACCATGCCGTTGACGGCAAACTTGGACGTGGGATAGCCGACGCCGGAGGGCTGGCCATACTTGGCGACCATCGAGCTCGTGGTGGTGATGGTGCCGCCGTGGCCGGCCTCGGTCATGATCTTGGCGGCAGCCTGGTGGCCATTAAAGACGGCGACGACGTTGAGGTCCATGACCTTTGCAAACTCCTCGGCCGTGTAGTCCAAAAGGGGAGAACGCTGGGAGATACCGGCATTGTTGACGACCGTGTCCAGGCCGCCCATATCGGCGGCAGCCTGGGTAAAGGCCTCGGTTACGGCCTCGAGCGAGGTGAGGTCGCAGGAGCGGCCCCAGACCTTGGCCTCGGGATAGGCGGCCGCCAGCTTCTCAACGGCAGCGTCGGCAGTCTCCTGGCGCGAGCCAAAGACGGTGACGGCAGCACCTTCCTCGATAAAACGGCAGGCGATGGCATAGCCGATACCGCGCGTGCCTCCGGTGATGATCGCTTTCTTGCCCTCGAGCAACATGGTGCTTCCTCTCTTTGCGGTCGGATATACGCAGCACAGCATAGCGGCGGTCATAATCGGTTTCGGTTACACGTCGGCGAACGGTACCCCCGGCTGTCAGGAGCGGCCAAGTCGTTCAAATGCGGATTGCGCCAATACGTCCCGTGTGCGCAAGCAAAGGGGCTCTCGTCCACTGCTGGACGAGAGCCCCTCACGCAATATGCCGTAAAGCGAAGACCGAATTAGTTGGCCATGACGCCTTCGGTCCAAGCCTCGACGTCCTCGATGCGCAGGACGTTGGCGACCTCGGCCACGCAGTCGACGCTGGCAAGCTCGGCGGCGGCAGCCTGGACGTCCTTCTCGAGCGCGCGGTGCGTCAGGAAGATGACCGAGCAGGCATCGCTGACGCCCGACTTGCCATCCTCGACCTGATTGATGAGCGAGATCGAGATGTTGTGCTTGGCAAAGATATCGACCGTCTCGGACAGGGCGCCCACGCGGTCGGCGACCTTCAGGCGCACATAGTACTTGGTCTGGAGCTCGTCCATGGGCTTAAAGGCGAGGTTGTGGCCATAGGGCTCAATCTCGGGCAGCGGAGCCACGCCGCGGCTGATCTGCTCGGAGAGCGACAGGATATCGCCCACGACGGCGCTCGCGGTGGGGAAGGAGCCTGCGCCGGCACCGTAGAACATGGCCTCGCCCACGGCGTCGCCCACCACGTAGACAGCGTTCATGGCGCCGTTGACCTTGGCAAGCATGTGGTCGGCGGGGATCAGCGTGGGATGCACGCGGACGTCGACGCCGGCGTCGGTGTTGCGGGCGATGCCCAGCAGCTTAATGGTGTAGCCGAGCTCGCGGGCCTGGGTGATGTCCTCGGCGCCGATGGTGCGGATACCCTGCTGGTACACATCGTCGGTGGTCACGCGGGTGCCAAAGCCGATGGAGGCGAGGATTGCAGTCTTGCTGGCGGCGTCGAAGCCGTCGACGTCTGCGGACGGGTTGGCCTCGGCATAGCCCTTGGCCTGTGCGTCGGCGAGCACATCGGCGTAATCGGCGCCCTCGGCGTCCATGCGCGACAGGATGTAGTTGGTGGTGCCGTTGAGGATGCCGGCGATGGTCAGGATCTTGTTGCCCACCAGGTCGTGCTCAAGCGTGCTGACGATGGGGATGCCGCCGCCGCAGCTGGCCTCGCACTTAATCTGCACGCCGCACGCGCGCGCCTTCTCGGCAAGCGTTTCGACGTGACGGCCCAGCAGGGCCTTGTTGGCAGAGACGACATGCTTGCCGTGCTCAAAGGCGGTGGTGAAGATCTCGGTTGCGGGGTGCTCGCCGCCGATCAGCTCGACGACGATGTCGATGGCGGGGTCGGTGACGACGTCGTGCCAGTCGCTCGTGAAGGCCTCGCGCTCAATGCCGGCTGCCTCGGCCTGCTCCCAAGCAAGCGCGCAGGCGCGGGTCAGCTTAAGGTCGATGCCGTAGGCTGCCAGGTACTCATCGTGGTGGCTCTTGATCAGACGGGCCACGCCGCCGCCGACGGTTCCCAGGCCGATCAGACCGACGTTCACGGTGCGCAGGGGTTCGCTCATAGATAGCTCCTTCGTGCATCTTATGGATGGATTAACCGCTTATAGGTTGAGTGCATTCTAGCGTGAAGTGCGGGCGCGTGCTTGCCAGGCAGCCGGAGCTGTGCAAAACGCTACCCCCGAAACGCTGCGGAAATATTGGAAACACGCTCGCTACAAACGAACTCCCGTAACAAACTGTCAACGTTTGCGCCATAAGGTTTGCCCTGTACCGCAAGACGGACGCGTCGCGGCCAGCGAAAAAAAGGGGGCACCATGTTTATTGAGAGCGGGAACGCTTGTAACAGAATGGAAACATTACTTTTACATAATAAAGTGGCATTACTGCATAAAGTAGTAGGAATACGCAGAACTATGGATAAATGAACAAATCCAAAGAAAAGTTGAAATAATCGCCACTTTTCCTAACTAAAGCGTCTACTATTTTGCGAACGCCGAACACGGCGAAGGATGGCCTGTCGGGCAGCCAAAACCCGACGAGATTTGAGAGGAGAGCCGCATGTCGAGCCTCACCGGTAAGTCATTGAACCCTGTTATGAATCGCAGGAGCGTTATCGCGAGCGCAGCAGGTCTGGGGGCAATGTCCATTCTAGCTGGCTGCTCCTCCAACGGCGGCGACAGCGGTTCCGCTTCGAGCGACGCTTCGTTTAAGATCGGCACCATCGGCCCGCTGACCGGTGCCGCCGCGTCGTATGGCAAGTCCGTTACCCAGGGCGTCGAGCTTGGCTGCAAGGATTTCTCGACCAAGGAGCTGCCGCTTGTCAGCAAGGCCGAGGACGACCAGGCCGACGGCGAGAAGGCCGTTAACGCCTTCAACACCCTGCTCGACTGGGGCATGCAGGCCCTCGTCGGCCCGACCACCACGGGTGCGTCGGTTGCCGTTGCCGCCGAGTGCGGTAACGACCCCAAGACGTTCATGATCACCCCGTCCGCGTCTTCCGAGGACGTCACTGACGGCAAGGATTGCGTCTTCCAGGTTTGCTTTACCGACCCCAACCAGGGCGTCAACGCTGCTAAGTTCCTGGCAGAGAAGTATGCGGACGAGAAGTTCGTGCTGTTCTATAACTCTGGCGACGCTTATTCTTCGGGTGTCGCGGATGCCTTTAAGGCCCAGGCTGCTGAATCCAAGCTCGAGATTGTCGACGAGGAGACCTTTAAGGACGACTCCGCCACGAGCTTTACCAACCAGCTGACCAAGGCCAAGCAGGCCGGCGCCACCATGATCTTCGCGCCGATCTACTACACCCCGGCCTCCGTCCTGCTCAAGAACGCCAAGGACATGGGCTACGACGTCAAGATGATGGGCTGCGACGGCATGGACGGCATCCTGGGCGTGGAGGGCTTCGATACCTCTCTTGCCGAGGGCCTGCTGCTTATGACCCCGTTCTCCGCCGACGACGAGAAGAACGCCGACTTCGTCAACGCCTACAAGGATAAGTACGGCGATACCCCCGACCAGTTTGCCGCTGACGCCTACGACGGCGTGCATGCTGTGGCCGAGGCCCTCAAGGAGGCCGGCCTTGGCGTCGATGCCGATCCGACCGAAGTCGCCGAGAAGCTGCCCGAGGCCATGCGCAACATTACCGTTGACGGCCTGACCGGCAAGCTCACCTGGAACGATAAGGGCCAGGTCCAGAAGGACCCGACTGCGTACGTCATCACCGACGGCAAGTACGTACAGGCTTAATTTGCCGCCTTATATAGAGCGGTTTTGATCCCAAGCAGGGGAGGTTTTGGCCTTCCCTGCTTGCTTGGTATCTAGGGACAACGTAACGTCCCTGTTTCATACATCAACTGGAAACCTATTCGAAAGGGGGATGTGGAACATGACGGTCTTTATTCAATACCTGGTCAACGGCCTGTCCATGGGCAGCGTCTACGCCATCATCGCGTTGGGCTACACCATGGTTTACGGTATCGCCAAGATGCTCAACTTCGCTCACGGCGACGTCATCATGGTCGGTGCCTATGTCTCGTTCTGCGCCACGTCGTATCTCGGCCTCCCGGGCTGGGCATCTGTAATTCTCTCTTGTGTGGTCTGCACGGTTCTCGGTGTTCTCATCGAGGGTCTGGCATACAAGCCGCTGCGCCAAGCAGGCCCTCTGGCCGTTCTGATCACGGCCATCGGCGTGTCTTACTTCCTGCAGAACGCCGCGCAGCTTCTGTGGGGCGCCACGCCCAAGAACTTCACTTCGCTCGTCACCTTCCAGGTGCCGGAGTTCTTGGCCAAGTTCAACGTAAGCGCCGTCTCGCTCGTCACCATCGTCGCCTGCCTGGTTATCATGGCCGGCCTGATGTTCTTTACAGGCAAGACCAAGATGGGCAAAGCCATGCGCGCCGTGTCCGAGGACAAGGCCGCCGCTCAGCTCATGGGCATCAACGTCAACCGCACCATCTCGATGACGTTCGCCATCGGCTCCGCCCTTGCCGCCATCGCCGGCGTGCTGCTGTGCTCCTACTCGCCGGTGCTGCAGCCCACGACGGGTGCCATGCCTGGCATCAAGGCCTTCGATGCCGCTGTCTTCGGTGGCATCGGCTCCATCCCCGGTGCCTTTGTCGGTGGCATTCTCATCGGTATCATCGAGGCGATGGCACAGGCTTATATTTCCACGAGCCTTGCCAACTCCATCGTCTTTGGTGTTTTGATCATCGTCCTGCTCGTCAAGCCTGCCGGCCTCTTGGGCAAGTACGTCCCCGAGAAGGTGTAGGTGAGCGTTATGAAGTTTCTTAAAGACAAGCAGACGCGTCACGACTTTGTTACGTACGCCATGTGCCTTGTGGCGTTCGCCATCGTGTTCTTTATGCAGTCTAACCACATGATTCCGCGCATGATCGCCGGTCAGCTGGTTCCCATCACGGCCTATATCGTCATGGCTATCTCCCTTAACCTCGTCGTCGGCATCGCGGGCGACTTGTCGCTGGGCCACGCGGGCTTTATGAGTGTCGGTGCCTATACGGGAATCGTCACCGCCGTCGCGCTGGAGAGCGCCGTTCCCTCCGATCCGGTGCGCCTGATCATCAGCATCGTGGTCGGTGCCATCGCTGCCGCCATCCTGGGCTTCTTGATCGGCATCCCGGTCCTTCGCCTGAGCGGCGATTACCTGGCTATCGTGACGCTGGCCTTTGGCGAGATCATCAAAGAGATCGTCACCTGCCTTATCGTGGGCGTCGACTCCCGCGGCCTGCATGTGATCTTTAACATCACAGGTAACTCCACGATCGACGACCTGCACCTGCTCGAGGACGGCACCGCCATCATCAAGGGCGCGCAGGGCGCATCGGGCGTGTCGACGTACTCGACCTTCCTCGCCGGTGCCATCCTGGTCATGGTCGCACTCGTGATCGTGCTCAACCTGGTTCGCAGCCGTACCGGCCGTGCCATTATGGCCGTGCGCGACAACAAGATCGCTGCCGAGTCCGTGGGCATCTCCGTCACCGAGTACCGCATGATCGCCTTCGTGGTTTCCGCCGCTCTCGCCGGCGCTGCCGGAGCCCTCTTCGGCGGTAACTTCTCGCAGCTTTCCGCCACCAAGTTCGACTTCAACACGTCCATCCTCATCCTGGTATTCGTGGTCCTGGGCGGTCTGGGCAATATGCGCGGCTCCGTCATCGCGGCGGCGTTGCTCACGGTGCTTCCCGAGCTGCTCCGTCAGTTCTCGGACTACCGCATGCTCATCTACGCCATCGTGCTGATCCTGGTCATGATCTTTACCAACAACCCGCAGCTCAAGGCGTTCTTCGCACGCATTAAGGACCGCTTTGCTTCCAAGAAGGAGGTGGCAGTCGATGCCCAGTAAGTTTGAGTTCAACAAGGGCAAGATGGTCCCGTATCCTTCTGGCGCCATCGTTCCCGATCGCGACCTGGGCCAGCGCCCGGCGCTCGAGTGCATCCACTTGGGCATTGAATTTGGCGGCCTTAAGGCAGTAGACGACTTTAGCCTGACCATCGGTAAGACCGAGATCGCCGGTTTGATCGGCCCTAACGGTGCCGGTAAGACCACGGTCTTCAACCTGCTCACCAAGGTGTACCAGCCCACGCACGGCACCATCCTGCTCGACGGTGAGGACACCTCGGGCAAGTCGGTCTATCAGGTCAACCGCATGGGTATTGCCCGTACCTTCCAGAACATTCGTCTGTTCAACACCATGACGGTGGAGGATAACGTTAAGGTCGGCCTGCACAACCAGGAGCGTTACTCCGGCTTTGAGGGCGTACTGCGCCTGCCGACGTACTGGAAGCACGAGAAGGCCGCCCACGAGCGCGCCATGGAGTTGCTGTCCATTTTTGACATGGAGCACTTGGCAAATGAACAGGCCGGATCGCTGCCTTACGGCGCTCAGCGTCGTCTGGAGATCGTCCGCGCGCTTGCCACCAACCCCAAGCTACTGCTGCTCGACGAGCCTGCCGCCGGCATGAACCCGTCCGAGACCGCCGAGCTCATGGAGAACATCGTTAAGATCCGCGACACCTTTGGCATTGCCATCATGCTTATCGAGCACGACATGTCGCTCGTTATGAACATCTGCGAGGGCATCTGCGTGCTCAACTTTGGTAAGGTCATCGCCAAGGGCACGGCCGAGGAGATCCAGAACAACGACGCCGTTATCGAGGCATATCTGGGCAAGCAGGATAAGGGGGAGAACTAAATGGCAGAGCCGATGCTTTCCGTCTACAACATCAACGTCTGGTACGGCGCCATCCACGCCATCAAGGACATTTCCTTTAACGTCAACGAGGGTGAGATCGTGGCCTTGATCGGCGCGAACGGTGCCGGCAAGTCCACAACGCTCAAGACTGTCTCGGGCCTGCTGCGTTCCAAGACCGGCTCCATCAAGTTTATGGGCGAGGACATTACC
>UQWQ01000093.1 GCA_900544755.1 uncultured Collinsella sp. | reverse complement strand
CGACAGATGTATTCGCGGCCGCGGGCCAGGTCTTGAGCAGGCGGCGAGGGATTATACTGAGATAAACATAAAGAATCGGCGCTTTTGTTGCGCGCCGCAGCATGCTAGAGGTGCATATGGCTGAGAAACTCATTCCGTTGGAGGACGCACAGGCGATCGTCTTGTCGCACGTGAATCGCACCGAAGTCGTCGAGATTCCCGTGTGGCAGGCCGTCGGTCTTCCCTTGGCCGAGGATGCGGTGGCCGATATCGACATCTCGCCGTTTGCCAACAGCGCTATGGACGGATATGCCGTGCGCTCGTCGGACTTGGCGCGGGCATCTGGCGAGGCGCCGGTGACGCTCGACGTTATCGGACACGAGGCCGCGGGCCGTGTGTTTGAGGGCGCAATCGGCGCGGGTGAGACGGTCCGCATCATGACGGGCGCGCCGGTACCCGAAGGTGCCGATGCCGTGGTGAAGTACGAGATCGTCGATGTGCTCGATGGCGACGGCAACGAGGGCTCGCGTGTGAGGTTCTCGGCGCCTGCCAAGGTGGGGGAGAACGTTCGCTCTGCCGCCGAGGAGGCGCATGCCGGCGATATCGTGATGCGTGTCGGCGAGGTTGTGGCACCGGCGGGCGCCGGCTTGCTGGCGAGCGCCGGGTATGCGAGCGTGAAGGTGCATGCCGCTCCGCGCGTGGGCATTATCTCGCTGGGGACGGAACTGGTCACACCGAGTAAGGTACCGGCGCGCGGTCAGATTCGCGATTCCAACTCGTCGGCGTTGATGGCCGAGGCGCTCGATGCAGGAGCCGAGCCCGTGTTCTACGGCATTGCGCCCGATGATGAGCAGGCGATTGCCGAACTGGTGCATCGTGCCGTGCAGGAGTGCGATTTTGTCATTACGAGCGGTGGCGCCTCGGCAGGCGACTACGACTACGTGACGGCGCTGGTCCAGCGCGAGGGCGAGGTGCTGTTTGACCGCATCTCGATGCGTCCGGGCAAGGCCATCACGTTTGGGCTGCTCGGCGGCAAGCCGTATCTGGGGCTTTCGGGCAATCCCGCGGCGGCGTATGTGGGCTTTGAGATGCTCGCCCGCCCGGCGATCCGCAAGATGCGCGGTTTTGCCGAGGGGGCGCGTCCCGTGCAGCAGGCGATGCTCACGCACGGCGTGAAAAAGCGACAGCATCGCCGCTTCTTCGATCGCGCCACGGTTTCGCGCGACCCCGAGACCGGTGAGCTGTTGGTGACCGAGGCCAAGACGCAGAATTCGGCGTTGCTCGGCACGATGCAGCGGGCCAACTGCCTGCTGCGTATTGACGAAGGTCCGTGCGAGCTCAAGGCGGGCGACATCGTGGATGTTGTGCGTGTCGACCTGCCTGAGGGCGCCGTGTTGTAGGAGGAATGCTATGGAGCTGAAGATATCGATCGTGACGTGTTCGGATACGCGGGACCTTGCCCAGGACGAGGCTGGAGCCGCACTCGAGGAACTTATCGAGGCGCAGGGCTGGACGGTCGTCTCACATCTGGTCGTGCGCGACGACGTCAGCGAGATCGGTGATGCCATTGTGGAAGCCGCCGATGAGTGCCACGCCAATGTCGTGCTCACCTGCGGCGGCACGGGGCTTTCGATGCGCGATGTGACGCCCGAGGCGACGCGTGCCGTCTGCGACCGCGATGTGCCGGGTATTGCCGAGGCGATCCGTGCATACTCCATGACCAAGACGCGCCGTGCCATGCTTTCGCGCGCCGTGTGCATGCAGCGTGGGGCTGCGCTTGTCATCAACTTTCCGGGATCCACGAAGGCAGCTCGCGAAAGCTGGGAGGCCGTGAGCGACCAGCTGGAGCACGCGGCCCACATGACGGCGGGCGGCGGACATACCAACTAAGCGATTTACCTGCGGCGGAGCGACCTGAACGGCTGCTCCGCTTTTTATTTGCGCCCAAGGGGACGGCATTCTGTAGGCATGCCTGAAGCTATATTCTCAGAAGAGAATAATTTCTCATAATCATTATTCGCACCGAAGTATAATTTAATTACAGAATAAAGCCCGCGGTGGGGTACCCGGGCACAAGGTCCGAAAGGGTTGAACATGTTCGATATGGTTTCTCGCCGCGGATTCGTCTCGCTCTCTACTGTCGCCGCTGCCGGCCTTGGGCTTGCCGGCTGCTCCGGCAACAAGGAGCCTGAGGCGACCGGCTCCGATGCCGGCTCCGCCAAGGCCTCTTCCAAGAAGGAAACCGTCGAGCTGCAGGTCTTTGCTGCCAACTCGCTCGAGAAGGCTTTGCCCGAGGTTCAGAAGCTCTACACCGAGCAGACCGGTACCACCTTTGCCGACACGCAGTTTAAGGCGTCCGGCGACCTCGTTGAGCAGATGCGTGCCGGTGCCACGGTCGACGTGCTCATCACCGCTTCCAAGGGCACCATGGATGACGCTGAGACCGTCGAGCTCGTCGATGCCGACACGCGTGAGGATATGTTCGTCAACGACCTCGTGATCATTCGTGCCGAGGGCTCCGACACCAAGGTCGAGGCCATCGCCGACGTCGCGAATCTGGACGGCAAGATCGCCATCGGCGACGCCAAGACCGTCCCCGCCGGCAAGTACGCCAACCAGGCGTTGGCTTCCGTGGGCCTCTACACCGGCACCGAAGGCGACGACGGCGAGTATGCTCCCGAGATCGCCGACAAGGTCGCACTGGCCGACAAAGTTGGTACCGCTGCCGCCTATGTGTCCACAGGCGACTGCGTGGCCGGTTTTGTCTACAGCTCCGATATCTTCCGCTACGACGGCATCGAGGAGGCGTTCGTGTGTCCCGAGGACTCGCACAAGCCCATCGTGTATCCGGGCGCCGTTGCCGAGAGCTCCGAACATGCCGACGAGGCTAAGGCGTTCATCGACTTTTGCCTGTCCAACAAGAAGGCTCAGAAGATTTGGGCTAAGTACGGCTTTGAGCTTTCCGCGTAGTGCGGCTTGGCGCGATAATTCCATCGTTTTGTGTTTCACTCCGTCCTTGTATTCGCTTGGAGCTTTTCGTGCTTAATAGATTCCGCATGCTTGTCGCCTGTGCTTTGACCTTCGCGCTTTGCTGGGTGCCGGGATTTGCGTTTGCTGGGTTCGCTGAGGACGGGGCCCAGGTTGCTGCGACCGCTCATGGGCTTTCCTATGGGATCGAGGGTTTTGAGCGGTTGGCCAAGGGGACCGCTCGTGCCATGGAGGGCCAGCCTGAGGGCTACCGGTTTCCCGTTGACGAGGACGTGGACCTTGTGGTGGCGCCTGCTGCCGATCGCGTTGTGGTGTGGATATCGCCCAGGGCGGTCGAGAAGTATGGATTGGATCCGCAGGACAACGAGTGCGTATCGGGTCTCAAGGCCCTCGTCTGTGAGCTCGACAGCGCAAACTCCATGGGAGGTGCGCAGCTAGGGGACGTTGATCTTCCTTGGTATGTTACGGCGGAAACAACGTTTGATGCCGGCGGGTATACCTATGGCTTTGATGTGCGTGGTGCGGATGGGGACCGCTATGTGGTGATTGCATCGGCCTCGGGTGATGCCAAGGGCGGCGCGCGTTGGCTTGATAGCGCTCAAATGGTAGAAGCATCGTCTGTCGTATTGCGGGATGAGCAGGGGCCCTTGACCTCTCTGGCTTCCTTTTTAGGCGGCATCGACTACCGCCCGTTTTGGGTGTCCATTAAAACGAGTGGCCTTGCCCTGGTGATTGCCTTTGCACTGGGCCTGTTTGCCGCGTGGAAGACTATGGGTACCTCGAGTCGCATCAAGGGCCTGCTCGATTCGGTCTTTACGATTCCTATGGTGCTGCCGCCCACGGTCTGCGGCTTTCTGCTCCTCATGCTGTTTGGCCGCTCGACCGGTGTCGGCCAGTGGCTGATCGCGCACGGCATCTCGATCGTTTTTACCTGGCCCGCAGCGGTCATTTCGGCCGTCGTTGTGTCGTTTCCGCTGGTCTACCGCACGGCGCTCGGAGCCTTCGAGAGCCTCGACACGCAGATGCTCGACGCCGCACGAACCCTGGGATGGTCCGAGCGTCGCATCTTTACCAAGCTTATGATGCCGCTTGGCTGGCCTTCGATTGCCGCCGGCGCGGTGCTTGCCTTCGCGCGTGCCATGGGCGAGTTTGGCTGCACCCTGTTCTTTGCGGGCAACTACGCCGGCATTACCCAGACCATCCCCATCGCCATCTACTTTGAGTGGATGGGCGGCAACACGTCGGTGGCCCTCTTTTGGGTCGCCGTCGTGATCGTGTTCAGTTTCCTGGTCATCCTGTTCATCAATATGTACACGGCGCATTCGCAAAAGTACCGCGGGCGCGGCCTGTCCCGCGCGGAGCGCAAGCAGGCCAAGCAGCTGGGCAGCCAGGCCGATTCGCTCGACCCAGTGGGCGGCGATGCGCTGCGTATCGATCGCGAGGCGCTGGCCGAGCTTATGCGCGATGGCGCGGTCGCAAAGGGAGGTCGATAAGCCATGTCGCTCGTTCTGGATATCAAAAAGCGCTATCCGGGCTTTACCCTCGACATTCAGCTCGATGCCGGCGAGGAGCGTGTGGCGCTGCTGGGCGCCTCGGGTTGCGGCAAGAGCTGCACGTTGCGCTGCATTGCCGGCGTGGAGACACCCGACGAGGGCGAGATCGTCGTCAACGGCGTGACCTTTTTTGACTCGGCGGCGGGTATCAACCTGTCGCCCCAGGAGCGAAAATGCGCCCTGCTGTTCCAAAACTATCAGCTGTTTCCCAACATGACGGTGGCCGATAACGTTTGCGCCGGTGTTAAGGATGCGGGTGACGCCGCCGCGCGCAAAAAGCTCGCCGAGCGCTATCTGGGCATTTTCGGTCTGGCCGATTTTGCTGACCGCTACCCCGCGCGCCTCTCGGGCGGTCAGCAGCAACGCGTGGCGCTTGCGCGCATGGTGGCGGCGCATCCGGGCATTTTTATGTTCGACGAGCCCATGAGCGCGCTCGATTCCTATCTTAAGAGCGCGCTCGAACAGAACATGCTCGACCTGTTCGATGTGTGCAACCGTACCGTGCTCTACGTGAGCCACGACATCGACGAAGCGTGCCGTCTGTGCGAGCGCATTTGTGTGATGCACGACGGGCATATGGAGGAGATCGGCTCCGTCGAGGACGTGGTCCGCCGGCCGCAAACCTTGGCTGCGCTGCGCCTGACGGGCTGCAAGAATACGAGCCGCGCGCGCAAGATCGGCGACGAAGAAGTTGAGGCCCTCGACTGGGGCATGACCTTCAACGTGGGCCGTGAGGTTCCCGATAACGTGGCGTACCTGGGTATTCGTGCGAGCTACTTCCATGTGGACAACCGTGCTGAGCGGGGTCGCAACAGCTACGACCTGCATGTGGCCCGCGTGAGCGATTCACGTTTTGAGCGCCTGGTGCTGCTGGACGTGCCGCGCGCCGACGCGCCGACGCGCCTGCAGTGGAAGGTCAACAAAGTGCGCATGCCTGTCGACGAGCTGCCGCAAGCAGGCGAGACGCTGCGCATGCATTTTGATGCCAGCAGGATCCATTTGGTTTGTCGATAGCGCCGGGTAATGCCGTCGGGGAATATAAGCCTCGGCGGCTTTGTTTTTGCCGTTCGCCGAATGAGGAATGACAAACTCTTATCAATTAAGATAATTATTTATTAAACGACGGCACACGACGCTGTCGTACGAATGTCAACGGTGTTCGCATGGTCGATGACCGTTGGTATAGTTGACCTCAACTTGTAAAGGAGGGTGCGCACATGCCGCAGACGACATACATTCGCCGCGTTGCCGCGCGTGCCCTATATATGGCTCGGAGCCGCATATGAGCAGGTATGTTCACGGCTCCGGGAGAGACGACGCACAACTAAATAATCGACCGCAAAGCAGGTTCCCTAAAATTCCGGGTTTGAGCACGGTCGGGCAATCGCCGTCCGTCGTGCATCGATACCGCTGTTATCCGTTTTTGGTTCGAGAGGGGAACCGTTATGGCTGAAGAATTTGATTTCCATCCGATGTGGGAGAGCCTCGGCATGAATCTTGCCGACCACGACATGCTGCTGGGCGCCGTGGGCCAGATGTACGGCGATATGTTCCTGACGCAGAACAATCGCCCCAAGTCCACGTCCTACCTGGATTTTGTCGCCACCAACATCCACAGCGGCCGTATTAAGGAGATGCTCGACAAGAAGGAGACCGGCGAGGCCACCAAGATCGTGGGCAGCTTCTGCGTCTACGTGCCCGAGGAGATTGTGCTCGCCTGCGACGGTATCCCCGTGGGTCTGTGCTCGGGCGCCGATTGGGCGACCGACAAGGTCGAGGAGCACTTGCCGCGCAACACTTGTCCGCTCATCAAGAGCTTTGCCGGCTTTAAGCTGGGCGAGGTCTGCCCCTACATTGAGTCGAGTGACTTGGTGGTAGGCGAGAACACCTGCGACGGCAAGAAGAAAGCCTACGAGTTCTTTGCCACGCAAAAGAACATGTACGTCATGGATATTCCCAACGTGCACGACGAGTCGACGCTCGTGACCTGGAAGGCCGAGGTCAAGAAGCTCGCCGCCAAGATCGAGGAAGAGTGCGGCGTCAAGATTACGCCCGAGCGTCTGAAGGCTGCCATCCACGCCGTCAATGAGAAGCGCCGCGCCCTGCAGCGCCTCGCTGCGACCCGCGCTGCCGACCCTGCGCCCATCAGCGGTCTCGACAGCCTGCTGACCGTTCAGGCCGCCTTTATGGACGACACACCGCGTCTGACCGGAGCCATCAACGATATGGCGGCTGAGTGCGAGCAGCGTGTCGAGGCCGGCGAGGGCGTGGCACCCAAGGGGACCAAGCGCATCCTGTACACCGGTACGCCCATGGCCGTGCCCAACTGGAAGCTGTTCAACCTTATCGAGAAGGCCGGCGGCGTTGTGGTAGGCGAGGAGTCCTGCACGGGCTCGCGCTACTACAAGGACCTGGTCGACGAGTCCGGCGAGACGGTTGACGAGATGCTCGACGCCATCGCCGAGCGCTACTTTAAGATCAACTGCGCCGTCTTTACGCCCAACGACCAGCGTATGAAGGATATTGTCCAGATGGCCAAGGACCTGCATGCCGACGGCATCGTGGACGTGGCTCTGCAGTTCTGCACGCTCTACGAGATGGAGTCGTTTGCCGTGGAGAAGGCCGCCGAGGAGGCAGGCATTCCATTTATGCACATCACGACCGACTACGCCGGCGAGGATGCAGGCCAACTGCAAACCAGGATTGAGGCTTTCTTGGAAACCATTTAGGACTATTCGTCCCGGCGGCTTCCCCAGGCACCCGATCTTGCTGTTCAAACCGTCGCTTGCGTACCAAAGTAC
>UQWQ01000092.1 GCA_900544755.1 uncultured Collinsella sp. | reverse complement strand
CCCTGTTCGTCCATAAAAACGACGCGGCGCACCAGCGCCGCGTCATCAAAGCAACCCGTCTTAAGTTGGATATCCATAGCAGCCCCTTCATTCGATGCGAACGTTGGGGAAGAATTTTAGCGGAAATGAGCTCCCACGCTAAACTTCGCGCGTGCTTTTGCCAGGCAATCGTAGTGGCCCACGTTGTGGGCATCGCTCGCGATATAGCTGTACAGGCCCTGCTTAAACAGGCGCTGTGCCGGCTTTTTCTCGCGACCAAAGCGACCGCCGGCAATAAAGTCCGCCGAAGCCTGCAGCTTGCAGCCCATATCGACCAGGCGCTCCGCCACGCTTACATCCTTTTGAACCGCACGATAGCGCTCAGGATGAGCGATGATCACCTGGTAGCCACGGCACTGCAAATCGTAAATCGTGTTCTCGTATTCTCTAAACGCATACGCATCGGCATGCGTCGAAAGCTCGAGCAGGAACTCGTTGGTCCCATCGAAATGCAAGTGCTCCGCGGCATCGATACCAAGTTCAACGAGCTTTCGATGGTTGACCTCGAAGCCCATCTGGAGCGGAAAACCGTCAGCGTTATCGCGCAGCAGCTCAAAGGCATCCCACATCTTGTCGTAATCAAAATAGGGATCACGGCAGTGAGGAGTGCAAACGATTCTGGTTACACCGGCCCGCTTGGCAGCCTCGAGCATCGCCAAGCTCTCTTCGAGATCGGCGGCGCCGTCGTCTACACCCGGCAAGATATGGCAATGAATGTCACGCATAGGTCAGCCTTAATCAACTAAACGTTTGCTCGGTTGGTGAAGATGCCCTTTTTGGAAGTGCCCTGATTGTCGGAGCCCTTCTTAACCTTCTTACCGTCCTTGGTGTAGTAAGAATAGTAGTACTCACTGGTCTCGGTCTCACAGTAATTCATGACGGTACCGATGAGCTTGACCTTCTCGGACTTCTTAAGCTGGGCGATAGCGTTGAGCGCCTCTTCGCGCTTGGTAAAGTCCTCGCGCACCACGAACAGCGTGCCGTCGGTCAGGCTGGCAATCTCGGCAGCATCGATGAAGGTGCCGACCGGAGGAGCATCGAAGATGACGTACTGGAACTTGGCGGACAGTGCCTTGACCAGCTTGGCAAAGCGATGGGAGACGATGATGTCGGCAGGATTGGGAATGTGCGGCTCGGCATCGAGGAAGTAGAAGTTCTTCTGACCCGTCTCGACAATTGCCTGGTCAATGGAGATCTGCTCGGAAAGGACCGCATAGAGTCCGCCGCGCGAACGAACGCCGAGCATATCGGAAAGGGACCTGCGGCGCATATCGGCCTCGACCAGGAGCACGGACTTGCCGCTCGTGGCGATTGCCTGAGCAAGGTTAATGGAAACCGTAGACTTGCCCTCGTTGGGAATCGAGGAGGTAACGGTAATGGTGCGAATGGGGTCATCCACGCTCGCAAAGCGGATGTTGGCCAGAAGGGTCTTGGCGGCATTCTGTACAACGAGCTTATCGGTGTTCTTTGCCTTAGCCATGCCTATTTACCACCTTTCATAGCCGGAATTCGGCCAACAACGGGAATGCCCAGGAGCTCTTCTGCCTCTTCGGCACCGCGGATGCGGGTATTGAGCATGTCTGCCAAAACGACATAGGCAACTGCGATAAAGATACCGGCGAGGAACGCGACGGCAATATACAGCGTGCGCTTGGGGCCGCTGGGGGCTTCGGGGGTCTTAGCCTCGTCGATAACGTTGATGCTCTGGGCAGCGCCGACGTTCTGAGCGACCGCACTCACCGAGCTGGCAATGGCCTTTGCGACCTCAGCCGTCTCCTTGGCATCGGTGCCGGTAACCGAAAGCGTAATGACACGCGTGGTGGTCTCGGAGGAAACAGACACCTTGTAGTCATCCAAATCGGTGAGGCCCAGTTCTTTGGCGGCGCCGCTCTTAACGCTATCGCTATCCAGCAGCGTGGCGATATCGTTGGAAAGCATCTGGCTCGCCGAGAGATCGTTGTAGCTCATCTGACCGCTATCGTCGGTCTTGGCGAGAATGTACATGCTCGTCGTCGCGGTATAGGTGTTGTCCATCGCAACGAAGGACACGATGCCCATAGCGATCGCGCAGACCACCGGAAGGGTGATGACCAGCTTGAGGTGCTTCTTCAGCAGCTGGAACAGTTCGAGAAGGGTCATGCAGCTTGCCTTTCATTTCCCCAGTTCGGATTGACAAAACTGTCCGTATGTTATCGCATCTTTTTACCGAGACCAAACTCTATACATAAGAAACAGGCTCTCCTGTAAAAATGTCGGAAGCAATCGTAAAATTGCACAACAACGCCGCACCCGAAAGTCAAATGCGGCGTCTACATCAATATCTATGTTGTATCGCTATGCGAATGGCTCGTCCTGCTGTATGGGAAACGTCACCGTAATGGTGGTTCCCACGCCCAACTCGCTCGACAGATCGAGCGTGGCGTGATGATACAGGGCCGCATGCTTGACAATGGCAAGCCCCAGGCCGGTTCCGCCGCGTGCCTTGGACCTACTCTTGTCCACGCGATAGAACCGCTCAAATACCTTGCCCTGTTCTTCAGGCGCGATACCGATTCCCGTGTCGGCGACAGCGAGGAACGGATGGCCTTCGTCGTTGGTGCCGCACTGCAGCGTAACCGTACCGCCGGGCCGATTGTAGCGGATGGCGTTGCTTGCCAGATTATAGATGAGCTCGTCGACCAAGCGCGACACGCCTTCGATGACCACAGGCTTGGTCTCATGACTTATCGTCACATTCGCTTGACGGGCGACCTGTTCAAGACGCTGTTCAACCGCGTAGATCGCACGCGAGAGCTCAATAGGCTCCGTGGACCCAATGGGCACCGCCTCGCCCTCAGTTGCACGTTCGGCCTCGTCCAAGTTAGACAGCGTAAGGATGTCGTTGACAAGCGCTGCCAAGCGGCCCGCCTCACGATAGATGCGACCGCCAAAGTTGCGCAGGTCGTCCTCGCCCTCGACCATGCCATTTGCGATGAGCTCGGCATAGCCCGAAATCGCCGTAAGCGGCGTCTTGAGTTCATGGGTGATATTCGCCGTGAACTCGCGGCGCATACGGTCGTTGTCCGCTAGCACCGCCATTTGGCGCTTGAGTTCCTGGCGCTGCGACTCGATGCGCTCAAGCATGGGAACCATCTCGGCATAGGCGTGCTCATAGCTACGGCGTGGGTGATCCAAATCCACCTCTTGCAACGGCGCGATGATGGCACGAGACTCACGGCGCGCCATAAAAAACGAGAGTACTGCACCCGCTGCTGCGATAAGCAGCATCGGCGCCAGCATCGACAGCAAAATCGCCGCAACGCCAGGCTGGGCCTGCGCCAAGCGAACGACCTGGCCGTTATCAAGGGTGACGGCGCGATACAGCATAATCTCGTCGAGTGTAGAGCTTGCGCGCTCCGCGGAACCCGAACCACTCTCAAAGGCCTCGATGACCTCGGGGCGATCGCCATGGTTGGGCAGTGTGGAAGGCGACGCCTCGTTGTCGTAGGCAACAGATCCGTCCTTATTGATCAGCGTGATACGAAGATCCTCGCGATCGAGGCTTCGCAAGAACGGAATGGGCTCCTGCTGCTCGTCGAGGGCGGCAGCAATGAGCTCAGTTTCCTGCGCCAGATTGGCACTCGTGGCATCCGCCAAAGTGTTTTGCACAAAGAACGCACCCAGCACCGTAAACGCCACGATAACCGCCATGGCGCAGACAAAGATCGTCACAAAAACGCGGTGCGACAGCGTATGTTTTCCCTGGGGGGCGAAGACCACGGGTTACTCCTCCGATGCGGTGGCCGCGGTGTCGTCGCCTTCGGCACCATCACCGGCAGAAGGCTCGGCCAGGCGATAACCCACGCCGCGCACGGTCTCGATGGCGCTGGCATGCTCGCCCAGTTTTTGGCGAAGCGTCTGCACGTGCACGTCAACGGTGCGCGAACCGCCGTCGAAGTCCCAGCCCCACACGCTCTGCAGCAACGACTCTCGGGTAAAGACCACGCCGGGCTTGCGCATGAGGTACTCGAGCAGGTCGAACTCGCGCAGGGTGAGCTTAAGCGGCTCGCCGGCAACGGTCACCTCGCGATGGCTGGGCGAAAGCACGATGTCGCCCACGCTGAGCACATCGCTCGCCTGCTTGACCATGCCGCCGCGACGCAGCAGTGCGCGGCAGCGGCTCGCAAGCTCCATGAGCGAAAACGGCTTAGTCAGGTAATCGTCGGCACCGCCATCGAGCGCCATCACCTTGTCGAGTTCGGTGTCCTTGGCGGTAAGCATCATGATGGGCACCGTCGCCGTCAGGCGATCGGCACGCAGGCGGCGCATAATCGCCAAGCCATCGGTGTCGGGCAGCATGATGTCGAGCAGGACGGCATCGGGTACCCGTCGCGCCACGGCGGCCTTAAACTCGCCGTCGCACGAAAAGCCCTCGGCCTCGATTCCCTGCTTGCGCAGCGCATAGACCGTCAAATCCCTGATGTTGTCATCGTCCTCGACGTAGTAGATCATGTTGAACCCCTTTGCGGCCGGCATGACCGCATCTTAACCCTAAAGGTACCTTTACGAGATGGTATCAGCCAAAACGTCCCGTCAAATAATCCGCTGTGCGCGAATCGGTCGGTTTTTTGAAGAGCTGAGCGGTGGGCGCGTGCTCCACCAGCTCGCCCAGCAAGAAAAACGCGACCGAGTCGGAGATGCGCGCCGCCTGCTGCATATTGTGCGTAACGACCACCAACGTGCAGGTCTCCTTGAGCTCGCAGGCAAGCTGCTCCACCACCAGCGTCGACACGGGATCGAGGGCGCTCGTGGGCTCGTCCATCAGCAGAATGTCGGGCTGCACGGCAAGTGCACGGGCGATGCACAGGCGCTGCTGCTGCCCGCCCGAAAGGCCCAGCCCCGACTCCTTGAGCTTGTCCTTGACCTCATCCCACAGAGCGGCTCGACGAAGGGAATCCTCGACCAGCTCATCCAGCACGGCGCGATCGCGCACGCCCATGCCGCGCGGACCATACGCGACGTTGTCGTAGATGCTCATGGGAAACGGGTTGGGGCGCTGGAACACCATGCCCACGCGCTGGCGAAGGCGGCAGATGTCGTAATCGCCCAGGATATCTTGACCATCGATCGCAATCTTGCCCTCGATGCGGCAGTCCTTGATGCCGTCGTTCATGCGGTTAAAGCAGCGCAGCAACGTGGACTTTCCGCAGCCAGAAGGCCCGATGAACGAGGTGATCTGCTTGTCGCGGATCTTGATATTCACGTCCTTGAGCGCATGATGGTCGCCATAGAACAGGTCGAGGCCCTCGACATCGATGCGCGTCGGCGAGGCGGCAAGATCCTGCGCCGTGGGGCGCGTCGCGTCTCCGACTTCGCGCTCGTGCGCAGCCTCGGCTCGCGCCTCCATTAGCTCCTCGAGCTCCGTGGGCTCCATAGCCACACCAGCCGTCATACCGCATACCTCCACGTCGATATCAATTCAGCAGTATCGATAGTAGAAACCGCGGCTCATACGCACGTGAGCGCATTGTCAGGTGTTTGTAAGGGCGCCTACGCTACGCGGCGGGCAGCTCGATGGTAAAAACGGTATGCTCGGGCGTCGATTCGCACGCGATGGTGCCGCCATGCGCGCATACAATCTCCTTGGCGATGGCGAGACCCAGCCCAGCGCCGCCGCGATTGGTCGCACGCGCCGCATCCAGGCGATAGAACTTCTCAAAGATCACCTTGAGCTTTGGCTCAGGGATCGGATCGCCCTGGTTTATAAATCGTACGCGCACGCCGCCGTTACCCAAACGTCTGGCCTCAATCGTGATCATCGAGCCTTCATAGCTATAGGCAACGGCGTTTTTCATGATGTTGTTGAATACGCGAGCCATCTTGTCGCCGTCCACGAGCACCGTCAGATCCTCGCAGATATCAACCTGGGCTTCTTTATGCTGTTCGTTGAGAATGGGATAGAACTCGTCGGCCACCTGTGCCAGTAAGAGCCCCAAATCGACGTAGCTGCGGGTGAGCACGATATCGTGGAAATCAAAGCGCGTGATGTCGAAGAACTCCTCGATGAGTGCATCGAGCCGGTGGGCCTTGTCGAGTGCCACGCCCGTAAAACGTGTGCGCTGCTCAAGCGGCAAATCGGGGGCCTCCTGCAAGAGCGAAAGGTAGCCCACCACGCTGGCGAGCGGCGTGCGCAGGTCGTGCGCCAGGTACGTCACCAGGTCATCTTTGCGGTGGGATTCGTCACGCAGGGCTTGTTGAACCCTACGCTCGCAATCGCGCGCCCGGTTGAGCGCGCCCTCGACCTCGAGGAAGTCGCCGTCAATGTTGTCCCATGTGTCGGGGTTATCGATCAGACGGTCCTGAATGCGGGCGGCCAGCACACAATCGGCATGCTGCTCGCCCTGCTCATAGCCCTGGTAGTACAGGGCGCGGCCGCAAAAGAACAGCACGCACACGGCAAGCGCCAGCACAAAGCCAAGCATGTTGAATACAAAGCCGGCATCGAACAGCACCGGCCCTTCGATGCCGCCGAGTGCCATGGCGCCAATCGCCAACGTCATGGCCCACGCGGCACCGCCAATCACCACGCAGCGGCGTACGATTTCAAATCGATCGATCAGCAAAAAGCCGACAAGCAGCACCGCCAAGATTCCAGCGATGTTATCGATGCCAATCAGCAGCAGGCTCAGCAAAAAGAGCAGCACCGTTGCAAGCGCGCGGTTGTCGACGACCGACCTCACGTATTCAAAGAGTCGATCGGGCACCTCGAATGCCTGCCTATCGTCTTTTGTCATATCCACTTCCCCACCATCAAAGGCGTTATTCGATTATGTAGCCGACGCCCCAGACGTTTTTGATAAAGCGCGGCTTTTGAGCGTCGTCGCCGATCTTTTCGCGCAGGTGGCGAATGTGCACCATCACCGTATTGTTGGAGCCGGGCATAAAATCCTCGTTCCACACCGCGCGGAACAGGTCCTCCACGGCCACCACGCTGCCGCGATGCTCGACCAGATACAGCAAGATGGAATACTCGATGGGCGTGAGGCGAACCGGTGAACCGTCCACTGTCACGGAACGAGCATCGCGGTTGATCTCAAGGCCGTCGAGCTGGATGGTCGGCGACTCGGCCGCCTGCGCGCGGCTACCGTAGCTGGTGTAGCGACGAAGCTGAGCGTGCACGCGTGCGATGAGCTCAAGCGGACGGAACGGCTTGACCACATAATCGTCCGCGCCAAGCGAAAGGCCCTCGATCTTGTCTTGCTGGGCATCGCGCGCCGTCAGCATGATCACGGGATAGGTATGGCTGGAACGGATCG
>UQWQ01000091.1 GCA_900544755.1 uncultured Collinsella sp. | reverse complement strand
GAGCTCTCCGAGGCTCAAAAGACCGCCGAGCGACTGGAGGGTCTGGTCGGTCTGCAGTCGACCTACAACCTCAAGTCCACTGCAGCTCGTATCGTCGGCGCCTCGGGCGATGCCTGGACCTCGACCGTCACCATCGACAAGGGTTCTACAGACGGGCTTACCATCAACATGCCTGTGACGAGTTCGGCTGGTGTTATCGGACAGATCATCGAAGTCTCGGCCAAGACGTCCACCGTGCGCCTGATTGGCGACGAGAACTCGGGCGTGTCCGCTATGGTGCAGGACACGCGCGCCCAGGGCATGCTGCAGGGTCAGGCTGACGGCACGCTGCGTCTTGAGTATGTGAGCGTCGATTCCGACGTTAAGGTTGGCGACATCATCGTGACCTCGGGCATTGGCGGTGTGTTCCCCAAGGGTCTTCCGCTCGGCACCGTCTCGTCGGTTGAGAAATCGGCAAACGACGTGTACTACACCATTGTGGTGCGCGCCCAGACGACGGCCGAGAACAACGAGGAAGTGCTGGTCATCACCTCGCTGACCGACGAACAGTCGGCCTCGGATGAGGACGTGAACACGGCCAACAGCACGCCGCAGGGAACGTCGCGCGATGCTGCGACCAAGACGAAGGACGAGAGCCCGGATGACAGTTCCGACACGTCCGAGACGACCGATTCCGGCTCGAGCGAATAGGGGGCATGTCCATGGATCTACACGAGCAGGGGATGAGTTCCCGCACGTTTGTAATCGCCGCCATCGTGTGCGTGCTGTTGCAGGCGGGCCTGGCACCGCAGATCTCCATTGCGGGCGGTCGCGTCAACTTTATGATTATCCTGGTGTGCTTAAGCGTGTTCTCGGGCGACCCGACCCGTGCCGTCGTGTGCGGTTTTTGCAGCGGCTTGTTCTATGACCTTTCCGCTGCCGTGCCGGTGGGCGTTATGTCGCTCCTGCTGACCGTGGGTTCTTTTGCCCTGGTGCATAGCGCTGCCGGTCAGACGGGCGGTACCCCGAGTGCGCGCGGCATCACTGTGGGCGCCTTCGCGTTCGTCATTAATGTGATCTACAGCATCATCTTGCTGTTTATGGGTTTGGAGACGAGCTTTGTCGTGGCGATCTTCGGCCATGCACTGCCGTCTTCGATCCTGACGGGTCTGGTTGCCATTCCGTTTTTGATGTCCGGCGTTGTGCCGCAGTCCGGTTATGGATTCTCCGCACGTGGCGGACGCCAGACGGGCATGCGCTTTAAGCCCAAGACCCGTAAGCTCAAATAGGGGAGGCTCGTAGATGTCTTCCCAGATGACGGTTATTATCGCCGGTATCGTGCTGGTTGTGGCCATCGTGGTCGCACTGGTCATCATGCGTCGCGGCGATTCTCGTTTTACCTACGATACGCAGCATGGAACGGCCCCGCGCGCCACCGAGGGCGAGGGCAATACCGCGGCGACCGCCTTTAAGGGCCGCTTCTCCATCCTCACCACGGGTGTGGGCGCGATGTTCGCGGCGCTTGCCGTCAAGCTGTGGGGCATGCAGATGGTCTCGTCGGACTATTACGAAAAGCAGGCTAATAGCAATCAGACGCGCACCGTTACCACACCCGCTGTGCGCGGCCGCATCCTCGACCGCAATGGCGTGGCACTTGTCCAGAACCGTCCCTCACTTGCTGTCGTGGCCTACCGCGACCTTGCCGAGGATGAGGTTCTGGTTCGCCATCTTGCCAACGTGCTCGGTATGCCCTACGTGGCGGTTCTGCGCAATATTCAGGACAATTCCGAGGGCGCTCAGAGCCTGCATACCATCGCGACGGACGTCCGTCGCTCCACGGTTGCCTATATTCAGGAGCACGCCGGCGAGTTCCCGGGCGTCAAGATTGCCGAGCGTACCGAGCGCCAGTATCCATATGGCGAGACGGCATGCCATATCTTGGGCTATACCGGCACCATTACCTCCGAGCAGCTCGAGGCCCAGAATAAGAAAACCTCTGGTGATGATGATGCTTCTGCTGGCCGGATTACGTACCAGTCGGGCGATATCGTGGGCCAGGCGGGTGTTGAGAGCTACTACGAAAACCTGCTGCAGGGTATTCGTGGCGAGCAGACCGTCAAGGTCGATGCCTCGGGCAACGTGACCGGTCAGGCCGGCGCCGTGCCCGCCAAGGCCGGCTCCGACATTAAGCTCACGCTCGACCTTAAGATCCAACAGGCCTGTGAGACGGCGCTGGCGAGCGCCATCGAGCTTGCCAAGACCACTGGCTACAGCAATGCCGGCAACGGCGCTGTGGTGTGTCTCGATCCCAACAATGGCGAGATCCTGGGCATGGCGAGCCAGCCCAAGTTCGATCCGTCCGTCTTTATCGGCGGCGTCTCAAATGACGTGTGGACCGAGCTCAATGATGACAAGGGTTCGCACCCGCTGCTCAACCGCGCCATTAGCGGACAGTACATGTCGGCCTCGACCATCAAGCCGCTCTCGGCACTGGCCGGTCTTGAGTTTGGAACCTACACTTCAACGCAGACAACCAACTGCACGGGCTATTGGACGGGCCTGGGCAAGGCTTGGGGCAAGCGCTGCTGGTTGACGTCTGGCCACGGCACCATGACGCTGCAGTCGGGTATCGCCAACTCGTGCGACCCCGTCTTCTACGACATGGGCAAGGCGTTCTTTTATGACGAGCAACATTCCGAGGGGCTGCAGGAGGTCTTTCGTCGCTGGGGCCTAGGCAAGACCTGCGGCATCGATCTGCCGAGTGAGGGCGCGGGCCGTATTCCCGATGCCGAGTGGAAAGAGTCGTACTTCACCGACGCCTCTGCCGAGGACCGCAAGTGGAATGCCGGCGATATGACCAACATTGCCATCGGCCAGGGCGACATCCTGGTGACGCCCCTGCAGATGGCGTGCGCCTATATGGGTCTTGCCAACGGCGGCAAACAGTACGTGCCTCACGTGTTTTTGTCTGCCGTGTCGCGCGATGGCGACGGCGATGCCTATAAGTACAACGGCAAGGGCAAGAAGAAGCGCCTGGAGGCCAAGATCAACAGCGATTCGGATTTGGCTCTTGTTCGCAACGGCATGCACGACGTGATTTACACGGCATCGACGTCCCTGGCGGCTCACTTTGGCACCCTGACGCCGCAGGTATACGGCAAGTCGGGCACGGGCGAGAAAAGCGGCGAGGACGAATACGCGTGGTTCTGCGCCTATGCACCGGCCGATGATCCCAAGTATGTCATCGCTACTGTCCTGGAGCAGGGCGGCGGTGGCTCAGATACCGCGATGCATGTCGTGCGCGATGTGCTCGGCGTGATTTATGACGAGCCCGATACCTCTTCGGCCTCGGGCGATTCTTCGGTTCGATAGGAGGTTGCGATGGATTTTTCTCCGGCGGATCTGTTCCGTTCAACCAAGACCGGCTCTCGCAGCAGCCTGGACCGCGTCAACAAGCAACTTTCGGCCTCGCGCGGCACGTTTCGTCAAAAGGTGCATATCGGTGTGCTCGTGGCTACAGTGGCGCTTGTCGCCTACGGTGCCATCATTATTTGGTCGGCGTCACAGTTTAAGGCCGACGCCTCATTCTCGCGCCACCTGCTGGGCATTGGCATTGGCGCGGTGCTTGCGGTGCTCGTCTGGCGTACCGATCTGCGCGGCATCTCTAACTTCTCGACGGCGCTGCTCGTCATTGACCTTATTGTGATCTTCTCGCCCAAGATTCCGGGCCTGTCCTATACGGGCGGTCTGGGCATGACGGGCTGGATCAAGATTCCCGGTATCGGCTTGACATTCCAGCCGGTCGAGCTTGCCAAGCTCATCACCATCTTCTTTATCGCCACGCTTGGCTCGCAGTATAACGGCCGCATCGATACCGTTCGCGACTACGTCAAGCTCTGCGGCATGCTGTCCATCCCGTTTTTGGCCGTCGTTGCCATGGGCGACCTGGGCTCGGGCCTGGTCGTGCTGGTCTCGGGCGCCATCGTCATCTGCATGAGCGGTGCGCGCCGCGAATGGGTGCTGTCGACCCTGGCCCTTCTCGTGGGCCTGGTGGCCCTCGTCCTGGCGCTCGATTCGGTCTTTGATTCGTTGCTCGGCCACGATGTGCTCATCAAGCAGTATCAGATGAACCGCCTGACGGTCTTTATCGACCCCGATAATGCCGATTCGGACGATGCCTACAACCTGCAACAGTCGCTTATCGCCGTTGGCTCGGGCGGCTTCTTTGGTAAGGGCTTGGGCCATGCGACGCAGTCGGCCGGCGGCTTTCTGCCTGAGTTCCACACCGACTTCGTCTTCGCCTTCCTGTCCGAGACCTTTGGCTTTTGCGGTTCCTTTTTGCTCCTGTGCCTCTACGTGCTGCTGATCTTTTCGACGATTCGCGTCGCCTTTAAGTGTGAGTCGCTGTTCTTGCGTCTTTCGTGTGTGGGCATCGTTGGCATGTGGGCGTTCCAGACCTTCGAAAACATCGGCATGTGCATCGGCATGATGCCGATTACCGGTATTCCGCTACCGTTTATTAGCTTCGGTTCGTCTTCGATGATGATTCAGCTGCTGACGGTGGGTATCGTACAATCCATATGGCGGCATCGTTCGGGCGCCGCGTAACCGCTGGAGGGGTTTGCTATGATAATTCCCGTAGATAAGCTGACCCGCGCTTTTAAGATGGGCGCGTCCGTTAAGAAGGATTCCGATACGCCGGTGCGCGTTTCGGTCTATCTGGATTCGTCCGCCTCGCGCTTTCTGGCCGAGACGGTGCGTGACGCCTTTGTGCCGCAGACGACCTCGGGCATTGTGCGCGTCGAGCGTCTGGGGGAGGAGCGAATTGCTCCAAAGACCGATACCGATGTGGTACTGGTGCTCTCGTGTGGTTCCGATCGCTTGGAGAGTGCCGTGCAGGAGCTCGTGATCGCCGGCGCACCCGTGTGCGTGCTTGCCGAGTCTGCTGTGGAGGTGCCGTTTATCGAGGAGTCTACGCCCATGCTCGGCGTGGTAGCGGCAACCGATAAGACGTATCTGCTCGAGACGCTTGCCCGCTGGATTCTCGACCGCACCGACAAGGAAACGGCTTTTGCGGCGAACTTTGCCTTCATGCGCATCGCGGCGGCCAATCGTATCATCACCTCGTGCGCGCTCACCAATATGGCGACCGGTGCACTGGTGTTTTTGCCAGGCGCCGATTATCCCGTTATGGCGCTGGCGCAGGTGGGCATGCTCTTTGAGCTCGCTGCCGTCTTTGGACGCGGCATTAAGCCTGAGCGCGGCTACGAGGTCGCGGGCGTGCTTGCCGGCGGTCTTGTGATCCGCGCGGTCACCCGCGCGCTCGTCAAACAGACGCCGCATATTGGGTTTGCCGTCAAGGCGCTCACTGCTGCCGCGGGCACCTACGGCATGGGCCGTGCGCTTGTTTCGCTCTACGAGCGCGATGTCGACTACAGCCGTGCCAACGAGGTGGTCACTGCCACGTTCTCCCGCGTTCGCGATCTGGTGACCACGGTCGCGGGCGCTACCCGTCCTATGGCGTCCTACGAGGACGCATCCGATCTCGCTGCTTAGGGGTTTTCCGTTGCGCGTTCCGTATCAAGACTGTTTTCATTTAATTGAGCCGCTGCTCGCCAAGGTCGAAAAGCCGAGTCGCTATATCGATCACGAGTGGGGCACGCTTTCAAAGGCCGATGCCGACTACCGTTGCTGCCTGATCTATCCGGATGTGTACGAGGTCGGTCTGCCCAACCAGGGCATCGCCATCCTCTACAACATCCTTAACCAGGCCGAGGGCATCTCCTGCGAGCGCGGCTATGTGCCGTGGCCCGATATGGGCGACGCCATGCGCGAGGCGGGTATTCCGCTGCTATCGCTCGAGGGTGCAGCGCCGGTCGCTTCGTTTGATATCGTCGGTCTGCATGTGCCGCACGAGATGGCGGTGACGAACTTCCTCGAGGCTTTGGACCTCGCTGGCATTCCGCTGTTAGCGGCCGACCGAGGTGAAGACGACCCCATCATCATCGCCGGCGGTCCCTCGGTGTACAACCCCGAGCCGTACGCGGCCTTCTTCGATGCCATCCTCATCGGCGAGGGCGAGGAATCGCTGCTCGAGACCTGCCAGCTGCATCGCCGCCTGCGCGACGAAGGAGTCCCGCGCGCGCAGATTGTTGAGCAGCTTGCATCCATTGCCGGCAACTACGTGCCGTCGCTCTATGAGGTTCGTCACGACGAGCCCTGCTCGCCGCATGGCTACACCGTGCCGCGTGAGGGCAAGGATGCGCCGACCGTGGTCTACAAACGCGTCGTCGAGGATTTCGGCGCCACGAATCCGCTGTCGCAGTCGTGCGTACCCTATGCGCAGCTGGTCCACGACCGCCTGTCTATCGAGATCCTGCGCGGCTGCGCCCGCGGCTGTCGTTTTTGCCAGGCCGGCATGACGTATCGCCCGGTGCGCGAGCGCTCGGCCGACCAGATCGTCTCGTCGGTGATTCAGGGTCTGGAAAAGACCGGCTATGACGAGGTGTCGCTGACCTCGCTCTCCACGACCGACCACTCCTGCATTCGTGACGTGCTCGGCAGGCTCAACCGTCGCCTGGAGGATACGGGTATTCGCGTGTCTATTCCGTCGCAGCGCTTGGATTCGTTTGGCGTGGATATGGCCGAGTCGGTCGCCGGCGAAAAGAAGGGCGGCCTGACGTTCGCGCCCGAGGCCGGCAGCCAACGCATGCGCGACATCATTAACAAGAACGTGACCGAGGAGGACCTGGACCGTGCGGCCAAGGCGGCCTTCGAGGCCGGCTGGAACCGCATGAAGCTCTACTTTATGATGGGCCTTCCCGGCGAGCGCGACGAGGACATCGTGGCCATCGCCAATCTGGCCGATCACGTGCTGGAGCTCGGTCGTTCCGTGGTGCCCAAGGCTCGTCGCGGCTCGATCTCGGTGTCCATCTCGGTTTCCGTCTTTATTCCCAAGGCTGCCACGCCGTTCCAGTGGTGCCCGCAGCTCGACTACGACGACGTCAAGCGTCGCCAGAAGCTGCTCATCACAAGCGTTCGCAACCGTGCCGTCCGCGTGCATTACCACGATGCCGAGACCTCGCTCATCGAGGCCGCGCTCTCCCGCGCCGGTCGTGACATGACGCCCGTCATCATCGATGCTTGGCGCTCGGGGTCTCGCTTTGACGCCTGGGTAGAGCATTTCTCGCTCGATAACTGGAAGGAGGCTGCTGCCAAAAACGGCATCGACCTCAATGAGCTCGTGCACCTGCCCTACGAGTTGGACTGGCGTCTGCCGTGGGAGCATGTGAGCCCCGGCTGCACGCGCGGCTTCCTCGAGCGCGAGTACCGTCGCTCGCTCGAGGGTGTCACGACTCCCGACTGCACCCGCACGTCGTGCACCGGCT
>UQWQ01000090.1 GCA_900544755.1 uncultured Collinsella sp. | reverse complement strand
CGAGGATGAGGCAAACGCCTTTATCGAGATGGTCCGCAAACGTCATTACGATGCCCGGCATAATGTTCCCGCGTGGATTTTGGTCGACGGGCGCGAGCGCCAGAGCGATGACGGTGAGCCGAGCCGTACGAGCGGCATGCCGACGCTCGAGGTGCTTCGCGGTGCTGGGCTCAAAAATGTTTGCTGCGTGGTAACGCGCTATTTTGGTGGCACGCTGCTGGGGCCTGGTGGCTTGGTGCGCGCCTATACCGCGGCGACGCAGGCGGCGGTGGCCGCGGCTCAGGAGGCCGGGCAGATCGTCGAGATGACGAGTGTCGTGCCTGTTGACGTGCATGTGGCCTATCCGCAGTATGAGCAGGTGCTTCGTTTGGCGCAGGATTCGGGTGCCAAGGTTTCGGATACCGATTACGCGGATGCAGTGACGATTCATTTGGTGTTTAAGGCGGGGGAGCAGGAGTCGTTTTGCGCCAAGATACGCGAGCTTATGGCCGGTCGAGAGGAGATCGAGGTCGGCGCTCCCGAATTTGCTGAGTTCTAACGGCGACGGCCGGTGTGCTTTTGGATGGATCCCAAGCGTGCCGGCCGTCGTTTTTCTGTTGCTGCCGTTTACTCGGCGAGCTGCTTTAGCACGTCACAGGCAATCTCGACGGCATCGTCGATGCAGCCGGGGCAGCTACGGAGTGGACCCTTATCCGATCCGATGCCCTTGAGCGTGCCACAGATGGTCGTCGTGTTCTTCTCACCAAAACGCTTGGCGATCTCGCGTGAAAGCTTATAGGTCTGGCCCTTGGTCTTGGGGTTTTCCATGCCGTCACTCATCACAAAGCCCATTACGGCCACGGCGCCCGAGATGGCGCCGCAAGTTTCGGTCATGCCGCCCATGCCGGCGCCAAAGCCCTCGGTGAGGGTAAAGGCGACCTGGGGGTCGAGCCCGACGGCGGGCGCGAGCGTGCAGGCGACGGCCTGCGCGCAGTTAAAGCCGCGGGCGTGGTATTCGGCAGCCTGAGCCTGGCAGGTGGCAGTGTTGAGCTGAGTGGTATCAATCTGCTTCATCGGTGTCTCCTTGATTGCGGTGTACCCGCCTACGGTACCCTTGCTGGCGCATTCGCTTATCGAGACCGCAGTGCATATCTCATTGTTTTTCGCCATCGAACACTTTCTTAAGATTTGGGACAAATAAACTTGATTAATTTGTCCCATAACCTATCGGCGGGATGGGTTGAGAGGGGTGCGGGGTAGCGGTATCGTGAACCGAATAAAACGTAACCCAGGCAAGGGAGCAAGATATGAGCGAGCAGACTATCGGTACCACATGTGTTCAGGGCGGCTATCGCCCGGGCGACGCGGAGCCGCGCCAGGTGCCCATCTACCAGTCCACCACGTGGAAGTACGACACGTCCGAGCACATGGGCAAGTTGTTTGACCTGGAGGAGTCGGGCTACTTCTACAGCCGTCTGCAGAACCCTACGTGCGATTTGGTCGCCGCCAAGATCTGCGAGATGGAGGGCGGTACCGCTGCGATGCTCACGAGCTCGGGCATGGCTGCGAACTTCCTTGCGATCTTTAACGTTGCCGGTGCCGGCGATCACGTGGTCGCGAGCTCTGCCATCTACGGCGGTACCTATAACCTGCTCGCCCATACCATGGAGCGCATGGGCCTGACCTGCACGTTCGTTGCCCCTGACTGCACCGACGAGGAGCTCGAGGCAGCATTTGAACCCAATACCAAGCTCGTCTTTGGCGAGACGATTGCCAACCCCGCCCTTGCCGTGCTCGATATTGAGCGCTTTGCCAAGGCCGCGCATGACCACGGCGTGCCGCTGATGGTCGACAACACCTTCCCGACGCCCGTGATGTGCCGTCCCTTTGAGTGGGGCGCCGACATCGTTACGCACTCCACCACCAAGTACATGGATGGACATGCTGCCTACCTGGGCGGCGTAATCGTCGACCACGGCCAGTTTGACTGGATGGCCCATGCGGACAAGTTCCCGGGTCTCACCACGCCCGACGAGAGCTACCACGGCGTGACGTATGCCGAGAAGTTCGGTCGCGAGGGCGCCTTTATTACCAAGGCCACCGCGCAGCTTATGCGCGACCTCGGTCCCATGCAGAACCCGCAAGCGGCGTTTTTCCTGAATAGCTCGCTCGAGAGCCTGCATGTGCGCATGCCGCGTCATTGCGAGAACGGCCTGGCCGTTGCCAAGTTCCTGCAGAGCCATCCCAAGGTACGCTTTGTGAGCTATCCGGGCCTGGAGGGCGATAAGTACTATGACATCGCTCAGAAGTACATGCCCAACGGTACTTGTGGCGTCGTGAGCTTTGGCTTTAACGGTGGTCGTGCGGCGGCCGAGACCTTTATGAAGAGCCTTAAGCTCGCCCAGATCGCTACGCACGTGGCCGATGCGCGCACCTGCTGCTTGCATCCGGCAAACGCCACCCATCGCCAGATGAACGATGAGGAGCTCATCGCCTGTGGCATCTCCGCCGACATGGTGCGTCTGTCGTGCGGCCTCGAGGACACGGCCGATCTGATTGCCGACCTTGAGCAGGCGCTTGAGCAGTGCTAGGCTAGCTTCCCGTATGAAGTGACGGTGCCCCTTGGGGTTCCGGTGACATATAGTTCCGATTCCGTAGGCGGGACCCCAATCGCGGCTGTTCGCAGGCGATTGGGGCCCCGTTTTTGCGTTGTGCCACTCGAAAGGATGGATATGGAGAAAACCGCAGAGCAGCTGCGCCGCGAGCGTATTGCCCTAGAGGGCGACACCCATGGCAAGAACAAGTGGGCGATTCTGTTTACCGTGCTCATCATGACGTTTATGGTATGTCTGGATTCGACCGTCGTGACCGTGGCGCTGCCCGTGATGCAGAAGGAGCTGGGCGTGGGCCTCGATCGCATTCAGCTGGTAAGCTCGGTGTATCTGCTTGCGACTTGCGTGGCTATGTTGCCGTTTGGCCGTCTGGGCGACGTGCGCGGCAAGGTGAATGTGTTTCAGGTGGGCGTCATCGTCTTTTCGGTCGGTTCGCTGCTGTGCGGCCTTTCGGCCTCGCTCGAAGTTCTTATTCTGGCACGCATTGTGCAGGGCGTCGGCTGCGCGGCGGCCATGGCCAACAACATGGGTATCATCACCGAGTCGTTTCCGGCGCGCGAGCGCGGTCGTGCCATGGGTATTCTCGCGACCTTCGTGGCCCTCGGCATGATGTGTGGCCCCGTGCTGGGTGGCATGCTGGTGGCTAGTTTTCCCTGGGAGAGCATTTTCCTCATCAACCTGCCCATTGGCGTCATCTCGTTTATCGTGGGGCTCTATACGCTGCCGCATGTTAAGCCGGAGGCTGGCGAGCGCCCCATGTCCCTGATCGAGGCCGCTCGTCGCTGCTTTGCAAATTCGGCCTTCACCATCAACCTTGCCTGCATGCTCATCGTGTTTGTTGGCATTGGCGCATCCGAGTTTATCCTGCCGTTCTATTTTCAGGACGCCCACGGCTTTGGTTCCGACATTTCCGGATTGCTCTTTTTGGCGCTGCCGATGGTGAATGCCTTTATCGGCCCGCTTTCGGGTACGGTTTCGGACCGTGTTGGCTGCGAGGGCCCCACGGCGGTCGGCCTAGGCGTGTACGTATGCGGTCTTTTTGCGGTAAGCACGCTCGACGAGCACTCTTCCATCCCTGTGATCGTGTGTTGCGTCGCGTTTATGTCGTGCGGTACGTCGATTTTCCAGAGCCCCAATAACTCGCTGTATATGGGCTCGGCTCCGCGCGAGGCACTCGGCTTTGCAGGTAGCTTGGGCAGCTTGGCGCGCTATGCGGGCATGGCGCTGGGTATTACGGCAGGTTCGCATATCCTCTATGGGCAGATGAGCGTGGCGATGGGCGAGGCCGTGACCAGTTTTGTTGCAGGCCGTCCGGATGTATTCCTATTCGGCTTTCGCTCGGTGTTCTACGTGCTTATGGCTGTGGCCGCTGTGGGCTTTGCGCTTGCCATGGTGCGTTTGGTGAAGATGCGCGCCCGCCATTAGCGTGTTGGGAGGCTGTCTGCCACGATTCGCGCCGTCCCAAAAAGATTGGTTTGTGGTGCGATGCGGCTTGTGGGGCGGGCGGGGGTCGGTCCGTGGTAGACTATCGAACAACGTTTATTAATCGCGCGGTATCGTTGCCGCGAGAAGGGGTTGCGCCATGCAGGAGCTTGAGGATCGTATTCGCCATGACGGCATCGTAAAGGCCGGTAACGTCCTTAAGGTTGATGCCTTCCTCAACCACCAATGCGACGTTGAGCTGTTCGACCACATGGGCGCCGAGTGGGCCCGTCTGTTCGAGGGCGTCGAGATCAACAAGATCCTGACGATCGAGGCTTCGGGCATTGGCATGGCTTGTATTGCAGCCCAGCATTTTGGCGGCGTGCCGGTGGTCTTTGCCAAGAAGGCGCAGTCCATCAACCTCGACGGCGAGCAGTATGCCACGACCATCTACTCCTTTACCAAGCAGAAGGAGTACCCGGTCATCGTCGGCAAGCGCTTCCTGTCCGAGGGCGACAAGGTCCTGATCATCGACGACTTTTTGGCCAACGGCTGCGCGCTTGAGGGCCTTATTAAGATCTGCGAGGCTGCGGGCGTCGAGGTTGCCGGCATTGGCATCGCGGTGGAGAAGGGCTTCCAAGGCGGTGGCGATAAGCTCCGCGAGCGCGGCTTCCGCGTTGAGAGCCTGGCCCGTATCGCCGATATGGACTGCGACACCGGCGAGATCACCTTCGCTTAAGCGCGTAACACAAGCGATTGGTATGCGATGTGACAAAGGGACTTTCCCTTTGTCACATTTTTTGTATGAGGGGAGGTGTTGATATGAATGAGAACAAGATGGGATGGCGCGAGTATGCGCGCTATGCCGAGATGTCGGTCGAGAGGTTGGCACGCGACTGCGAGGTTCAGGTGTTTCGCGCGACAGGTCCGGGCGGACAGGGCGTGAACACGACGGACTCGGCGGTGCGTATGAAGCATGGGCCCACGGGGATTGTTGTGACGGCGCGCGAGAGCCGTAGTCAGTTTCAGAATCGCGCGAGCTGCCTGCGTAAGCTGCGCGCTGAGCTGGAGCGTCGCGGGCGTCCACCGCGCCGACGCGTAAAGACTAAGGTGCCTCTGCGCTCTCGCCAGCGCAGGCTCAATGACAAGCACTTCAACGCGATTAAAAAGGCCAACCGTCGCAAGCCGGGGAGCGACGAGTAGCCGATTGTTTCGCTGGTCTTGCTAGCGGGTGGGGTGCCAGACTTGGAGGGCGCCGGGTAGGATGTCGACTTCGATGCGCGAGGCGACGATGGGCTCGCCGTCGGCCTGAATGGGGTAGTCGGGCTCCTCAAAGGTGAACTCGGCATGGCGGCAGCGGCGCATGCGTACCGGCGGCAGCTTGGTGTGGTGACCGTCCTTGGCCGAAAGGAACATGGGTAGGGCGACCGCACGGGGGACGGGGCCGCAGGCGTAGCAGACGTCGAGTATGCCGTCGCAGGGGTCGGCATCGGGGCAGATGCGATAGCCCGAGCCATACGTGGGGCCCAGCTGTATCGCCATGATGATCGCCCTCACGCGCTCGGCGGGCGCGCCGTCAAAGCTGACCGTCATGGGGTAGTTGCGATAGCGCAGGCCAAACTGCTCAAGTCCCGAGAGGGTGTAGAGCGGAGCGCCCGTCAGGCCGGTCTTTTTGCGCAACTCGGTGGTGCCCAGGCCGATGGCGGCATCGATGCCGACCGAGAGCGTCTGGTCGTAGTACTCAACGGTAGCCTCGCCGCTGCCGCTCGCAGGGCTCCACGAGCGAATGCGCCCGATGTCCTGACGCTGCAGCTCGCAGGTGAGCAGCGCGCCATAATCCTTGCCGGAGAAATCGTCGATGCCGAGCGTCTGGGCAAAATCGTTGCCGGAGCCCACGGGCAGGACGGCAAGAGCGGGGCGGGCGTCCTCCTTTTGCGTCATAAGCCCGTTGACGACCTCGTGAATCACGCCGTCGCCGCCGAGTGCGATAACGGTGCGATAGCCCTGAGCCTGTGCGGCCAGCTCCTTGGCGTGTCCCATACGCTCGGTCAACACCAGGTCAAACTGGGATGCGCGTGCAGTCATGTCCAAAAAGCGTTGCAGGCGCTCGGCAACTTCGCGTGCCGCACCCGACTGGGCGGCTGGGTTGGCGATGATGAGCGTGCGACCAAAATCAGTTGCGTGCATGGGGCGACTCCCGGCGTGTGACATGACAGTGCGGTCGCGCTCAGGTCGAATTAGCCCCGATTGTGGCTGCACGGCGATTATTACATCTACTCTATCAGGTCGTTGTGGCGCTCGATAGCATCCGCTACCGTACCTCCCTCATCCACAATAAGCGAGCGGCGCTTGGGTGAGATGATGCGCTGGGCGGGGTACACGCCGCGGTGTCCGCCGGTTAGGTAGCTGATAAAGGCCACGATGACAAAGAACCCGGCGGCCGTGCCGTGGAACAAGTCGATGGCCATCATGCAGGTGGTGATGGGCACGTTGAGGCCGGCACAGAAGACGCCGAGCATGCCGAGGGCCGCCATAAAGCTCGGGTCGAGTCCAGCGAGGCAGCCAATCCATCCGCCGAGCGCCGCACCGATGCCAAACAGGGGCGTGACCTCGCCGCCTTGGAAACCGGCACCCAGGGTGAGCGCCGTTACGACGAGCTTGATGGCGGCGTCGGCGAGGGTGGTGGTGCCGGCAAACCCGGCGCCCGAAAGCCACGTGGAAAGGCCGGCATACTCCCAGGCGTCAAGCAACGCATAGGCCGCAAGCACCACGAGTGCGCCGACGAGCGCACGGACGAGATAGTTGGTGATAAAACGCGCATACAGGTTCTTGACCGTGCGGACCGACCAGGCAAAGAGGCGCGCCGTCAGGCCAAAGACAATGGCTCCGATAACGACGATGGCAACCGTTCTGGGCGTCATGTCGGGAACGCTGGCGATGACGTTGCTCTCGTACTGGGTGCCCAGGGCGAGTGACGTAAAGTAGCCGGTAAACGAGGCGACCAGGCAGTAGATGCCCGCGGTGTAGTCGATCTTGCCGATAAAGCACATCTCCATGCCAAAGAAAGCTCCAGCAAGGGGCGAACCGAATACGGCGCCAAAGGCCGACGAGATGCCGGCGAGCATGAGGTCGTGGTGGTCATGCTTTTTGAGGTGGGCGAGGCTCGAGATGTTGCTGGCGATGGTGCCGCCAATCTGCACCGCGGCTCCCTCGCGACCGGCCGATCCACCCGTTAGGTGCGTGAGCGTGGAGCAGACGAAGGTGAGGACGGCCATGCGCATATGGATGAGGCGTGTGCCCAGAGCGGAGTCGATGACCAGGTTGTTGCCTCGTTTGGCAGCAAGGCCGTGGTTTTTGTACACCCATGCGGTGGCAATGCCCACAACGGGAAGCAATGCGTAGACCCACGCGTGGTGCTCGCGATAGTCGGTCGCGATATTCAGCGAGGCCAAAAACGCCCAAGCGGCAACGCCCATGGCGAGCGAGACGATGACGACGAGCGCGAGCAACTTGGCGCTCGCGAGTAGGTTGCGGGCGTTGCGGCGCGTGTCGGCAGCCAAGAGATGCTCGGAGCGGGTGAGCTGTTGCCTGCCTGCCATGATGACGTCATTAAGGGAGAAAAAGCCGCCGTCGTCGAGCGACTGGGAATGATCCTGCGCCTCGTTTGCGCTTTCGGGTTTGTCGGTAAAAGCCATACGTTCCTCTTTTGGGTTGCAACACGAGCATTATAGAACGTGCCATACGTGACAAACCGGCAGGTTGGTTTTGGTATTGTTTCGCGGCTT
>UQWQ01000089.1 GCA_900544755.1 uncultured Collinsella sp. | reverse complement strand
CGCCGGGGCTGTTTGGGCTACCTCCCAAAACTTTCCGCAGGACGCAAGAAGCCCTCGCCGCGCGAAGTGCGCAGTGAGGGCTTCTTGCATGTCCGAGGACGTTTTGGGAGGTAGCCCAAACAGCCCCGGCGATCCTGCGGGAGTTAAATCCCTTTAGAACTTGTTGTGGAAGGTACGCGAAATGACCTCGTCCTGCTGCTCCTTGGTGAGCGTGTGGAAGTTCACGGCATAGCCGGAAACACGGATGGTCAGTTGCGGGTACTTCTCGGGGTGAGCCTGAGCGTCGAGCAGCGTCTCACGGTTGAAGACGTTGATGTTCAGGTGGTGGCCACCCTTCTCGGCGTAAGCGTCGAGCATGTGGACCAGGTTATCGGCCTGAGTCTCGGAAACTTCAGAAACCTTCATAATGTGTCTCCTTCGATCGATAGGCGCCGGCCGAAACCAGCGCACTAATCAGTAATCGTTATTGTTAGTATAGCACTAACAATAGTTACTCGCCCAGCTGATCAAGGTCGATATCACCAAAGAACACCTGGTCCTCCTTGCCGAGCGCACCCGGGATGATGGAGAAGGTGTTGGAGATGCCGTCCTGAGCATCGCGGAACGGGAGCTTGGAAACCGAAGACAGCGAAGCGATGGCGCCGTGGCTATCGCGCTTGTGCATGGGGTTAGCACCCGGGGCGAAGGGCTGGCCAGCCTTGCGGCCATCAGGCGTAGAACCGGTCTTCTTGCCGTACACGACGTTGGAGGTGATGGTCAGAACCGAGGTCGTGGGCACGGAGTTGCGGTAGGTGTCGTTCATGCGGATGTACTCCATGAACTGGTGCACAACGTCGTGAGCGATCTGGTCGACGCGGTCGTCGTCGTTACCGTACTTGGGGAACTCGCCCTCGGTCTCGAAGTCGACGATGATGCCGTTCTCGTCACGGACGGGGTGGACCTTGGCGTACTTGATGGCGGACAGGGAGTCGGCCACGACGGAAAGGCCAGCGATGCCCGTAGCGAACCAGCGATGCACGTGCTTGTCGTGCAGAGCCATCTGGATGCGCTCGTAGCAATACTTGTCGTGCATGTAGTGAATGATGTTCAGCGAGTTGACGTACACGCCAGCGAGCCACTTCATCATGTCGTTGTACTTTGCCACGACGTCGTCGTAATCGAGCGTGTCGCCCTCGACGGCGCGGTACTTGGGGCCGACCTGCTTCTTGGAGACCTCGTCAACACCGCCGTTGAGTGCGTACAGCAGGCACTTGGCCAGGTTGGCGCGGGCGCCGAAGAATTGCATCTCCTTGCCGATGCGCATGGAGGACACGCAGCAGGCAATGCCGTAGTCGTCGCCGTGATAGACGCGCATGAGGTCGTCGTTCTCGTACTGAATCGAAGAGCTGGCGACGGAAGTCTTAGCGCAGAACTTCTTGAAGTTCTCGGGCAGACGGGTCGACCACAGAACGGTCATGTTGGGCTCGGGGCTGGTGCCCATGTTCTCGAGCGTGTGCAGGTAGCGGTAGCTCATCTTGGTAACGAGCGTACGGCCGTCGACACCCATGCCGCCGATGGACTCGGTGACCCACTGCGGATCGCCGGTGAACAGGGCCTGGTACTCGGGGGTACGGGCAAACTTGACCATGCGGAGCTTCATGATGAAGTGATCCACGAACTCCTGGATCTGCTCCTCGGTGAAGGTACCGTTGGCAAGGTCGCGCTCAGCGTAGATGTCGATGAACGTAGAGGTACGGCCGATGGACATAGCGGCGCCGTTCTGCTCCTTGACGGAAGCGAGGTAGGCGAAGTACATCCACTGGATGGCCTCCTGCGTGTTGGTAGCAGGGTTGGAAATGTCGAAACCATAGGTCTCGGCCATCATCTTGAGCTCGCCGAGAGCGCGGATCTGCTCCTGCAGCTCCTCACGATCGCGGATGTTGTCGGCGGTCATGACCGTCGGGGTGGAAGCCTTCTGGGCCTCCTTGTCCTTGATCAGGTAGTCGACGCCGTACAGGGCGACACGACGGTAGTCGCCGATGATGCGGCCGCGGCCATAGCCATCGGGCAGACCGGTGATGATGTGGGCCGAACGGCAGGCACGCATCTCGGGGGTGTAGACATCGAAGACGCCGGCGTTGTGAGTCTTGCGCTCGAAGGTGTAGCGCTCGACAACGTTCTCGTCGATCTTGTAGCCGTGCTGGCTGGCAGCCTGGCAAGCGATGCGGATACCGCCGTTGACGTGCAGCGCGCGCTTGAGCGGCTTGTCGGTCTGGAGGCCGACGATGGTCTCCATCTCGCGGTGGGCGTTATCGATGTAGCCAGCGGGGTGGCTCACGATACCTGTGACGGTCTTGGTGTCCATATCGAGGACGCCGCCCTGCTCGCGCTCCTTGAGCAGCAGGTCGAGAACCTCGCCCCACAGCTCCTTGGTACGCTCGGTCGGGCCGGCGAGGAACGACTCGTCGCCCTCGTAGGGGGTGTAGTTCTTCTGGATGAAGTCTCGGACGTCAACCTCTCCCGTCCAGATGCCTTCCTTGAAGCCTTCCCATGCCTCCTGCATTGTGTAACCACGCTCCTAGTTACGTGTAATGCGGCGCTCTCTCACACCGCTGCTTATTGAATTCTTGAATTATCGGCTTGCACTACCGGCTTCTTCCGTTCTTCACCACACGTTGGTACAGGGAAAAACGTTTGTCCACCTTGGAACTGCAACCCAAAACCCAAGATTTCACCCGTTTGAGAAGGATAACATAGCCACCCCCTTCATCAGGGCTGTTATATGTTTCTTTTTTTATACCATAAGGTTGTTTTTAACAAATCCGCAGGAAACGCTCCCACCATCAGCTACCGTTCACCGATTCGCTTGATATTTCCCCTTGCCTTTATACGTCCTGCGCTCTAGCTGTTATGCCAGCTTTAGCAGGGTAAAGTGCCTCTGAGTAGGCTTTAGGACATGTCTAACGATCTGCCCCCAACTTTGCTGGTACCGACGGTGTACGGAGAGTTTTCTAGGCATGTCCCAAAATCTACCGCATAAGGTGTGCATACAGGGGTATCATCTTTCACCAAAAATAGTTTCTAGTGTTAGGGGTTTTCGGTGGAAGATACCGATTTCCATGAGCTTGGGCGTCAGCTCTTAACTGAGTTTGGCAGCATGCATCAGCGCATTTCGCGCTTTGCGGACAAAGCTCTCGGCGGCGAGATGGCTGTCATGCGCGCTCTCATGCTCGCCGGCGGTTCGCTTACGCCGAGCGAACTCGCCGATCGCGCTTGGGTCTCGAGCGCCCGCATCGCCAACATCCTGCGCGCCCTCGAGGGCAAGGGCTGGATCGAGCGCGAGCACTCAAAAACCGACCGTCGTCGCGTACACGTCACGGTGACCGACAAAGGCCGACAAGACCTCGAAATCAAACGTCGGGAATTCGAGGACCGCACCGCGGCCTTTCTCGAGCAGCTCGGCGAAACGGATACCCAAGAGATGGTGCGCCTTCTAAGGCGAGCCAACGAAATTATCGATCGCAATCACGAAAGGAGAGATGCCGAGTGAGGATTCTCAAGCTCTTTAAAAAGCATGTCCTGGCGCTGCTCACGGCTATCGTACTTATCGTAATCAGCTGCAACGCCGACCTAGCGCTGCCTACGTATATGAGTGACATCGTCGATGTGGGCGTGCAGCAAGGCGGCATCGCCTCGCCCGTGCCCGACACCATTCGCGCCGAATCGCTCGATGACCTCGAGCTCTTTATGGGCGCCAAGGACGCCAAAGCTGTGGATGCCGTGTTTAGCAAGGCGGACAACAACGGCATTCGAACGTACAAGGGCACCGAGGAGGAGCGCGCCGACGGCGGCAAGATTGCCGACATCATGAGCCTGCCCGAGACCGTCGTCCTTTCGCTCAGCCAGGGCATCGACGCCAGCTCCATGGGCGACATGATGGGCACGTCCAACGAAAAAGGCAACAGCGCCGCCCAGGCCATGCCCACCCCCGAGCAGATGGCGGCGATGACGCCCGAGCAACTCGCCGATATGCAGCAGAAAGCCGCAGCGGCGCAGAACATGCAAAAGCAGATTGATGCCGACGGCGGCAAGATCACCATGAAGAGCCTGCGTCTTGGCATTGAAGGTGGCCTGATTGATCAGGGCAAGCTCGTCGAAGGTGCCAACGAGATGGCGGACAAAATGGGCTCCATGTCGGGTTCCATCGTTACACAGCGCGCCGTGACCTACGTGCAGGACGAGTACAAGGCGCAGGGCATCGACCCCGCCGACGTACAGAACGCCTACCTGGGCCGCATGGCCACCACGATGTTTGGCCTGTGCCTGGTGTCGCTCGTCGCCACCATCCTGACCGGCGCCGTGGCTTCGCGCACCGCCTGTTCCATCGCCCGCGACCTGCGCCGCGAGACCTTCAACAAGGTCATGCACTTTTCGCCGGCCGAGGTGGGCAAGTTTAGCCAGGCCTCGCTCATCACCCGCTGCACCAACGACATTCAGCAGATCCAGATGGCAGCAACTCTGTTTATCCGCATGTGCCTCATGGCGCCTGTCATGGGTGTTGTCGCGGTCATGCGCGTCCTGGCCAACCACACCGGCCTGGAGTGGACCATCGCCGTGGCCATCATCGCGGTCTCGGCCGTCGTCGGCGTGCTCATGGGCCTTACCATGCCCAAGTTCAAAAAGATGCAGAGCTTTGTGGACCGCGTGAACCTCACCGCCCGCGAGCTGCTCGACGGTCTTATGCCCATCCGCTCGTTCAACCGCGAGGAGCATGAGCTCGAGCGTTTTGACAAGGCATCGCTCGATCTGATGACCACGCAGCTCTACACCAACCGAGCTATGAGCTTTATGATGCCGCTCATGATGCTCGTCATGAACTGCATCACCGTGCTTATCGTCTGGTTTGGCGCACAGGGTGTGTCCGACGGCGTGATGCAGGTCGGCAACATGATGGCGTTTATCTCCTATACCATGCAGATCGTCATGGCGTTTATGATCCTCACCATGGTTTCGGTTATCCTGCCCCGTGCCGAGGTCGCAGCCGAGCGCGTGGAAGAGGTCATCACTTGCCCCACGAGCATCAACGACCCCGCCTCGCCCAAACTGCCCGCGGCCAGCGCGCCGCACGGTGAGCTCACTTTCCGCGACGTGAGCTTCCAGTATCCCGATGCCCGCGCCGATGTCATTAGCGGCGTGAACTTCACCACGCACGCCGGTCAGATGCTCGGCATCATCGGCTCCACGGGCTCGGGCAAGTCCACGCTCGTGCAGCTGATTCCGCGCCTGTACGACGTCACGGGCGGCAGCATTTCGCTCGACGGCATCGACGTGCGTGACATGACCCTTTCCGAGCTGCGCCGCCGCATTGGTTACATCCCGCAGCAGGGTCGTCTATTCTCGGGCACCGTTGAGAGCAACCTCAAGTTTGCCGGCGACATGGTGAGCGACGAGGACATGCACCGGGCCGCGCGCATCGCCCAAGCCGAGGACTTTATCGCCGAGCGCGAGGACGGCTACGACTCCCCCATCAGCCAGGGCGGCTCCAATGTCTCGGGCGGTCAGCGCCAGCGCTTGGCCATCGCCCGCGCATTGGCCAAAAAGCCCGAGGTTGTGGTGTTCGATGACTCGTTTAGCGCCCTCGACTACAAGACCGACGCGCGCCTGCGCGAGGAACTGGCCAAAAACGTCACCGACGCGGCGCTCGTGGTCGTGGCCCAGCGCATCGCGACCATCATGCATGCCGACCAGATCATCGTGCTCGACGACGGCCACGTGGTGGGCACCGGCACGCACGAGGAGCTGCTGCACAACTGCCCGGCGTACCTGGAGATCGCACAGTCGCAGCTTTCCGCCGAGGAGCTGGGGCTTACCCAAGAAGAAATTGCAGCCGTCATGGAAGGAGGCGAGCGCTAATGGCAGACGAGACCAAGACTCAGATTCCCAAGCCCACCCGCCAGCGTGGTCCCATGGGCCGCATGGGCGGCATGCGTCGCGGCGAAAAGGCCAAGGACTTTAAGGGCACCATGAGGCAGCTGCTCGGCTATATCGGCCAGCACAAGATTGCCGTGTTTGCCGCCGTCGCTTTTGCCGTGTGCTCGGTCATCTTTAACATTGTGGGGCCAAAGGTACTTGGCCAGGTTACGACCAAGCTGTTCGAGGGCCTGGTTGCCAAGGTCAACGGTACCGGCGATGTCGACTTTGCCTGGATCGCCAAGACGCTCGGCTTTTTGCTCTGCCTGTATCTGGCAAGCTCTGTCTGCAGCCTCATCCAAGGCTGGCTTATGACCGGCGTCACGCAAAAGATTTGTTACCGTATGCGCAAGGAAATCGCCGCCAAGATCGCCGTCGTGCCGATGAGCTACTTCAACGGCCACAGCAAGGGCGACGTGCTCAGCCGCATCACCAACGACGTCGATACGCTGGGTCAGAGCCTCAACCAGTCCGTGACGCAGCTCATCACGTCAGTGACGCAGATTATCGGCGTGCTCGTCATGATGCTATCGATCAGCCTGCCACTTACCGGCGTCACCGTGCTCACGCTGCCGGCAGCCGCGATTATCTTGATGGTGATGATTCGCTTCTCACAGCCGTACTTCCGCGAGCAGCAGCAGGTTCTGGGCACCGTCAACGGCATTATCGAGGAGGATTTTGCCGGCCAGAACGTCATTCAGGTGTTCGACCGCGCCGAGGCCTCGATCGAGGAGTTCGACCGTCAAAACGACCGTCTCTTTATTAGTGGCTGGCGCTCGCAGTTCCTATCGGGCCTGATGATGCCGCTTATGAGCTTGGTGGGCAACATGGGCTACGTGGGCGTCGTCGTGGTAGGCGCACAGCTCGCGCTGACCGGCAATGCCACGCCCGGCGACATCCAGAGCTTTATCCAGTACGTGCGCAACTTTACGCAGCCGGTGCAGCAGCTGGGCAACGTGAGCAACACGATGCAGTCGATGGCCGCTGCCACCGAGCGCGTCTTTGAGTTCCTCGCCGCGCCCGAGGAGGAGCAGAAGGCCGACGCCCAGATTCCCGAGAAGCGCCCCGGCCACGTTGAGTTCGACCACGTCAAGTTTGGCTACACGCCCGACAAGACCATCATCCACGACTTTAGCTGCGAGGCGCAGCCCGGTCAGACCATCGCCATCGTCGGCCCCACCGGCGCCGGCAAGACCACGCTCATTAAGCTGCTGCAGCGTTTCTACGACGTGGACGGCGGGTCGCTGCGCGTCGAGGGCGTCGACGTGCGCGACTGGGACCGCGCGGCACTGCGCGGCGAGTTTGCCATGGTGCTGCAGGATACGTGGCTGTTCAACGGCACCATCCGCGAGAACATCCGCTACGGACGCCCCGATGCGACTGACGCCGAGGTCGAGGCCGCCGCGCGCGCCGCACGCTGCGACCACTTTATCCATACGCTCGCCGGCGGCTACGACTTTATGATCAACGAGGAGGGCACCAACCTCTCACAGGGCCAGCGCCAACTCGTGACCATCGCCCGCGCCATTTTGGCCGACCGTCCGGCGCTGATTTTGGACGAGGCGACTTCCAACGTCGATACCCGTACCGAGGAGCTTATTCAGCGCGCCATGGATGCGCTGATGCAGGGCCGCACGAGCTTTGTCATCGCGCATCGCCTGTCCACGATCCGCAACGCCGACGTGATCTTGGTGATTCGCGACGGCGACATCGTCGAGAAGGGCACGCACGACGAGCTGCTCGCCCAAGGCGGCTTCTACGCCGACCTGTACAACTCGCAGTTTGACGAGGCGGCGTAAATTCGGCCGCAAGGAACGAATAACGCCCGAGAACGGGGGCGCAGGACAACCTGCGGGTAGCGCGCAGAGATGTGGTGTAAGAGGCGGGGAATGCCCCGCCTCCGCCCTTT
>UQWQ01000088.1 GCA_900544755.1 uncultured Collinsella sp. | reverse complement strand
AATGGCGCGAAGCACGCGGTTGACAAAACCATAGAGACACGTCCCAAAAAGACTGGTTACAATTACGTGCAGCATACAAACACCGGGAGGGATCGTGGCAAAAAAGCCTCAGCACGCTCAGAACAACCAGCGCAGTCAGCAGGGCAAACAGGGCCAGCAGCAAAAGCGCGGCGGTAAGGCACAGGCCACAACCGTCAAGGCGACACCCGTCCGCCCCTGGCGCCCGGGCCGCGATAAGTTCCTCCCTGTCAGCCGCGCCGACATGGATACGCGCGGCTGGGACCAGTGCGACTTTGTCTATATCTGCGGCGACGCCTACGTGGACCACCCCAGCTTTGGCATGGCCATCATCAGCCGCATCCTCGACGCGCACGGCTACAAGGTAGGAATCATCTGCCAGCCCGACTGGACCGACCCCGCCAGCATCACGGTGCTCGGCGAGCCGCGCCTGGGCTTTCTCGTCAGCGCCGGCAACATGGACTCCATGGTCAACCACTATTCGGTGACCAAGCACCGCCGCCACACCGACGCCTATACCCCTGGTGGCGAGGAGGGGCGCCGTCCCAACCGCGCCGTCACGGTCTACGGCAACCTCATCCGTCAGACGTTTAAGGACGCCCCCATCATCATCGGCGGCATCGAGGCGAGCCTGCGCCGCCTGGCCCACTACGACTACTGGCAGGACAAGCTCAAGCGCTCGGTACTGCTCGACTCGGGCGCCGACATCCTCATCTACGGCATGGGCGAGCACGCGATTGTCGAGATCGCCGACGCGCTCGACGCGGGACTGCCCGTCGATCAGATCACCTACATCAACGGCACCGTCTACCGCACGGGCTCGCTCGACGAGGTCTACGACTACGACCTGCTGCCCAGCTGGGACGACCTTGCCGCCGACAAGCTCAACTACGCGCGCAGCTTTAATGTGCAGCAGCAGAACATGGATCCCATCACCGGACACCGCCTGGTAGAGCCCTACCCCAACAGCGTCTATGTGGTGCAGAACCCGCCGTCGGCGACGTTAACGACCGATGAGATGGACGAGGTGGCCGAGCTCCCCTACGCACGCGATTGGCATCCCGACTACGACGCGGCAGGCGGCGTGCCGGCCTTTGCAGAGATCAAGTTTTCCATTAGCTCCAACCGCGGCTGTTTTGGCGAGTGCTCGTTTTGCGCCCTCACCTTCCACCAGGGCCGCGTGTTGCAGATGCGCAGCCACGACTCGATCATACGCGAGGCCGAGCTGCTCACGCGCGATCCCGAGTTTAAGGGCTATATCAACGACGTGGGCGGACCGACGGCAAACTTTAGCCGCCCTGCCTGCGACAAACAGCTCAAGCACGGCGTGTGCAAGAACAAGCGCTGTCTGTGGCCGAGTGTGTGCAAGAACATGGTGGTCGACGAGAGCGGCTACACGCAGCTGCTGCGCGATCTGCGCCAGCTGCCGGGCGTCAAGAAGGTCTTCGTCCGCAGCGGCATCCGCTTTGACTACACCATGGCCGACGCCTCGGACGAGTTTTTGCGCGAGCTGCTGGAGCATCACGTCTCGGGCCAGCTGCGTGTAGCACCCGAGCACGTGAGCGACGCGGTGCTCTCCGTGATGGGCAAGCCGAGCCGCGCCGTCTACGACGCGTTCTGCCGTAAATTTGAACGCCTGAACCGCGAATACGGACTTAAACAGTATGTGGTGCCGTACCTGATCTCGAGCCACCCCGGCTCAACGATGAAGGAAGCTGTGGACCTTGCCGAGGCCGTACGCGACATGGGCTACATGCCCGAACAGGTGCAGGACTTCTACCCCACCCCGTCCACCATGTCGACCTGCATGTACTACACCGGCGTGGACCCACGCACCATGCAGCCGATCTACGTGGCACGCGACCCGCACGAGAAGGCCATGCAGCGTGCGCTCATCCAATACCGCAAGCCCGAGAACTACAAGCTCGTACGCGAGGCACTGGAAAAGGCCGGCCGCCGCGATCTGATTGGCTACACCAAGCATTGCCTGATTCGCCCCGTGCCGCCACGCCCGGGCGAGACATCTGCTGGCGGGGGGCATGGCACCGGCAAGAAGGGCGGCAAGGCCCACGGCGGCGCTGGCGGTGCCGGCAAGGGGCCCAAAGGCAGCAAGGGGCACGGCGGCATGTCGCGCGCGCAGAACACCGCCGGCCGCAACCGTGCAGCTCAGGGACGTCAAGGCGCCAACGGAGGCGGACGCCGCAACTAGGGCAGCAATGCGCTCGCTGCGTCCATCCCACACGCGCGGCGCAGCGACCGCATTGCCTCAACGAGGATGACGCCGGCGATAGCGACCGTAATTGCCACGTCGAACGGCGTGTTCACAAACCAGAGCAACGTCATGAGATACGACCCGGCATTAAAGGCGAAGTGCAGCAGGATCGTGTAGCGGAGCTTTCCGGTCGTCACGAGCACCCAACCAAAGATGAGGCCAGCGGCACCCGCGTAGCAACCTTGCACCCAATTCATGTGCATAAAACCGAAGATTGCCGCCTGCAGCACAATCGCCGCGGTGATACCCCACGTGCTCGGGGCCGCCCAGGGCACCATGGCGCCGTCCTGCGCACCCGCACGACGCCGGCGCTTCCAAAGTGGGCGGCACTGCGGATTAAACGCTCGGAGCGAGAACTCAAAAATAATGCCGCGTACCAGCAGCTCTTCACAAAATGGGGCGCCGAGCACCGTAGTCAGGACGGCGAGATAGCTGGTGTCGCCCATGCCTGTTTCCTCGACAAGCTCGCTGTAGTCGGCCGCAGCCTCGGGCAACAGCGACAGCACGGCGTCGGTCACGTAGCCAACGACCACCTGCAGGGCAAGGCCGATCACGATAACGCAGGTGATGCACTTCCACGCCCCACGCGCTCCCCCGCCGAGCGGATGCGCGCTTTGCCGGCGTGCCATAAACGAACGCGGCCACAGATAACGCCACCACAGCAGCGCCATTAAAAACGATGCCGTCTGCGCGACAGCCTGAAGCAATTGAATATCGAGGTCGTCAATCGAAAAGCCCATGAACACCGATGCGACGCCCAGAGCGGAGAACAAAACCACGCTCAGGGCGATATCGGCAGCGACGACGCCAAAACAGGCAAACGCCCAAACCAGCGCATTGAGCATGCCAACCTCCTCCCGACGGGTAGTCATATAAGAACGTCCCCAACGACTAGTCATTGGGGACGTTCTTCAACGACCAGCCGTTGGGGACAGTCTTTGCCAAAGGCCCCGTTGGGCGAGATGTCGAACGGGAAGGTGCCGCAGCGATTGAACGCGGCGATGAACATGCGAATGGCGTTGGACGGCGTGGTGCCCACGAGCTGGGTTGCCGCCGCGAAGGCCGCCTTTTCCTCGGGCAAGACCTTCGCGACAACCGGGGTCATGTGTTCTGCCATGGCGCTTCCTTTTTGAAACGACGGTGGTGCGGATAGATGCGGGCCACGCGGCTGGGCGACGGGCTGTGAAGGCAACCCGATTGGCCCGCATCCGAAGTTTGTTTCTGCGGCGTTGGTATTACTTGGTATTCCTAAGTATTACCCCGCAGATAGAATACCACATTCGCCCTACCCTTACAGGTAGATTATTGGGACATGCCCGTGAATCTACTTTTGAGTCTTCGAGCGACGGATCGGAACGCCCGTAAAGCAAAAAGGTGGATTTTCGGGCATGTCCCAAAAATCCACCTGCAAGGCGTTATGAGATTGGAGCTTTTTAGGATGGGGCGAAAAGCCTACTTTTCCCAGTTGATAGGCTGAGCAAATTAGGACACGGCTCGGCACGCAGTAGTCCCCGGCGGCAGTTCATTGCCGTCGGGGGCTTCTGGATAAAGGCGTTATCAACCGCTCCTCACGTCAGTGCATAAGCAAAGCGGTCAAGCGGCTATCCCTCCTGCTGGGTTCCAAAACGACCCCAGAGGCCAAAGGAGAGCACAGCAGCGACAACCCATGTGACCGCGATGCATGCCACAATCATGATGAGGTTCATCGGATTGCCGCTAGGATCAGCATAGACGGGCAGCGAGGTAATACCGGGCATTACAAAACCAAAGCACTTGGCACCCAGAATAACCGTAAGCGCGCCGCCGATTCCGTCCGCGATCATGGCAGCGGCGAGCGGGGTCTTGTTGGGCACCTGAACGGTAAAGAGCGCCGGCTCGGAGATGCCCATAAAGGCCGAGAACGCGCAGGTCATTGCTGCGGACTTAAGCTTCTCATCCTTCATGCGCAAAGCCGCTCCAAAGGCCGCGCCGCTCTCGGCAAGGTTATGGCAGAACGAGACGGGCAACAGATAGTCGTAGCCAAGCGTTGCGATGTTCGAAATCTGGATCGGGCTCGTGGACTGATGCATGCCAAAGAGAACGATCAGTGGCATAAAGAAGCCGAGCAGGAAACCGGCGACAGGCCCCAGAGTCGAGAACAACCAGACAATACCGTTTGCAAGACCGATGCCGCACCAAGCACCGATGGGTGCCAGCACAAAAAGATTGACGGGGATAACGATGGCCAGCGAAAGCGCTGGTACCACGACGAGCTTGAACAGGTCGGGGATAAACCGATCAATTGCGCGGTACACATAGGCCAGGCCGATCACGCCAAAGATCACCGGGAACACCGAGTCCGCATAGCTAAATACGGGAACGGCCATGCCGAAGAGCGTGAGCGGGGTCTCACCCGTGCCCACAGCGTTAACGAGCGTGGGATACATCAACGAGCCGGCAACGCACAGGGCGAGAGAGCGGTTGACATGGAACTTGTCCGCCGTCGACATCGCCAGCAAAAACGGCAGGAAGTAGAACGGGATATCGGAGATCATGTTAAAGATCGCAAAATCGCCCGCACCTGTATCGATTCCAAAGGCCGCAACCGCAGCTAGAATGCCCTTGACGATACCGCCGGCCACCAACGCCGGAATGATCGCGGAAAAGATACCGGTAATGATGTCAAAGATGCGTGCCGAGCGCCCACCCGCGGAATCAGACTGCCCGGGATCGGCCGCGACCTCGCCCGCCATCTTGTCGCCGAGCAGCGGCTCGAGCTCGTTGTACACCGCCTCGACGCCGGCGCCGATAATGACCTGCCACTGACCGTCCTTTATCTGGGCGCCCAGCGCACCGTCGAGTTTCTTAAGTGCATCGAGATCCGCTTTACTGTCATCCTTGAGGTTGAAACGCAGGCGCGTGATACAGTGCGTTGCAACCAAAACGTTCTCGGCCCCGCCGACCTTCTCCAACACAGTCGCGGCCAGTTCCTTTTTGTCGGTCATCAGTATCACTCCCTATTCCAGATTCTTGCCATTGGACTCGATGCACTTCTGATACCAGTAGAACGAATCCTTCTTGTAACGCTTGGCCGTTCCCTTACCGCAGTTATCGAGGTCAACGTAAATAAGTCCGTAGCGTTTATCCATCGTGAGCGGACCGCAGGCAACAAGGTCCAAAAAGCCCCAGATCATATAACCACGCACGTCCACGCCGTCGATGACGGCCTCCTTGAGAGCCGCAACATGCTGCCGGATGTAATCAATGCGGTACTCGTCGTGAACCGTCCCGTCCGCCTCGAGCGTGTCACTCGTACCCAGGCCGTTCTCGGCGATATACAGCGGCAGGCCATAGCGATCGTACATCTGATTGAGCGTGATACGCAGGCCCAGGGGATCGAGCTGCCAGCCCCATTCGCTCGTCTCGAGATAGGGATTCTTGTTGGCCATCACCAGGTTGCCCGCAGTCTTCTCCCAACCCTGGTCACAGGTGGAAACCTGGGAGAAGTAGTACGAGAAGGACAAGAAATCGACCGTATTGGCCGCGATGATATCCAGATCACCCGGTTCCATCTGGATTTCAATCCCCAGCTTGTCAAAGTAGCGGTCCATGTATGCGGGGTATTTACCGCGCGCCATGATATCGGTGTAGAACCAGTTGGAATACTGGTCATCATGGATCGCCTGCAGGTTGTCCTCGGGACGGCAGGTGGCTGGGTAGGTACAGAAGCGGGCGATCATACCGCCGACAGGAGTGCCGGGAGAGAGCTCGTGCACCGTCTTGACGGCAAGCGCGTTGGCGATGAACTCGTGATGCAGGCACTGGAAAATCGCCTGGTCAAAGTCCTCTCCTTCCTCATCCTTTACCAGACAGACGCCGTCCCACGGGGAGAAGCGTGCAGCATTAAACTCGTTAAAGGGGAGCCAGAAGTCAACGAGGTCACCAAACTCCCTCACGATGGTCTCGACATAGCGAACAAAGAAGTCGATCGTCTTGCGGCTCTTCCAGCCGCCGTACTTAACCACCAGGTTGACGGGGATATCGTAGTGCAGCATGGTGACGAACGTCTTGATGCCGTGGCGCTTGCACTCCCCCAGCATGCTGCGGTACCACTCGATGCCCTCGCGGTTGGGTTCGGCGTCGTCGCCGTTGGGAAAGATGCGGCTCCAGCACACCGAGGTGCGGAAGAGCTTGAGGCCCATCTCGCCAAACAGCGCGATATCCTCTTTATAGTGGTGGTAGAAATCGTTTCCTCGGCGGAACGGATAGAACTCGGTGCCATCGTCTGCAAGTGCGGCCACCAGCTCATCATGGCTAAAGGGGTTGTTGTGGTGCTTCTCCTCGATCTGGTCGCGCGTCCACGTGCCGTCGAGCCAGCGGCAATCTTGAGTCGACTTGCCTTTGCCGCCCTCATTCCAGGCTCCGTCTGCCTGCGAGCACGAAATCGCCCCGCCCCACAGGAAATCGGAATCGAAGCCGGTCTTGATCTTGCCCATAGTTCCTCCCTCTATGTGACGTCCCTTTCGACGCCATCAATATACGAAGGATTTTGAGCAAGAAAAATAGCATAGAAAAGGCTAGTCTATGTCAGATTTTTTGATAGTCTGCCATTAGGAAGGCAAAGGATACCGTTCAACCAAACCCCTTGGAGGCATCGCATGAAAGACCACAGGCTTAAGCACCTCCTCTATGCCCACTCCCCATCGGAGGACTGGCATCTGGAACACCCGGGGCAGCTAAGTCCCCGATACCGAAACATCCCGCAGGTCGAGATCAACGAGCGCCAGGTCTACCTCTTTGATTGGGAGAGCACCCTACAGGAAAGCCCCATCGGCCTGATCAGGGAGACGAGGTTCACCGACGTCCCCGCCCATATCAACCACGATATGGAACTCACCTTTATCTATGACGGAACCTGCGAGTTTGTTATCAACGGGCGCGCTCTCAGCCTTAAGACCGGCGATATCCTCATCTGCAACACCGGGGTCGTGCGCAGCTCGCCCAACATCAAGGGGGAAAACGATATCGTCATTTCGATGGTCTTTCGCAAGGAGTTCTTCGACTCGGTCTTTCTGAGCCGCCTGCCGGGCGCAAGCTCGCTCACCAATCTCCTCTTTGATTTTGTATCCAAGAACCGCCAGGCAACGCGCTATTTGGTGCTGCCGGAGGACTATGCCCGCCAGGCCCGAGGAATCATCGAACTACTCTATGTTGAGTACCACTTTAAGGATCTCTACTCTAACGAGTTGATGACCGATCTCGCAAGCGCCCTGTTTTTAACCATTATCCAAGGGCTCTACCGCAGGCGGGAATCGTTTGACCAAAAATCAACCGACGACGACCGCATCGTACGGGTGCTCAAACACGTGGAGCAGGAGTACAAGACCTGCACGCTCGAGAGCGCCGCGGCCATCGCAGGATACAGTCCCGCCTACCTCAGCAACCTCATCAAGGAGAAAACAGGACGCACGTTTTCGCAGATCAAGCTCGACCAGCAGCTCAGCGAAGCCGCTTATCTGCTCAACAACACCGGGCTCTCGATTACGCGCGTGGCCCAAAAGGTGGGCATTTCCAACATGTCGTATTTTTACGCCAAATTCAAAGACGTGTTTGGC
>UQWQ01000087.1 GCA_900544755.1 uncultured Collinsella sp. | reverse complement strand
GCATTCCCCGCCTCTTACACCACATCTCTGCGCGCTACCCCTGATCGCGACTCTGAAGAACGATAATCGATGCACTTTTGGCCTCTGGCACCGATTTTTGAGGCCATTTGGCTGCCACTAAACTGGTAACAGTACTCATATTTGGCCTTTTTTGACCACTGGGTTTCCGGCAGGCCCCAAAAGCGGGCCCGAATCGCTCGATCCGGGCCCGCTGGGGGGGGGAGCGCGCACAATCGAGGTGTAAGGAGCGAGAGAGGGCCATCGCCTGGAATCGTCAGCGCCTAGATATTCGACGAGAGGAAAGACGATGGCCCGCAGCGACATGCTATCCCAGCCGGACCGGGGGCTCGGCCTCGACCGGCCCCAGACCGAGGCATTTCACCGACGAGTTCAAGAGGAAGATAGTCGACCTCCACAACGCCGGAAAGCCCAGGCGCGAGGCCATGGACGAGTGCGACCTCGACAAGAGCACCGTGGAGAGGCGGGTCAAGTCGATAAACGAGACCGGCTCGCCGCGCGCCGCCGACAACCGCACGCCCGAGTAGAACCGGATCCTGGAGCCCAAGCGCGAGAACCGCAGGCTCCGGATGGAGGTCGACGTCTTAAGACGAGCGGCGCCGGTATACGCTCGGAAGTGAGGGCCATGGCGGCCAACGGGGGCCGCTGCCCCATGTCGGCGCAGCGCGGGCATCGAGGTATTCCGCACGGACCGCGGCAGCGAGTTCGACAGCGCCGAGATCGACCTGATGCTCGAGGCCTTCGGCGTAGAGAGATCGCTGTCGGCCAAGGGCTGCCCCTACGACAACGCCGTGGACGAGTCGACCAACAGGATACTGAAGGCCGAGCTCGTCCACCGCGAGACGTTCGGCACGACGCGCGAGCTCCGGGCCAAGCTCTCGGACTACGTACACTGGTACAACAACTTCAGGATCCACTCGACGCTGGGCTACATGTCGCCGGTCGAGTTCGGGGAGGCGGGGCCGTCCCTCCCGGAATCGTCCAAATAAGTGTTGCCAATCCAGCCATCATCTCCGCGAAGGCGGACGTCAGGAAAAGCTCGGCTTGAGCTCGGTCGGACGCGGTCTGTGGGGCATCATTCAGGCTCAGGGGGTCTCCTTGTCTACTTCGGTCGCAAGCTGAATGATAGGGACGGCCCCTTCTCTCTTTCCCTTTCGTTTTCGACGCGTCACCCTCTCGGCGGGCTTAAGGCCCGCGCTCGCGGGTGCAGGGGCTACGCCCAAACCCCAAAAAAGAAACGCCGTACTCGAAGCGTTTCCGGACGTCAGCGTAATCTCAAATCCCGTTCGTCAACTCATGGGCAAGCCACCTGAGACTACTCATTTCTCCTACTGGCAATGAAGACCTGCAGCCTGCAGTTTTGCAAACTGCTTGAAAGCCACCTGCGTTGATTCACTTCCTATTGCAGCTGGCGGCTTGCACGCGAAAAGACATTTGCGTTTCAAAACGGGCGTTTTCGGCGCTATCGAGCCTCCAAAGGCATCCCGCCGCGCCCTTTGGGACAAAAACAAAAACTCAAAGGCCTGAGTTCGAAAATAGTTTTTGGAGTTGTCCCGACTTTTGTCCCCGAAGCCGACGAAACGCGACAGGGTGTCACCTGGCGGCACTCGATTCAAGTCGGCACCGAAAACTGGATGCAACCGGAATGACGGGACGGCAAAACCGAAGCCATCGAGTGGGGATAGAAAAAGGCCCGGGTGCCGTAGCATCCGGGCCTTTGCTAGCAACTTGATGCTGCGGGCAGCTTAGAACTTGTGACCGCACTTCTTGCAGACGCGCAGCTTGTTCTTGCCGTCCTTCTCGTGACCGACGCGGGTAACCTTACCGCACTCGGGGCAAACGAGATTGACGTTGGAGGCATCGATGGGAGCCTCCTGCGAAACGATGCCGCCCTGCTGGTTGGCAGCGTTGGGCTTGACGGCCTTCTTGACGACCGAAACGCCCTCGACAACGACCTTGTTCTCGGCGGGGAGAGCACGCAGGACAACGCCCTGCTTGCCGCGATCCTTACCAGAGAGAACCTGGACCTTATCGCCCTTCTTGATATACATATATCTCCCCTAACTACAGGGTCTCGGGAGCGAGCGAGACGATCTTCATGTACTTCTTGTCACGAAGCTCGCGAGCGACGGGCCCGAAGATACGGGTGCCGACGGGCGAACCATCGTTGTTGATGACAACGCAGGCGTTCTCATCAAAGCGAATGTAGGAGCCATCCTTGCGGCGGATCTCCTTAACGGTGCGAACGACGACGCAACGGACAACGTCCTTCTTCTTGACGTTGGCGCCAGGGGTAGCCTCCTGGACAGCACCGATGAACACATCGCCGATGCCTGCATAACGACGCTTGGAACCGCCAAGCACCTTGATGCAGCGAATCTTGCGAGCGCCGGAGTTGTCGGCGACGTTCAGCATGGTTTGCATCTGAATCATGGTAGATGTTCCTCCGAACTAAGAACCGAAGAGAGGTGCGCAGCCTTTGTACGGCCCGTGGTATGCAAGCCAGGCATACGCACATCTTCGGAAACGTACAAGTCGTAAGAGCGACTGCTTATTTAGCGCGCTCGACGACCTCGATGAGGCGCCAACGCTTCATCTTGGACATAGGACGGGTCTCCATAACGCGGACGGTATCGCCCACGCCAGCCGTGCACTCCTCATCGTGAGCGTGCAGCTTCTTGGAGCTGGTCATCATCTTGCCGTACTTGGGGTGACGCTTGCGCTCGGTGATGGTGACAACGATGGTCTTGGCACCGGAGACGGAGGTAACGACACCCGTACGGACCTTACGCGAGTTACGCGAATCAGTCATGTTCTCTCCTTAGGTCCTACTCGGCGACAGCGGACTTCTCCGCTGCGATCTCGCGGGCGCGCTGCTCCGTGAGGACGCGAGCGATGTCCTTCTTCACGGTGTTGACGCGAGCGGTGTTGTCCAGCTGGCTGGTGGCCATCTGGAAACGAAGGTTAAAGAGCTCGGCGCGCATTTCCTTCAGCTTCTCAACGAGCTGAGCGTCCGAGAGCTCACGAATCTCTGCGGGCTTCATTAGTTCTCCTCCTTGGCGGCGGCGGCGTCCTCAGCAGCCCACTTGGCCTCGAGAGCGGCCTCCTCAGCCATCTCCTTCTCGATGCGCTGCTCAGCGTTCTTGGCAGCAACAATCTTGGTCTTGATGGGAAGCTTGTGCTGTGCAAGACGCAGAGCCTCGCGAGCGACCTCCTCGGGCACGCCCTTGACCTCGAACATGATGCGGCCGGGCTTGACGACGGCCACCCACTCCTCGGGGTTACCCTTACCAGAACCCATGCGAGTCTCGGCAGGCTTCTTGGTGATGGGCTTATCGGGGAAGATCGTGATGTAGACACGACCGCCACGCTTCATGTAGCGGGTCATGGCAATACGAGCGGCCTCGATCTGACGGTTGGTGATCCAATGGGCCTCGAGAGCCTGGATACCAAACTCGCCGAAATGCAGCTCGGTATTACCCTTGGCCTGGCCCTTCATGGAGCCACGCTGCACCTTGCGGTGAAGAATACGCTTAGGGGCAAGCACTACTGACCCCTCCTCTCGGAGTTACGACGACGAGGACGGGAAGAGCCCTCGAGTGCAGGGTTGGGAACAGGCTGGCCCGGGAGCTTCTCGCCCAGGTAGATCCAGACCTTCACGCCGCAAGCGCCCATGGTGGTGCTGGCGACAGCCGTGCCGTAGTCGATCTTGGCACGGAGGGTGTGCAGAGGCACGCGACCCTCGCGGTACCACTCACGACGGCCCATCTCGGCACCGCCGAGACGACCGGAGCACTGGATACGGATGCCCTTAGCGCCGGCCTTGCGGGCAGACTGGACAGCCTTGCGCATAGCGCGACGGAAGGCAACGCGGCCCTCGAGCTGCTCGGCGATAGACTGAGCAACGAGGTTGGCGTCGAGCTCGGGGCGCTTGATCTCGACAACGTCGACGGAGAGCTGGCCCTTGGAGACGCCAGCGACCTTCTCGAGCTCGGTGCGGAGGGTATCGATCTCGGCACCCTTCTTACCGATGACAACGCCGGGGCGAGCGGTGAGGATGATGACCTTCACCTTGTCGCCAGCGCGCTCGATCTCGACGCGGGAGACAGCTGCGCGGGAAAGACGCTTCTCGAGGTACTTGCGGATCTCGAGATCGTTACCGAGGGTCTTAGCGTAATCCTTCTCTGCGAACCAGCGGGAGCGCCAGTTCTCGGTGATGCCAAGACGGAAGCCGGTGGGGTAGACTTTCTGACCCATACAGCTTTACGCCTCCTTTCGAGGAGCAACGACGACGGTGATGTGGGAAGTACGCTTCAGAATGCGAGAAGCGGAACCCTTGGCGCGGGGACGGATGCGCTTAAGCGTCGGACCCTCGTCAACATAGGCAGCGGCGACAACCAGGTTGTCGGCACGCAGACCGTTGTTGTTCTCGGCGTTCGCAACGGCGGAACGGAGAACCTTCTCGACATCCACGGCGACGGCGCGGTCGCAGAAGTGGAGGATGTCGAAGGCCTGAGCGACAGGCTTGCGGCGGATCAGATCGACCACCAGGCGGGCCTTGCTGGGGGAAACACGCACGTACTTAGCGACGGCGCGAACCTCGGTGGCCTCAGTTTCAATAGACTTAGTTGCCATTTACGGTTAACCCCCTATTTGGCCTTGTGGCCACGGAACGTACGAGTCGGCGCGAACTCGCCGAGCTTGTGACCAACCATGGACTCGGTAACATACACGGGCACATGCTTGCGGCCGTCGTGGACGGCGATGGTGTGACCAACCATCTCGGGGAAGATGGTGGACGCGCGGGACCAGGTCTTCACGACGTCCTTCTTGCCAGCCTCGTTCATCGCGGTGATACGCGAGAGAAGGCGAGTCTCCACGAACGGGCCCTTTTTGAGACTTCTGCTCATAAGTGCTTTCTCCTAAAACTCGGTATCCGAAATTACTTCTTACGGCGACGAATGATGTGCTGGTTCGAGACCTTCTTCTTCTTGCGCGTACGAAGGCCCTTCGTCGGCTTACCCCAGGGGGTAACAGAGGGACGACCAGAGGTGTGGTTCTTGCCCTCGCCACCGCCGTGCGGGTGGTCGACAGGGTTCATGACGGTACCGCGGACGGTCGGGCGCACGTTCATGTGACGCTTACGGCCGGCCTTGCCGATGACGATGTTGGCGTGATCGGCGTTGCCGACCTCACCAACGGTGGCGCGGCAGGTAACGAGGATGCGACGCATCTCGGAGGAAGGCATACGGACGATGGCGTACTTGCCCTCCTTACCCATCAGCTGGCAGGAGTTACCGGCGGAACGGGCGATAGCGGCGCCCTTGCCCGGCTGGAACTCAACGGCGTGGATGAGCGTACCGACGGGGATGTCGGCGAGGGGCAGAGCGTTGCCCGGCTTGATGTCGGCGTCAGAACCGGACATGATGGTCTGACCGACCTCGAGGCCCTTGGGGGCCAAGATGTAGCGCTTCTCACCGTCAGCGTAGTGCAGCAGAGCGATGCGAGCGGAACGGTTCGGATCGTACTCGATCGTGGCAACCTTGGCGGGCACGCCGTCCTTGTTGCGCTTGAAGTCGATCACGCGGTAACGACGCTTCACGCCGCCGCCCTGGTGGCGGGTGGTGATGCGGCCGTTGTTGTTACGACCGGCCTTCTTGGGCAGGGGCTCGAGAAGAGACTTCTCGGGCTTGGTGCAGGTGATCTCAGAGAAATCGGAGATCGTCTGCCAACGCCTACCAGCGGAGGTCGGCTTAAGGTGCTTTACAGCCATTACAATCCCTTTCAATAGGAATCCGTTAGCCATCGCAGACAGGGATTCGAGGTTCTGCCTCGGGTGCGATGACACCGGACGTATACACGGTTCCGGGCGTGTCCATTTTATACGCCCGAAACCTTGAGCTCTCGCCTCCCCTATTTGGGAGGCATGAGCTCACTCAACAGCAGCGAGTCTTAGGCCTGGTTGCCAAAGACCTCGATGGTGTCGCCCTCGGCCAGCGTGACGATGGCCTTCTTCCAAGAACGGGTCTTGCCGGCGACATAGCGCACGCGCTTGGTCTTGGGCTTGACCGTCAAGGTGTTCACGCGAACGACCTTGACGCCGAAGATCTCCTCGACAGCGTCCTTGATCTGATACTTGTTAGCATCCTTGGCGACCTCGAACGTGTACTTGTTCTGCTCCATGCCGGAGAAGGAACGCTCGGACACGATCGGACGGATGATGATCTCGTGGGCGGTCATTTATGCAAGCACCTCCCCGAAGTGAGCGGCGATGTCGGCGGGCATCAGCACAGCGTTGTTGTTGACGAGATCGTAGGTGTTGGCCTCGTCAGCGGTGATGATGAACGTCTTGGGAATGTTGCGGAACGACAGGTAGGCGTTGACGTCCTCATCGCGAACGATGATGGTCAGACGCTTGCCCTCAAGGCCGAGAGCCTTGAGCATGGCGACGGCAGCCTTGGTGGAAGGCTTCTCGAAGCCGTAGTCGTCGACGAGCACGAGCTCGCCATCGGCCAGCTTGGCGGACAGCGCGGAGCGCATAGCCAGCTTGACCTCCTTGTTGTTCATACGCTTAGCGTAGGAACGGGGCTTGGGGGCGAAGACGACGCCACCGTGACGCCACTGGGCAGCACGGATGGAACCCTGGCGGGCACGGCCGGTGCCCTTCTGACGCCAAGGCTTCTTGCCGCCACCGGAAACCTCAGAGCGACCCTTAGCAGACTGGGTGCCCTGACGCCAAGAGGCCATCTGGCACTTGACGATGTGGTGCATAACGTGGATGTTCGGCTCGATGCCGTACACCTCAGCGGCGAGCTCGGCCTCGGCGACCTTCTTGCCCTCGCTGTTCTTTACTTCAAACTTTGCCATTTAAGTGTTCTCCTTGGTATGACGCTGGGCTAAATGGGCTGGGCCCTTAGGCCATACGGATGGCGACGAGACCATTCTTGGCACCCGGGACAGCGCCCTTGACCAAGATGAGGTTCTGCTCGGCATCGATGCGGACAACGGAAAGGTTCTTGACGGTAACGCGCTCGTTACCCATGTGACCGGCCATCTTGACGCCCTTGAGGACGCGCGCAGGATAGGCGCACTGACCGATAGAACCGGGGTGACGCTGGAAGTGAGAACCATGCGTCATAGGACCGCGGCGCTGACCCCAGCGCTTGATGCGACCCTGGAAGCCCTTACCCTTGGAGGTACCGATGACGTCGACCTTCTCGACATCAGCGAAATCAGCGACGGTGACGACCTCGCCGACCTTGTGCTCCTCGCCGTTCTCGACGCGGACCTCACGAAGGAAGCGGACAGGCTCGACGCCAGCCTTGGCGAAGTGACCAGCCATGGGCTTGTTCACGTTCTTGGCCTTGATGACGCCGAAACCGATCTGGACGGCGTCATAGCCGTCGGTTGCCTGAGTTTTAACCTGCGAGACAGCGCAGGGGCCAGCCTGGATGACCGTGACGGGAACGACGTTATCGTCCTCGTCCCAAACCTGGGTCATGCCAATCTTGCGGCCGAGAATCATGCTGATCAAGATATGATCCCAACTCTCGCGTGGTCTTGGGACAATGCGTACACCACCGAGCGTACGCCCCTAGAGGACCACTACTTACACGACGTGCTCCCCAGCCTTGTATTTCGCCCAGACTACCTGACAACCCTATTAAGCAGGCATTTTGTCCAGCCAGAATACTCCCCTGGTTACACACAGCTGTTTAGTATACACGGCTGCGGGCGTATCCATCGAGATTCATATTTCACTCACATTGTTTACGCAGGTAAAGTGCGTGGAGTCGCCTGGGCTTGGCAGAGGGGCGGCGAAATATATTAAGTTTGCTGCTCTACAGTCCTGCGCAAGACGGAAAGCACATTAAGTGCTTTC
>UQWQ01000086.1 GCA_900544755.1 uncultured Collinsella sp. | reverse complement strand
GACGCCCCGCGCCGTCTTCGCAGATGGCAGCGTTATGGTTAATGCGCTGGATAGCCCTCATGGATTCATCGCTCCTACTGAAACGCGCCGCACAGACCATCCGCGCGGCGCGTTCATTCTACCTGCACTTACAGCTACAGTCCAAAGAAGCCTAGGATTTGGTCACGGCTTACGGGCTTGTACTCGTTGGCATCGAGGCCGACATCATAGCGAAAGATGGGGCGCTCGCGATCGCGGTTGCGCGCGTTGGTGCGGTCTCCCCTGCTGTGAATGTGCCCGTGCAACATGATGGCGCCACGCGCCTTGCCGTTCCAGCTGAGCATGGGGTAATGGCTCATTACCAGGCGATGGCCCTTAGCGTAACCGGGGGCGACCTCCAGATAATCGCGCACCTCATCCCAAATGTGCGGCGCGTCTGGATCTTCCCAGTCGCCGTCATGGTTACCGCAGATGAGCGTTACGTTCTGACATTCGATGCGCTCGCGCAGGCGCACCGCTTCCGCCAGGGGCAATCGATACGTAAAGTCTCCCAGGACATAAAGGCGGTCGTCCACAGCCACGCACTCGTTGATGGCATCGATGACACGGCGGTTCATCTCCTCGACCGAGTCAAACGGTCGATCCATGTCGTGCAGGATATTCGTATCGCCCAGGTGCAGGTCGGCGGTAAACCACATCATCGTCTCTGTCCTCATTTCGCAACGCGTATAAGACCTGTCTAGTATACAGACGCAGCGATGCGACAATTACCCAAAGAGCCCACCGAACAGACCTCGGCGGCGCTTGTCCTTTTTATTCGAACCTTTACCCCGGGCGTTCTTATCCTTTTGCTTTTTGCGGTCCTGCTCCAACTCATCGTCATCGAGCAGCAAATCCCACTCAAACGGATCGTCTGTCAGATCGAACAGGTCATCGTCATCAAACACGTGCGCCTCCATTACCGATTAGCGAGCATCCACAACGTAGTTGAGAAGTCTACGGGCCCGTGCGGACACAAATTCATCCTGTCTGCGTCTTTCAATCGTTTGCCGCAACGCTTGCACAACGGAACGCTTGCAGATAAGATAGGAACACGGATGGCACCCGTGGCAGCGGGTCTTGCCAACTCCGATACACGTTTTCATCGTGAGAAATGGCCGTCTTCGCTTACGCGGGGGCGGCCACTTTGTTTATCCCTATGTCATCTGATTCTAATGCACAAACATGCGCACGAACTTGTGCTTCCAGCTTGCGTAAGGAGCGTAGCGGAATGGCACGTCCAGCCACGTTGCCTTGTTCACGATGCTCTTCTTGTGGCTAAACGTTTCGAAGCTCTCGCGTCCATGGTACTGCCCCATACCGCTCGCCCCCATGCCGCCAAAGCCCATATGGCTCGTAGCCAGGTGCATGATGGTGTCATTAACGCAGCCGCCGCCAAAGGGTACGTAGCGCACAAAGCACTGCTGAACCGCGCGATCCTGACTAAAGACATACAGGGCCAGCGGCGTCGGGTGATTCGTGATGAACGCCTCGGCCTCATCCAAGCTCTCAAACGTCAGCACCGGCAAGATTGGGCCGAAAATCTCCTCCTGCATTACGGCGTCCTCAGGCGCCACGCCGTCCAAAATCGTCGGCTCAATCTTGAGCGACGACTTGCGCGCGGTACCTCCCAGCACAACCTTGTCGGGGTCGATCAGCCCGCGCACGCGCGCGAAATGCTTAGCGTTGACAATATGACCGTAATTCTCATTGTCGAGCGGATGCTCGCCAAACATGCGGCGGGCCTCCTCCTTGATGAGATCCAGCAGCTCGTCGTGCACGCGCGCATCGACCAGCAGGTAGTCGGGCGCCACGCAGGTCTGCCCCACGTTGAGCCATTTACCAAAGGCGATACGCCGTGCCGCGACCTTCAAGTTTGCCGTCGCATCCACGATGCAGGGACTCTTTCCGCCCAGTTCAAGCGTCACAGGCGTAAGGTTTTTACTTGCGCGCTCCATGACGAGCTTGCCGACCGGAACGCTACCGGTAAAGAAGATCTTGTCCCAGCACTCATCGAGCAGCGCTTCGTTCTCGGCGCGCCCGCCCTCGACAACTGCCACCAGGCGCGAATCAAACGCTTCTTCGCAGATTTGCTTGAGCACTGCGCTCGATGCCGGAGCATAGGCACTCGGCTTGATGACCACGGTGTTGCCCGCGGCAAGAGCGCCAGCGAGCGGCTCGAGCGTCAGCAAAAACGGGTAGTTCCACGGAGCCATGATGAGTGTGACGCCATAGGGCACGGACTGCGTCTTGCACACACTAATAGCATTGGCGAGGTCGCACGGGCGCAAGTGGGCACGGCTCCATCGGGCCACATGCGCAATCTGATGTCGAATCTCGGAAAGCGAGGTGCCGATCTCGCACATATACGCCTCGTCATGTGACTTACCCAAATCGGTCTTGAGCGCATGGGCAATATCGGCCTCGTGGGCCCGCACCGCATCGCATAAACTCACGAGCGCACGACGTCGAGCATCGACATCAAACGTGGCGTGTGTCTTAAAGTAGGCGCGCTGATCGCCGACGATGCGCGCAATTTCCTCGGTGTTCATGGACCCTCCTAATTCTCGCCCTCAAACATACCACCCGCGACGACCTCGTACATACGCTCGAGCTCCAAACGGTCCATTAGAAGCGGAACGGGGTATAGCGGATTGGCCTCGGCATCGGCATGGGCCGCCATTTGTGGAATATCGGAGCGGCGAATGCCCGTCACATATTTGGGTATGCCCAAGGCGGCGTTCATGCGGTCGACCCAATCGATAAAGGCCTCAGCAGCCACGTTGTCCAGCGCATTAGCCGGCGCAATGCCGGCCATGCGGGCGAGATCGGCGAGCTTGGGAGCAGCAGCTTCGCCATAGGCGCGAAGCATGTGCGGCAGGATGATGGCGTTGGCCAAGCCGTGGGGAATCCCGTAACGCCCGCCCAGGCTGTGCGCGATGGCATGGACGTATCCAACATAAGAGCGCGTAAAGGCAACGCCCGCTTTATACGCCGCCGAAAGCATATTGCGGCGCGCACGCATGTTGCCACCGCACTCATAGGCCTCGAGCAAATTGTCGTGGATGAGCTGCACCGCCTGGCGCGCCATCTTGCGCGTATAGGGCGTGGTGCTGCGCCCGATAAAGGCCTCGACGGCATGTGTCAGGGCGTCCATGCCCGTTTGCCCCGTAATGGAGGCGGGCAGGCCGCGCGTAAACTCGGGGTCGTGCACCGCAAAGCGCGGGATCAGCACAAAGTCGTTAATGGGATACTTGTAGTGCGTCTCGTCGTCGGTAATTACCGCTGCAAGCGTGACCTCGCTTCCCGTGCCCGCCGTGGTGGGAACGGCGATGAGCAGCGGCAGGCGACGATGGATACGCAACAGGCCGCGCATCTTGTTGATGGGCTTCTTTGGCTGCGCGATGCGCGCGCCCACGCCCTTGGCGCAGTCCATGGCCGAACCGCCGCCAAAGCCGATAATGGCCTGGCAGGCGCTCTCTCGATACAGAGATGCCGCTTCCTCCACGTTTGAGACCGTGGGGTTCGCACGTGTTTCGGCATAGACCGCAGCGCTAATTCCCTTGGACGCGAGCGCTGTCTCGAGCGGTGCCGTGAGCCCCAGACGGGCAATGCCGGGATCTGTCACGATAAGAACATGCTGTATTGAACGCTTTTGAAGCACTGCGGGCACTTCCTCAGCGTGCTCTAAAATGCGTGGCTCGGTATAGGGCAGCACCGGCAATGCAATGCGAAAAACCGTTTGATACGTTCGGCACCAGGCGCGGCGGGCTAGATGCATAAAGGAAGCTCCTTCATTTGTTGATTGGTCAACATTTGCTCGACCGATTGTACTCATCGGCGTCCGTATATGACTTGCAAACCGTTAATCAATCAACATCTTCACATCTCAAAATTATTTTATTAAAAATCATTCCTAATAGGCTTCACATTCGGTCGCATTTATGGATAATAGAACTCGTCAAGACGCACGTCCGGAGAGGGCCCTTACGGGACCGGACGAGCGCTCCATCGCCATCGATCGAAAGGATCGAATCATGAAGTTTGTTTGCCCCGTTTGCGGTTATGTGGAAGAGTTCGACGGCGACCAGCTGCCCGAGGATTTCAAGTGCCCCCAGTGCGGCGTTCCCGGTTCTCGTTTCCTGAAGCAGGAGGAGGGCCAGCTCGAGTGGGCTGCCGAGCACGTTGTGGGCGTCGCCAAGATGGAGGGCGTCTCCGAGGATATCGTTGCCGACCTGCGCGCCAACTTTGAGGGCGAGTGCTCCGAGGTCGGTATGTACCTGGCCATGGCTCGCGTTGCTCATCGCGAGGGTTATCCCGAGATCGGCCTGTACTGGGAGAAGGCCGCCCACGAGGAGGCCGAGCACGCCGCCAAGTTCGCCGAGCTCCTGGGCGAGGTCGTGACCGACTCCACCAAGAAGAACCTCGAGATGCGCGTTGAGGCCGAGAACGGCGCCACCGCCGGCAAGACCGATCTTGCCAAGCGCGCCAAGGCCGCTGGCCTCGATGCCATCCACGACACCGTGCACGAGATGGCTCGCGACGAGGCTCGCCACGGCAAGGCTTTCGCCGGTCTGCTCAAGCGCTACTTTGGCTAAGCCAACCGCCTGAGACATAACCTCTAGCTTCATAAGGCCCGAACCGCATGGTTCGGGCCTTTTTCGTGGGCTTATTGCAGCTGTTCTTGAAGAACGATGAGCGAGTGAGGGCTCAGGTCGTCGTATTGAATGAGAACGCGAGACGGCGCATTCTTAGTCAACGCCCGATCGGACGCCCATAGGCAATCGTCGATATCGATATAGGAAATACGGGCGTCAGCGAGAGCCTTCGCAAAGCTCTCCCCCGCATTATCCTTGGTCAGGACGACGGTGCAGTAAAGACCCGCGTCTGCGTACTCGATCGAGACCTCCCCCGCCGGAAATGCCTTCCGTACAAGCGCCGCCAGGCCATCGCGCGCCTCGCGAGCACGAACGCGCACGCGGTTCACATGCCGCTCGTAATCACCCGATTCCAGCAAACGCGCCAAAGCGACCTGGTCAACAGAACTCACCGACGAGGCGTAAAAGCCAAGGTTGCGCCTAAACCGTTCCATCAGCTCATCGGGCAGGACCATATACGCCAAACGCAGGGCCGACGACAGACTTTTTGAAAAGGTGTTGGTGTAGATGACCGATTGGGCGGCATCGATCGACGCAAGCGCGGGAATCGGCTTACCGGCAAGGCGAAACTCGCAATCAAAGTCATCTTCGATGAGATACCGGTCCGGCTGCTCGGCGGCCCAGCCCAGCAGGGCATAGCGACGCGCAATGCTCGTCACAAGGCCGGTCGGATACTGATGGGACGGCATCAGGTGAAGGACATCCGCCCCGGTTTTCTGCAGAGCGCTCAAGTCCACGCCCTCACCGTCCAACGGGATATGCCGCACTTCGCAACCCATGGCCTGATAGATGCGCGTCAGGCGCAAATAGCCCGGATCCTCAACGGCATACACCTTGTCCGCGCCAAGCAGCTGAACCAACATGGTATCGAGCAACTGGGCGCCCGCACCGATAACGATGTTGTTGGGGTCGACATTCATACCCCTTGTCCCGCGCAGATGGTGCGCAATCGCACGTCGCAGCCGAGCGGTGCCCTGCGCCGGCGCGGGCGAAAAGATTTCGCGCTCGTCTTCGGACGTCAGTGTCGCCCGCAGCGCGCTTTGCCAAAGCCGCGCCGCCTCCAAAGCGGAAGGAGAAAGAGCCTCGAACTGCTCGGTCTGTCCGTCGGAATCATGCGCGCTGGGGCCAACAGAGACAGCATCTCGGTCGATATCCCCCGCGGCCAAAGACAAAACCGGTGCATCGGGAAGCTCGCACGCGTAGTAACCACGCCGCGGCTTTGAGCAAATATAACCCTCGGCAAGCAACTGGCTATATGCATTCTCGATGGTAATGACACTGATTCCCAGATGACTCGCAAAGGCGCGCTTGGACGGCAGATGCTCCCCCGTCGCAATACGTCCAGCTACGATATCATCTCGAATTTGCTGGTAAATATACTCATAGAGCGATGCTTCGCCGCGGTTTTCCAAATTATAGTCAAGCATGAGTTTGTCACCTGACCTTATCGAGTCATTCAATCTGGTATTAGTCTGACCTTGTTATTATCCCGAAAACTGAGCATTTCGCCATGCCCAGCTCCCCGATAGGATATTCCGTCAAGCAATGCACATGCCAACCAAGGGAGCAACCATGGCAGAACAGACCAGCAAGGCCGATCGCGTTAAACTCAACCGCGAGCTCGCGCAGATGCTCAAGGGCGGCGTCATCATGGACGTCACCACGCCCGAGCAGGCACGCATCGCCGAAGAGGCGGGCGCCTGTGCCGTCATGGCACTCGAGCGCATTCCAGCCGACATCCGCGCCGCCGGCGGCGTGTCGCGCATGAGTGACCCCAAGATGATCAAGGGCATTCAAGAGGCCGTCTCCATCCCTGTCATGGCCAAGTGCCGCATCGGCCACATTGTTGAGGCGCAGATCCTGCAGGCCATCGAGATCGACTACATCGATGAGTCCGAGGTTCTCTCCCCCGCCGACGATGTCTACCACATCGACAAGACCCAGTTTGACGTCCCGTTTGTCTGCGGTGCCCGTGACCTGGGCGAGGCGCTGCGCCGCGTCGCCGAGGGCGCCACGATGATCCGCACCAAGGGCGAGCCGGGCACGGGCGACGTGGTCCAGGCCGTGCGCCATATGCGCAAGATCCAAAAGCAGATCCGCGACGTTGTTGCCCTGCGTGACGACGAGCTCTTTGAGGCAGCCAAGCAACTGCAGGTGCCGGTCGAGCTGGTCCGCGAGGTCCATGCCACGGGCAAGCTCCCCGTCGTGAACTTTGCCGCCGGCGGCGTAGCGACCCCCGCCGACGCCGCGCTGATGATGCAGCTGGGCGCCGAAGGTGTCTTTGTCGGCTCGGGCATCTTTAAGAGCGGCGACCCCGCCAAGCGCGCAGCCGCCATTGTCAAGGCCGTGGCAAACTTCACCGACGCCAAACTCATCGCCGAGCTTTCGGAGGACCTGGGCGAGGCCATGGTCGGCATCAACGCCGACGAGATCGAGATCATCATGGAGGAGCGCGGGCGCTAGTCCAACAGAAAGGATCGCACATGAGCGATTACGCAGACCAGACGGTCGCCGTGCTGGCGGTCCAAGGTGCTTTTGCCGAGCACGAGGCAAGCCTGTCCGAGCTGGGCGCACGTTGTATTGAGCTGAGGCAGGCGGCTGATTTGAAGCAGGACTTTGACCGTCTGGTACTTCCCGGCGGCGAGTCTACCGTTCAAGGGAAGCTGCTTGATGAGTTGGGCATGCTCGAGGAGCTTCGTGCCCGCATCGCTAAAGGCATGCCCGTCCTGGGCACCTGCGCCGGCCTGATTCTGCTGGCTCACGACCTTGCCGCCCATGACGATAAGGGGACGCCGCGTTTGGCAACCATGGATGTACTTGTCGAGCGCAATGCCTACGGCAGGCAGCTCGGCAGTTTTCGAACCAAGGGGCAGGTAGCCGGCATCGACGGTGAAGTGCCGCTGACGTTTATCCGCGCGCCCCGCATCGTCGAGGTCCACGGCGACGCCAAGGCCTTAGCGAAAGTCGACGGGCGCATCGTCGCCGCCCGCCAAGGCAACCAGCTCGGCGTAACCTTCCACCCCGAACTCGACGAAGACACCCGCCTCCACGAACTGCTCCTACAAATGTAGGAAGAACAGAAACGAGAGTGGATAATCCCCCACCTTGAGCATGAATATGGGCTCATACCAGGAGATTATCCACTCTCATACTATGTAGTCGTTGGGGACGTTCTTAAACGACTAGTCAAACAAGAACGTCCCCAACGACTACATTGCGATAGATGACCACGTTTGCCCAGATAAAACCGACCAAAATAAACCTGTCCCTTTTTGGCAGGTTTCGACCAAGGCAATGTCGATGTTTCGGC